>NZ_JBSHNQ010000084.1:0-333502 GCF_053604665.1 Lacinutrix chionoecetis
TGACCTGATTCTATTTCTCCAACAACTTGAAGCTTAAAAGAAATTGAATAATCTTTTTGGGTACGCTTTACATACCCAGTGTTTTCTGATGGTTTCATTACACTAATGTTTTAGTGTATCGCTATTTCAGGACGGGACAATTACATATAATAAAAAAACCGCAACGTCAACGTTGCGGTTTTTTTTGTTTTAACACTACGGTATTTTATTTCACTGCAATCATGCTAATTTCTACATTTACAAATTTTGGAAGATTAGCAACTTCTACTGTCTCTCTTGCAGGAGCTGTGGCTTCATTAAAATATTGAGCATACACTTCGTTTATAGCGGTGAAATTATTCATATCGCTAATAAATATCGAAGATTTTACAACGTTTTCAAAAGTCATATCTGCAGCAGCCAAAACGGCTTTCATGTTCTCCATAACTTGTTTCGTTTCATTAACAATAGTATCTATTATTAATTCACCAGTTTCTGGATGTAAAGCTATTTGTCCAGAGGTGTATAAAGTATTCCCACTTAAAACGGCTTGGTTATAAGGCCCAATTGGAGCAGGAGCGTGAGAGGTTGTAATTATCTTTTTCATAATAAAAGTGTTTTAAATTTCTAATAAGCTTTACCTAAAAAAAAGGCTATTTAAAGACTTTGATCTGGCGAGCGGCGTTTTTCGTATTTTAAATCTTTTAAGATATTAGATTTAATGCCAATAAAGAAATTCCAGGAACTTCTATCACTAAAAGGAATCCAGCTAAAATTCATTCGCCAGCTTAATAAATCGCGTGCAAAACGCAGTTGCGTGTAGGTAAAACCTTGGTTTTTAAAATCGTAACCCGAAGAAGCACCAACGCTCCAACGCGGCGAGATTTCTATATCTCCAGAAAACATTAAAGAATGTGAGGATATTTCGTTTTGACGTTGTGAATTGGAATAATTAACTGCATAAGCTAATTTTAAATTCCAAGGTATCGAATAGTTGTAAAGGTCACTTGGTGTTTCCTCTTTCTCTTCATCGTCTTCATCGGTAAAGCGTTGGTCTGCAAAGTCCTGAGAGCGACCAAATAAATCGTCATCACGACCTCCACTGTCTAAGGTTTCGTTCCTGCTACGTTCGCTTGTATTGGAGTCTCTTTCGTTACCCTTACTATTTAAACTGTAACCCAAAGTAAGGTTGGCGCTTGTTAATCGAAATAAACTACCACCATTATTAATATTTAACTGGTCTATTTTGGTGTTGTTATTATCTAAAGCATAAGGATCTAAAGTGGCTCCAAAATTTACGTTCATTTTACTATCAAACAGTTGGGTGCCACCACTCATTCTAACTGGGCTAAAGCGAAGGGAGTCTCCTGCAAGATTATAGGAAGTAGAAAAGTTTAAATTGTTAAGAATAGTTATTTTTTTTGGTTCTACTTTAGTACTATCCTTGTCTCTAACCTTGGCTTCAATATTATTACTTAAAGAAAGACCTATGGAGCTGGAATAAGTTTTATTAGGTGACCCGAACAAACTACCTTCAAAACGGGTAAATTCGTCTTCTCTAATAACATCTCCATTAATATCGGTTACTTCGTAAGTCTCGTAATATTTATCGAAAGCAGGGTTCACATTATAACTAATACTTGGTCGCATTACATGCCTAATGGCCTTAATTTTTTTATCTTCTCCTTCTTTTTCAAAATTAAACTGACCATAAATAGTGGTACCAACACTGGTACTAAAGTTGTAAGTTCTAAAAGCATCAAAACCGTTAATATCTTCGGTTACTGTTTCATTATTTTCGCTGTCGTAAAATCTATTTATGGTATTTAATGTCCAGGTTTCATCAAAATTAGCATTGGCACTTACACTAAAATAATTAAAGACTTTAAAATTAGTGGTAACAGGTATAGAATGACGCATACCAATTTTAGCATCGTTAAACATTTCTTGCTTAAAGAATAAAGAATCTGTAGTTTGAATTCTATTTTCTCCTCTTACATTATATTGTAAATTTATATTTTGAATAATCCCTTTTTTAGAACCTACTTTAGGGGCAAAAGGATAAACGCGGCCCACACTGGCTTGCAATGTTGGTAACGTTAAGTTTATTTCTTCGGTTTGTGTATTTTGAGAATGTGTTGCAGTTAAACTCATATTAACTTGTGGCTCACCTGCAAATGTTTTAGAATAAGACACAGAAGACGATAAGGTATTGTTTAGAAAACTCGCTGTATTTACTTGATTTACAGATTGTTGATAATAATTACTACTACCTAAATTTACCGATGCCGAAAATCGTGAACTTGGATTAGCCTTACCATCTTGCGTATGCGACCATCTTAAATTATAAATGGTATTCTTGGAATAATCTGGAAAACCACGTTCGCTAGTAATTAAATTCTCGTACCTAAAGCCTAAACGACCATTATATTTATAGCGTACTCTATAATTATTCTCTAATCTTAAACCATAACTACCATTGGTATAGTAATCTCCTAAAACTGCCAAATCTATATAATCGCTAATAGCAAAATAATAGCCACCGTTTTGCAGAAAATAACCTCTGTCATTTTGTTCTCCAAAACTTGGGAAAATAACACCTGAAGTTTGTTTTTTACTTAGTGGAAAAAACGCAAAAGGCACGATTATGGGTGTAGGCACGTCGTAAATAAACATTTGTGTGGCACCTGTAACAACCTTTTTATCGGGTACAATTTTAGCCCGATTCATTAATAAATAATATTCAGGATCATCTAAATCTTCAGCTGTGGTAAATTTTGCATTTTGAACAAAATATACAGAATCATTTTCCTTTTTTGTTAATTCTGAAATAATTGTACCGTCATTCTGTTCGGTTCTTGAATTCCAAATAATAGCTTTTTCAGTATCAAAATTAAATCTAATAGAGTCTGGTTCTACCACACTTTGACCTTGTTTAAATACAGGGCGTTGAGAATACACACCTGCCGAATCCTTTAAACGTCCTGCATAAACCTCGTTTTTATTATAATCTATAACAATAATACCAGCAGTAATATCCATGTCTTGATATTGAATATGCGCCTCATTATACAAATACATTTTTTGCTCTTTTTTATTAAAAGCAGTATAGTCTTGTGCATTGTAAGTAACAATATCCTGCAGTAATGCAGGTTTAGGTTTTATAGAATCGTTTTTAGTAGAATCTGTTTCTTTTAAAGCAATTAACGCTTCCGTTTGGCCTAAAACCAAAGTGTCGTTTTCTTTAACTTCAATTTCTTTTATAGTTTCTGTTTCTGGCTTAGGGTCTATTTCCAAACTCTCATTTTCGCCGTCTTTTATCTGGGCAAAGCATAAAGTGTTGATAAACACTGTAAAACTTACGGCAAAAAGTATATGAAATCTATTTGTATGCAATGCTTTTGTATGTATTTTTGCTAAAGTATGGCTCGGTTTTTGAATTGCCAAAATTACATATATTTTTTATGATTAATTTATCATAACCATATAATTTATAAATCCATACTAAACACCTGTAAAACTGGTTATATTACTATGCAAACGAGACTAAAAACACTTTTCGTATTAATTATAATAACATTAACAGTGACCTTATCTGCTAATGCACAAAAAAAATCTGACAAATTTATAGTTGTTTTAGATGCTGGACATGGTGGTAAAGACCCTGGAAAGCCTTCTAAAGCTGGGTATACCGAAAAGGGTATCGCTCTAAAAATAGTCTTGGCTGTTGGTAAAGAACTTGAGAAGAATAAGGATATTGAAGTTGTTTATACAAGAAAAACAGATGTCTTTGTCGATTTATTTAAAAGAGGTAAAATAGCAAATAAAGCAAATGCAGATTTATTTGTTTCTATACACTGTAATGCACACACCTCACAAGCATATGGTTCTGAAACCTATGTTTTAGGGGTACACAGAAACAAGACAAACTTTGATGTTGCGAAAGCAGAAAATGAAGTTATTTTCTTAGAAGATGATTACAAGGAGAACTACGAGGGTTTCGATCCTAATTCGCCAGAATCCTTTATAGGGCTAACCTTAATGCAGGAAGCGTATTTAGATCAAAGCATACAATTGGCAAGTTTAATTCAAAAGAATTTTACCGATAAATTAAAACGTAAAAACAGAGGAGTTAAACAAGCGGGATTTATTGTGTTGCATCAAACGGTAATGCCAAGTGTTTTGGTTGAAACTGGATTTATTACTAATACTGACGAAGGAAAATATCTCAATTCTAACAAAGGGCAAACAGAGTTGTCAAGTGCCATTGCAAAGGCAATACTTTCGTATAAAAATAATGTGGAACAAAATTTTATCCATACAGACTATATCATTTCAGACGAAGAAGATGATACTGTTACTTTAGAAGAAAATATAATTCCAAATACCATTTTTAAGGTACAAATAGCTGCAGCTTCAAAAAAAATAGAACCCAAATCTTATAATTTTAAAGGTTTACAAGATATTTCACGAGAAAAAGAAGGGAAGTTTTATAAATATTTTTACGGCTATACTTCAGACATTAATAAAATTAACAAATTGCAAAAGGAAGCCAGACAAAAAGGATTCGAAAGCGCATTTATTGTCGCTTATAAGGATGGGAAACGTATAAGTTTACAAAAAGCCTTAAATGATGGTACAAAATAGAGTTATTCTAACTATTTTTATTTTATTTTTGTCATCAATTAAACACTATAACTTTGAAAATCTCAAGAGCAGTTAAAACAGGAATACTAGCAATTTTAGGAATCGTTTTATTTATATTCGGTTTCAGTTTTTTAAAAGGTAACAATCTATTAGACGACTCTATTGTAATTTATGCAAAATACGACAATGTAGAAGGCTTAAGACCCTCAACACCTGTAACCGTTAATGGTTATGCCGTAGGTAAAGTCTTAGATATTTATTTTGAAGATGATAGCTCTGGAATTCTCATCGTTAAAATGGATATTGATACGCGCTTTAGGTTCTCTAAAAATAGTAAGGCAGAATTATTTCAAAATGGATTTATTGGTGGTAAAGCCATACAAATTATTCCAGCTTACGATGATGGACCAGATGTTAAAGATGGTGATTATTTAAAAAGCCAGATTAAAGAAGGGATGATGGAGCTGGTAAACGAGCGTTTAACGCCTTTACAGGAAAAAATAGAACGTGTCATGGGCCAGACAGACACCCTGTTAGTAGGTTTTAATAACGCTTTCGATGCACAGGCGCAAGCCGATTTAAAAAACAGTATAGCCAATCTAAATAGCACAGTAGCCACGTTTAACGCTACAGCGAAATCTTTAAATGGCTTAGTTGATACCAACAAATCTAAATTAAATAATACCATTGACAATTTCGAAAATACCTCTACCAACCTTTCTACGATGACAGATAAAATGGCACAGATAGATATTGCAAAAACGGTGGAAGATTTACAAGCAACTATTAAAAAGTTCGATGATGTTATTGCAAGTGTTGAAAATGGAGAAGGTTCTATAGGTAAACTTTTAAAAGACGATGAGCTTTATAAAAACTTGTCTGGAGCATCCAACCAAATGGAAGAATTATTACAAGACATGAAATTAAACCCAAAACGATATGTTCATTTCTCATTATTTGGAAAAAAACCAAAACGCTATGATGCTGAAGGAAATGAAATAGAAGACAAACAATAAACCAACCCAATAAAATGAATTATTTACCAAACATACTATTTGCCATTATTCTAATTGCTGGCATTGGTTACTTTGCGAAAAATGTAAAAAAGTTATACCGAAATATAAATTTAGGGCAAGACAAAGACATTAGCGACAATAAACCACAACGCTGGAAAAATATGGCCATGATTGCTTTAGGGCAAAGTAAAATGGTAAAACGTCCAATTGCAGGGTTTTTTCATATTATTGTTTATGTTGGTTTTATAATCATTAATATCGAAGTGTTAGAAATCATTATTGATGGTTTATTTGGTACACATCGTATAGGCTTAAGTATCCTGCCAGAGTCTGTTTATGGTTTTTTAATTGGTAGTTTCGAAATTCTTGCGGCATTGGTCTTTATTGCTGTTGTTATATTCTGGATTAGAAGAAACATTATAAAATTGAAACGTTTTATGAACCCGGAAATGAAAGGCTGGCCTAAAAACGACGGTAATTTTATTCTCTATTTTGAAATGGTGCTTATGGCATTATTTCTAATTATGAATGCCACAGACAGCTCTTTTCAAGCCCTTAACTCAGGTAATATTGTTAGTCAGTTTATTGCGCCAATTTTCTCAGGAATTTCAGAAAGCAGCTTACATATTATAGAAAGAAGCGCTTGGTGGTTACATATAGTTGGTATACTTATATTTTTAAACTACCTCTATTTTTCTAAACATTTACATATACTTTTAGCATTTCCAAATACATACTATGGTAAATTAACACCACAAGGTCAATTTGAAAATAATAACGCAGTAACAAAAGAAGTAATGCTCATGATGGATCCAGAAGCAGATCCTTACGCAGCACCTCCAGAAGAAGACACTGATGATGTACCTGCTAAATTTGGAGCCAGTGATGTACAGGATTTAAGCTGGGTAAACTTACTTAACGCCTACACATGTACAGAATGCGGTCGTTGCACCAGCGAGTGTCCTGCAAACCAAACCGGTAAAAAACTATCACCACGAAAAATAATGATGGACACCAGAGACCGTCTGGAAGAAGTGGGTAAAAATATTGATGCTAATAAAGGTACATTTGTAGACGATGGGAAGCAATTACTAAACGATTATATAACAAAAGAAGAATTATGGGCATGTACGAGTTGCAATGCCTGTGTAGAGGCTTGTCCAGTTAGTATAGACCCACTTAATATTATTATGGAAATGCGTCGCTACCTTGTTATGGAAGAAAGCGCAGCGCCAATGGAGCTTAATAACATGATGACAAATATAGAAAATAACGGAGCACCTTGGCCATATAACCAAATGGATAGATTGAACTGGAAAAACGAGTAGAACAATGCAACAATTAATAAAATACACACTAACATTTGTGCTGTTATTAAGTTGCACCATCGTTTCATCTCAAGCCTATACAGAAGATTCATTACAAATTAAAGCTTATACAGAAATAAAGTTTATAGACGGAGCACCGCAAGACATTGTTTTAAAAAAAGTGTTTTGTGATTACTGTTCAGAAAACCAAATGCAATTATTAGGCGAAGATGCCATCAGGCGTACTGAAATTGAAAAGTATAACCCAAAAAACAAACTAAAAAACGGTTTAAAAAAAATAGCTGTATATATCAGGATTTCAAAAACAGATTTTGCAGCCATTAAGGAAAATAAATAATCTTATTTACAACATGAAAATTACAAAATTATTAATTATTGCTCTATTCCTTTTTGGAAGCTTAACGAACACTTTTGCTCAGGAAAATACAGCTAACAATGAATTAAACAAAGTAGCTCTCGAAATGTTTAATAATTTTAATGCTAAAAATTACGATGCGCTAATAGACATGACGCATCCTAAATTGTTCGAGATTGTACCTAAAGAATCTATGGTTCCTGTTATAAAATCTATGCTCGAAGGCAACGCTGATTTTGAAATAGAAATCCCTAACGAAATACCAGATTATAAAATTTCGAAAATTTTTAAAGACGAAGAAAACGATGCTGAATATGCATTTTTATCTTACGATATGAAAATGAAAATGACTTTTAAGAATCAAGAATTTGATGAGGAAAGTCAGGAAATGATGGTTAAAATGATGAAAGTTCAAGGCATGGAAGTGGAGTTTATTTCTAATAATACGCTAAATGCAGTAATAAAAAATAGTATTACAATATTTATAAAAGATAAGGATACAGATAACAATTGGTATATGCTTAATTACGATGCCGACTCTCCAATGTTATTTCAATTATTATCAACACAAATTATTGAAGACGCTAAAGAATACAAACAAAACTTAATGTTAGAAAGTAAAAAAGAGAATTAACATGAGCGAACAAATAAAAGTGCCAACAATGGCAGAGATGATGGCAGAAGGCAAACAACCAGAAGTTTTATTTTGGGTAGGCTGCGCTGGAAGTTTCGACGATAGAGCAAAAAAAATAACCAAGGCATTTGTAAAGCTTCTTAATAAAGCAAATGTTTCTTTCGCTGTATTAGGTGCAGAAGAAAGTTGCACAGGAGATCCGGCAAAACGAACAGGAAACGAATTTTTATTTCAAATGCAAGCTGTAACCAATATCGAGGTTTTAAATGCTTATGAAATAAAGAAAATAGTGACCGCTTGTCCGCATTGTTTCAATACTCTTAAAAACGAATATCCAGGTTTAGGCGGATCTTACGATGTTGTACACCATACACAATTTTTAAAAGACCTGTTAGATGCAGGACGCTTAACCATAGAAGGTGGTCAGTTTAAAGGTAAGCGTATAACTTTTCACGACCCATGTTATTTAGGACGTGGTAATGGAGTTTACGAAGCTCCCAGAGATTTAATTAGAAAATTAGATGCAGAACTTGTAGAAATGAAATCTTGTAAGTCTCGTGGATTATGTTGTGGAGCAGGAGGTGCGCAAATGTTTAAAGAGCCAGAGCCTGGTAATAAAGATGTAAACATTAAGCGAACAGAACAAGCTATAGAAACAAAACCTCAAATTATAGCAGCTGGATGTCCTTTTTGTAATACTATGATGACAGATGGTGTAAAAGGAAAAAATAAAGAAGGAGAAATTGAAGTTATGGATGTTGCAGAGTTAATTGCCAATGCCCAAGATTTATAGTAAACCGTCAATAAAATAAAATTAATTTTTTTAAAACTTTACATGAGTAAAATTATCCTAATATCCACAATTACTCTTTTTTTTGTGAGCATATCATTTTCACAAAATAAATCGAAAGAAGCAGTATTACAATTAATGGCAGACGACACATGTGAGTGTATTAAAGACGATCCAGAAACTTTTTCAAAGGACGTAGAAATGTCTAAAAAAGAAATTGCCTTAGGTATATGTCTAATTAAAAGTTTTGAAAAAAGAAAATCATTGTCTAAAGCTTTTAAAAATAAAAGCGCTACAGACGAAATTGACTCGATTGCTGAGGACATTGGCGTGTTGATGATTACAACCTGTGGTACAGAATTTATGTCGTCTTTTACAGCTGATGAGTTAATCTCAAGTGATGAGGAAGAACTCGGCGATATTCCGCCTCCACCACCAGCTCCAAAGAATGAAGATGACTTTAAAATGGAAGCTAAGTTAGTGTCGGTACATAACGAAGGTATCTCTTATATTAAAGTAGTTAACGATTTTAATAAAGAATATGTTTTCTTAATTGTCACTCAATTCGAGGGCAAAGATTTACTAAAACAATCGAACAAAGACTTAAACCTGAAAATATATTATAAAGAAAAAGATTTTTACGATTTAAGCGAACAACGCTACGTTAAAAAAAGGGTTTTAAATTACATTGAAAGATTAAAATAAAATGTTAGTAGATTTTAACACACTTCCAGAAACTTCACGCATTTGGATCTATCAGGCCAATCGGTCTTTTACAGATGAAGAACTTGAAGAAATAAAAAATAAAATAAATATATTTTTAACGAACTGGACCGCACATGGTAGTAATTTAAATGCGGGTTTCGAGATTAAATATAAACGCTTTATTATAATAGCGTTAAATCAGGAAGAACAGGCTGCAACTGGTTGTAGTATCGATGCTTCAGTACATTTTATTCAACAATTAGAAAAAGAATATAATGTAGATTTAATGGATAAAATGAACGTTTCTTACAAGCAAGGAGACTTCGTTGCTTACAAAACGCTTATAGATTTTAGAACTATGGCAAAACAAAAAGCCGTTTCTAAAAATACCATTGTATTTAATAATCTGGTAAATAACATTGCAGAGTATAAAGAAAACTGGGAGGTACCAGCAAGTGAGAGTTGGCATAATAGATTTCTTAACTAACCGACGCTAACTATCTCAACAATGAGTGATATTAAACCCAACGACATTTTTTTACTTAATATTTCTGGACAAGACAAACCAGGCTTAACTTCCAGCTTAACGGCTGTTTTAGCGCAATATGGTGCTAAGGTTCTTGATATTGGCCAAGCAAACATTCACGATACACTTTCATTGGGTATCCTTTTCGAAATTAAATCTGGAAAAAAATCAGCCTCAGTACTAAAAGACTTATTATTTAAAGCTTACGAACTGGGTATTACAGCCAAATTCTCGCCCATCTCACTTCCCGATTACGAAGATTGGGTAAATTTGCAAGGTAAAGATCGTTATATCGTAACTATTTTAGGAGAAAAATTAGCGGCTGAGCAAATTTCGGAAGTGACCAAGGTCATTGCTGAAAAAAATTTAAACATCGATTCTATAAAACGACTAACAGGAAGAACTTCATTAGTAAAACAAGACGAATACCCAAGAGCTTCTATTCAATTATCAATTCGTGGAAAAATTGACGATAAAACCGAGTTCACACAAAAATTCATGGAAATATCTCGGGAATTAGATGTTGATATCGCTTTCCAAGAAGACACTATTTTTAGACGAAACAGGCGTTTGGTATGTTTCGATATGGATTCTACGTTAATTCAAACCGAAGTCATAGACGAGTTAGCAGAATTAGCAGGTGTTGGTGCTCAAGTAAAAGCAATTACAGAAGCGGCAATGCAGGGAGAAATAGATTTCAACGAAAGTTTTAAAAGACGAATGAAACTGTTAAAAGGGTTGAATGAAGAGGTCTTACAAGAAGTTGCAGAAAAATTACCAATTACAAAAGGAGCAAAACGTCTTATCGATACATTGCATTATTATGGTTTTAAAACAGCTATTCTTTCTGGAGGTTTTACTTTTTTCGGGCATTATCTGCAAAAAAAGTTAGACATTGATTATGTATATGCTAATGAATTAGAAATAAAAGACGGCATGCTTACAGGAGGCTATATTGGTGATATAGTAGATGGCAGCAAAAAAGCTGAATATTTACAACTGCTTGCAAATAAAGAAGGTTTAAACATCAATCAAACCATAGCCATTGGTGATGGCGCTAACGATTTAGCCATGCTTAATTTAGCAGGATTAGGTATTGCATTTCATGCAAAACCTAAAGTTAAAGACAATGCCCAAAGTTCTATTTCAAGCATAGGTTTAGATGGCGTTTTGTATTTATTAGGCTATCATGATAAGTATATCGACTTATTAAATTGAGTACACATTTATTACCCTTTTGTTAATTAAAAAAATGAATCTCCTTTTTTTTAAAACAATACAAAAGTAGCGTTTGTATATTTAATATTTTCTTCATAAATCTATATTAAAACCTTTAATAAGAATAGGAAAAATAATAACTTGGTATAGTTTTTAGTTGTAATATACTTTAGCAACATTTATTCATTAAATATTTTATGCGCAAATTAATCCTATTACTTACTTTATCCCTTATTTCGTTCGCTTTTTATGCTCAGGAAATGGTTAACCCATTACTTGTAAAAGATATTGAATCGCAACAAAAATGGGTCGATAGCGTGTATAATTCGTTAACTTTAAAAGAGAAAGTTGCTCAATTATATATGATTCAGGTTTTTTCAAGTCAAACTGAAAAAGAAAAAGCAAAAGTTCTGGATTTGGTTAAAAACCAGAAAATAGGAGGTATTATATATTCTAAAGGTGGTCCTTATCGTCAGGCCAAATTAAATAATGAGTTACAAGCCGCTTCTAAAACACCTATGCTTATTGGTATGGATGCAGAATGGGGATTAAGCATGCGTTTGGACTCTACATATTCTTTTCCTTGGAATATGACACTTGGTGCCATAAAAGATAACTATTTAATTGAGCAAACAGGAAGGCAATTAGGAGAGCATTGTAAGCGTTTGGGTGTTCATTTTAATTTTGCGCCAGTTGTAGATATAAATACCAACCCTAACAATCCAATTATTGGAAACCGTTCTTTTGGTGAAGATAGAGACAATGTAACCGAAAAAGCTGCTGCTTTCATGAAAGGCATGCAAAGCGCTGGTGTTTTAGCTAATGCGAAACACTTTCCTGGTCATGGAGATACAGAAGACGATTCGCATTTAACCTTACCAACTGTTGCTTTCGATGAAAAACGAATTGATTCTGTAGAGTTATATCCCTACAAAAAGCTAATTAAAGAAGGGCTATCAAGCGTTATGGTTGCACATTTAAACATACCAAGTTTAGAGCCAAGACAAGACTACCCTTCATCACTATCTAAAAATATAGTTACTACTATTTTAAAAGAAAAATTAGGCTTTAAAGGACTCATTTTTACAGATGCCTTAACTATGAAAGGTGCTGCAGATTTTAAATTCGAAGGGTTAGATGGAGATGACAGTGGTACTGTAGATACAGTTGGCAACATTGATTTGGCTTCATTTTTAGCAGGTAATGATGTTATGTTAATGTCTGTAAATCCTGAAGCAGGCATCGCTAAACTTGAAAACGCCTATAACAAAGGACTAATTACCGAAGAGCGCTTATCGCTTTCTGTAAAGAAAATATTGCAGGCGAAGTACAAAGTCGGTTTAAACAATTACAAACCAATTTCTACCTTTAATTTAAGCAGCGATTTAAATCGTTCATGGGACGACATATTATACGAGCAGCTTATGGAACAAGCGGTTACAATTGCTCGTGATTCTTCTAAACTTTTACCATTACGCCATTTGGAAACAAAAAAAATAGCTTATGTTAAGTTAGGTGACGATGACGGCAAACCATTTTTAAACACGCTTAAAAAATATGCTCAGGTTCATGAAATAAAAGCTGACCATTTAAACGATTTAATAGACAAGCTTCAAAATTATAACACGGTTATTGTTGGTTTTCATAAATCTAATGAAAACCCATGGAAATCTTATAAATTTTCAGATAAAGAGCTTACATGGCTTTACGAAATAGCGCGGACAAATACTGTTATTTTAGATGTTTTTGCAAAGCCTTACGCTTTATTAGACCTTCAAACAATTACCAATATCGAAAGTGTAGTCGTCAGTTATCAAAATAGTGAAATTGCCCAAAAGGTATCGGCAGAGATAATATTTGGAGCGCTTTCGGCTAAAGGTACTTTGCCGGTTTCTGCAGGACCTTACTTTAAAGTTGGCGATGGTGTTCAAACAAATTCTCTGTTACGTTTGGGTTATACTATTCCTGAGCGCGTAGGCTTAAGTTCTTATAAATTAAAAAAAATAGATTCTATTGCTAATCATGCGGTAAATTCTGGCATGACGCCTGGAATACAATTAATTGTTGCTCGAAAAGGTAAAGTTGTTTATAACAAAAACTTTGGGAAACATACCTACAATAAAGATGCAGAAGTTGTACAAGATGATGATATTTACGACGTGGCTTCATTAACGAAAATAGTTGCGACGTTGCCTTTATTAATGGAAATGGAAGAACAAGGAATAGTTTCGTTAGACACTAAATTGTCTGAGATAATTCCCATGTATAAAAAATCGAATAAAAAGGATGTTACCATTAAAAAAATGTTATCTCATTACGCGCAATTAAAACCATGGATTCCGTTTTATTATGCCACTTTAGATACCGTTACCAAACAACCATCCACAAAGTATTACCGAAAAACAAAAACAGGCAAATTTAATATTGAGGTAGCAAATAATCTCTTTATGAGAGAGGATTATAAAGACTCTATACCTAAATTAATTAAAGACACAGATTTATTATCGCGACTTCGATATCGCTATAGCGATTTACCATACTATATTTTAAAGCAATATATAGAAAGCCATTATAACAAACCCTTAGACGAGTTGGTTCAGGATCATTTTTACAAATCTTTAGGTGCTAATAATACGGTTTACAATCCTTACAAGACGATTAGTAACAAGCGTATTGTACCCACCGAAGAAGATGATTATTACCGTTTTCAAAAGGTACAAGGCTATGTCCACGATATGGGAGCAGCTATGCAAGATGGCGTTGGAGGACATGCAGGCGTTTTTAGTAATGCCAATGACATTGCAAAAATTATGCAAATGTACTTGCAAAAGGGTTATTATGGAGGTGTACGCTATTTAAAACCAGAAACAATAGCTAAATTTAATACTTGTTATTATTGTGAAAAAAAAGTGAGACGTGGTATTGGTTTCGATAAGCCTCAATTAGGCGAATCTGGGCCAACTTGTGGTTGTGTTTCTATGAATAGTTTTGGGCATTCTGGTTTTACAGGCACATACACTTGGGCAGATCCAGATGAAGAGTTAGTTTATGTCTTTATGGCAAATAGAACCTATCCTACTTCAAAAGGGAAAAACATGTTGCTACGTGAAAATATTAGAACTAATATACAGGAAGCTATCTACGAAGCAATAATTAGATAGTTCGTTGAAACTGAAATAATCTGTAAGTAATTTCAATTTTAACCACTAATTGATTAACCAGATAGAAGTTGTTTAATTTTTAAGAGCTAAATAGAAATTAAACTTTTTAACTTCAAATTTTTTAAATCTAAAATATGAAAATAGGAATTGTTTGTTATCCAACCTTTGGAGGAAGTGGAGTAGTAGCCACAGAGTTAGGCTTAGAACTTTCAAAAAGAGGGCATACCATACACTTTATTACCTATAATCAACCTGTAAGATTAGAGCTTTTAGGTAATAACATTCACTATCATGAAGTAAATGTGCCAGAGTATCCTTTATTTCATTATCAGCCTTACGAATTAGCTTTGTCAAGCAAGTTGGTGGATATGGTCAAACTTCATAAAATTGAAATTCTTCACGTGCACTACGCTATTCCTCATGCTTATGCTGCTTATATGGCCCAAAAAATGTTAAGAGAAGAAGATATTTATGTACCAATTGTTACTACACTGCACGGCACAGACATTACTTTAGTGGGTAATCATCCTTTTTATAAGCCAGCGGTTACCTTTAGCATAAACAAATCTGATGCAGTTACAGCTGTTTCGCAGAGTCTAAAAGACGATACGTTGCGTTTATTCAATATTAAGCAGAAAATAAGTGTGGTCACAAACTTTATAGATTTAAATAAATTTAAGCATGACTTCACCGATTGTCAACGTGAAATGATGGCTACAGATAATGAAAAAATTATTACACACATTAGTAATTTTAGAGAAGTTAAACGTATTCCAGACATTATTAATATTTTTTATAACATTCAAAAAGAAATTCCTGCAAAATTAATGATGGTAGGAGAAGGACCAGAGCGAGAACCAGCCGAGAGACTATGCCGTGAATTAGGCATCTCAAATAAAGTAGTATTCTTTGGCAATAGTAATGAAATTGATAGAATATTGTGTTTTAGTGATTTGTTTTTATTACCAAGTAAAACCGAAAGCTTTGGTCTCTCTGCATTAGAGGCTATGGCATCTGGTGTACCTGTAATATCGAGCAATACAGGTGGCATTCCCGAAGTAAATAAACAAGGGTTTTCTGGTTACTTAAGCGATGTTGGTGATATTGATGCGATGAGTACTAATGCCATAAAAATTTTAAAAGATGAAAAACTTCTTTTAAAATTTAAAACTAATGCTAAGTCTCAAGCAAGAAAGTTCGATATCCACAACATTGTACCTCAATATGAAGCTATCTATGAGGAAACACTAAAAACATGCTTGTTTTCACAAAAATTATAATTAAGATTTAAGTTTTAAATCACTATTATATTTAATAACTTTCTGTTCTAATCAACATTTAAATTATGAACAGAAAATCTTTTCTCAACCTTACGGCAAGAGCTGGACTATTTTTAGGTTTTACGCCCTCTTTAGTGGCATGTGCAACCGAACAAAAAGCCGAAAAAGATGAACTCCACCAGCTCCTTAAACCCGAAAAAGTGCTTGGCAATGCTGTAAATTTAACAACAGATGCAATAAGCAATGTACGTGTGGGAATTATTGGTTTGGGCAACAGAGGAAGTGTTCTTATTCAAATGTTTGAATACTTGATAAAAAATAACCATGCAGAAATTATTGCGCTTTCAGATTTAAATGAAGAAAACCTTCAAAAAAATAAAGAATACCTTAAAACCATTCAGCAAAAAGAAGCGACGTTATATTTTAAAGACAAAAACGACTGGAAAAATCTTGTAAAGCGAGATGATATTGATTTAATTCTTATAGCTACACCTTGGGAATACCATACAGAAATGTCTGTTTACGGTATGGAACATGGTAAACACGTAGCGTGCGAACAGCCAATGGCATTGACTTTAAAAGACTGCTGGAAACTTATAGAAGTTGCAGAACGCACCAAAAAGCATTGTATGTATATGGAAAACTGCTGCTTTAATGGCGAAGAACTTTGGGTTTTAAATATGATTAATGAAGGTGTGTTTGGTGAAATTAATCATGCAGAAGGCGCTTATATCCACGATTTGCGAAAGCATATGTTAGATAAAAAATACTATCAAGATCAATGGCGAATTAAACATCACGAAACCACTAATGCAAACTTATACACAGGACATGGTTTAGGTCCCGTAAGTATGTATATGGATATTGGCAGAGGAGATAATTATGATCATCTGGTGAGTATGAGTTCACGAGAACAAAGTTTAAGCGAAGCCGCTAAAAAGGAAAACTTTAGAACAACAAACTTTGCTTGCGGTGACATGAATACCACATTAATACGAACTAAAAAAGGAAAAACAATTATGTTGCAATTCGACACGCATACTGGGAGACCTTATTCACGTTTAAATACTGTAACAGGTACAAAAGCGGTGCATCAAGGTTATCCTTCGCGTTTGTATGTTGGCCATGAAAATTTGCAATGGTCACATGGCTGGTTAAAAAACGAAGATTATAAAATGTATCGCGAGCAATACGACCATCCATTATGGAAAAAGTTAAAGGAACAAATTGATGCGAATGCTGTTGGACATGGAGGTATGGATTTTGTAATGGTATACAGGCTCATTCGATGCTTAAACCAAGGTTTGCCATTAGACATTAACTTGTATGATAGTGTGCTGTGGAGTGCTGTAACGCCTTTGTCTGAGCTTTCTGTTGCCAACCAAAGTGCAAGTATTAAAATCCCAGACTTTACAGGTGGAACCTGGCAAAAATCGCGTAAAGCAGAGGTGTTAAGAGATATATTATAAATTGAAAGCTCTTAAAGTGATATCTTCCATTTTTTTATAATTTTTAATTACGCTATTTAAAAGCGCAAATTGGTTTTTTGCTCGTACCAGATTATGGGTTTTGTAATTGGTTTTATAATATTTATCGTTGTTTAGAAAATCGGTTAAAAAACGTAATCCCATAATATAAATAATCGTTTTAATACCTAATGGTAAATATGCTATCTCAGTTTTGGTTAATAATGATTTTGTGTAGGTAGCATAACCATTGCAATAGGCTTCGTAGAAATCTATATTTATTTCAATAACTTCAAAATTCTCGTCATCCTCTTCGGCATTAGAGCAAATGGAACGAATAGAGTCACCAAAATCGTAATGAACAATTCCTGGCATAACCGTGTCTAAGTCTATAACAGCAATTCCTTTGTTTGCTTTATTAAATAATATATTAGAAAGTTTAGTATCGTTATGGGTAACTCTTATAGGAAATGCATTTTCTAAATTCAATTTAGAAAGTTTACACATTTCTGTTTTGTGAGTGAATATCTGATCAATGCTGCTCTTTGCTGCTGTTTTTCTTGCTTCAGAAGCATTTTTCAATGCCTCCTCAAATTGATTTAAACGTAAAGGAACACTATGAAAATCTGGCAGTGTTTCTTTTATTTCTGAAGGAGAAATAGTAGAGGTTAGCAATAAAAAAGCACCATATAATTTGCCGGCTTCAAAAACAATATTACTGTTTGGGGCTTTATTAAATGTAATTGAATTTGGGATATAGTTTTGAAGATTCCAGTAAAATCCATCTTGATCAATTACATAATATTCTCCTTTTTTACTTTTATAAAAATAAGTGCTTTCAACTGGGAGACTGTACGTTTTTAAGTGTTTAGAGAGAAATTTGCTGACTTTAATTTTGTTATTAATTAAGCCAATGGTGTCTTTAAAAACATAGCTATTCAGCTTTTGAAGTACATACTTTTTTGTAGAGGTTGTAGTTATTAAATAAGTGTCATTAATATGTCCAGAATTTAAAGTTTTTATATTTTGTACAGTACCTTCTGTTTCAAATTGATTAGCAACACGTTTTAATATATTTACCATAGTTTCGTTGGATAAATGGATTTGGATGTGAGATTATCTATACTATTTGTAATGTCTTCAACATCCTTTTTATAAGTTATACCATGCCATGTTGATTGAGTTGGCAACATTTTAAAGCAAGACGAAACACTATTTATATAGGAATTAACAATCGTGGTGATGTAAAACTCATTGTTTAAAATATTATCCTCATTTTTTAAAAACACATTAAAACAAGATTCAGCGAATTCAAATATTTCAGGATTAAATCCCCAAAAATTCATGGAAACAACTGTATTAGGATGTATTGCTATTTTTAAATTTTTCTCATTAAGGTAATATATTTCTCCTTTTTCTTCTATAATTTTTGTTCTTTCAATTATAGTTTTCAAATTGTTTTTAGCATCTAAAATACATTCGCCTCTGGAAACAAAACCATTTTTAGACAGTGTTTTTTTTAGCTGGTAACCAATAAAATAGTGGTTATTTGTCTCTTTGTTAAACAGGCTATTAAACATGGTTTGGAATGCTTCACGTCCATAAAAATCGTCTGCGTTTATTAAAACAAAATTATTTTCAATTTTACTTTTAAGTTTTAGCAAAGCATGACCTGTACCAAAAGGCTTTTCTCTTTTGTGGTATTTATTTGTATTATCATTTTGAACGACAAGGTGAATGGAAACAGATGGTATTAAATTCTTTGGGTAACGATTTCGAAAAAGTGTTAAAGTAGCTTCATTTACAATAATAATAATTTCATTAAACCCAACCTTAACAGCATCGAAGATTGAATAGTCCATAATAGAATTTCCCTCATTATTAATATTGTACAGTTGTTTTAAACTCCCAAATCGCGTGCCTAAACCTGCAGCCATTATTGCTAAAGTTCTTTTTTTCGTCATAAAAAAATAATAAATAATAAATAATAAAGAAACAAAAAAACATCTCAATAGAGATGCTTTTAAAAATTATAGAGCCGTCCGGACTTATTCTTTTGCTTTCGCGATAACTAAATCATCGATATTAGTGCTTTCTTCAGCATATAACATGACAGTGGTACCGTTAATTTTAGAATTAATAACGTGTGTATAGCCATTTTCTTTGGCAACGTCACTTATTAAATCCCCAACTTTGGCATATATTGGTTGTAATAATTCGTCATATTTATAATTTATAACCTTCTGCATGTCAATTTCAAAATCCTGGATATCATTTTTTAATTGTAATAATTTATCTTCTTCTTCCTTTTTTTTTGCATCAGCCATGCCCAAAGATAAAGTTTGGCGATGGTATTCTACTTTAGAGCGATAATCTGTCAATAGCGAATCCCTAGTTGTAGATAGTTTTTTCATTACTATTTCCATTTCAGATTTTGCTATTCGCGTATCAGGGATGTTAGCAACTATATGTTCTATATCTGCGTAGCCCACTTTAATAGGGTTTTGTCCGAAAGCTGTAAAAATAAAAAGGTTGAATATTAAAATTGAAAGTGCTGTTTTTAGTTTCATTTTCTTGAATTTGTTTAAATTAAAATTACAACAACTTTGCCGTAATAAAAAACCATTTCAAAAAATTGAAATGGTTTATAAAAATACTGTTTTTTTATTTAATTAAAATTGATATCTAATTCCTAAAGCAATGTCAAAGTCTAAATCATCTCTAAAGTCACCAAAACCAAGCTCTGGTCTTGCGTCTAAAGATAATATTAAAGGAATATCGAAATTATACTCGATACCAATGTCTCCAGCAACAAACAAAAATGTTTCGCTTTCATCCTTAAAAGGTGCAGGTAAATCGTAACTGTAGTTTCCTAATCCACCACCAACACCAGCATACCAGTTAAAGCCGCCATCAATATTCCAAACCCATTGGTATAATCCTGCTAATTTAAAGCCGTCATATCCACTTCCAGAGCGAATGCCTAAATCAACCTCAAGCCTGTTGTTATCTCCTAAACCTCTTTGGTAAGATACTTCTGCGCCAAAACCATCATTGTCACCAATTCTAAGTCCAATAGCATTTTTAGAAATCTCCTGTGCAGTAGCTGTAAAGCCAAAACCGATAATAGCAATTGCTAATAAAATTATTTTTTTCATTTGTTTTAAGTTTTTAGTTTCTAACAAATTTACAATTAACATTACATTATGTTAAAATTATAACGCTAAATTTTAGTTAATAATTACGTGATGTTTTAAATTTGAATGCAATGAGTATAACTATAAATATTCTTAATGCGCTAAATGTGCAACTTGAAGGCGATTTACATTTCGATGACTTAATGAAGCGCCTTTACGCCACCGACGCCTCTGTTTATCGCATGTTACCATTAGCTGTTGCCATTCCAAAATCTGTTAACGATATTAAAATGCTCATTGCTTTCGCCAGAAAAAACAACACTTCACTAATACCGAGAACGGCTGGCACCTCTCTTGCAGGACAATGCGTAGGAAAAGGAATTGTTGTAGATGTTTCAAAGCATTTTACTAGAATAGTAAATGTAAACGAACGCGATAAGACAGTAACTGTACAGCCAGGAGTAGTTAGAGACGAATTAAATAACTATTTAAAACCATATGGTTTATTTTTTGGTCCAAATACTTCCACCTCAAATCGTTGCATGATTGGTGGCATGGTTGGCAATAATTCTTCAGGAACAACCTCTATTAAATATGGTGTAACACGTGATAAAGTAATACAGATAAAGACTATTTTAAGCGATGGGAGTGAAGCTGTTTTTTCAAATGTAAACAAAGAAGACCTTAAACAAAAAATAAAGCAGAATACGCTTGAAGGCTCAATATATAGAAAGCTATTATCTGCTTTGTCTTCCGAAGACATTAAAAATGAAATATTGGAATATTTTCCAAAAAAAGAAATTCACCGTAGAAATACTGGTTACGCAGTCGATGAATTAATTGATTCTTCTAAAGGTTTTAACTTATGTAAATTATTAGCTGGAAGCGAAGGTACCTTAGCTTTTACAACAGAAATTACCTTGCAACTCGATAAACTCCCTCCAAACAAAAGTATAATGGTTGCAGCACATTTTGCATCCATTTCCGATTGCTTAGAGGCCGTGGAGCCAGTAATGCAGCATAATTTATATACTTGCGAAATGATGGATAAAACCATTTTAGACTGCACAAAAAATAATATAGCACAAGCTAAAAACAGAGCATTTATTCAAGGTGACCCAGAAGCCATTTTAATGTGTGAAGTTAAGGGTACAACCGATGATGACGTTCAATTACAAGCTAATAAACTCATTACAACTCTAAATGCATCTGAATTAAGTTATGCCAATGTGAGTTTAAAAAATGAAGATATTGAGAAAGCCAATGAATTAAGAAAAGCTGGTTTGGGCTTACTCGGCAACCTAATTGGAGATAAAAAAGCTGTGGCTTGTATAGAAGACACCGCTGTAGCCCTACCAGATTTAGCTAATTATATTAAAGAATTTACAGCTTTAATGAAAGACTACGGACAAAAGGCTGTTTATTATGCGCATGCTGGCGCAGGTGAAATTCATTTAAGACCCATACTAAATCTTAAAAAAGCCGAAGATGTTGTATTATTTAGAAAAATAACTTTAGATGTCGCAACATTAGTTAAAAAATATAAAGGCTCCTTTAGCGGCGAACATGGCGATGGTATTGTTAGGGCAGAATTTATAAATTATATGATAGGTGATAAAAACTATCAACTTTTACAACGCATAAAATCTACTTTCGATCCGGAAAACATTTTTAATCCAGGAAAGATTGTAAATGCCTATAAAATGGATGAAAACCTTCGCTATCAAGCAGACAGAGTAGAACCAAATATTGATACGTTGTTTGATTTTTCTGCATCGCAAGGCATATTGAGAGAGGCTGAAAAATGCAATGGTTCTGGTGATTGTAGAAAGCTACCAGAATTTGGTGGTACAATGTGCCCAAGTTATCGGGCAACCAGAAACGAAAAAGATACAACACGCGCAAGAGCAAACGCCTTACGCGAATATTTAACAAGTTCGGACAAGGCAAATAAATTCAATCATAGTGAACTGAAAGAGGTTTTCGATTTGTGTTTAAGTTGCAAAGCCTGTGCTACAGAATGTCCAAGCAGCGTTGATATCGCTACTTTAAAAGCCGAATTTCAATATCAATATCAAAAGGAAAATGGTATTAGCTTGAAAACTAAAGTGTTTGCATACAATAACAAATTAAACAAATTTGGAAGCACGTTTTCAAGTGTCACAAATTTTATGTTTTCTAATAGCATTTCTGCGTCAATAATTAAGAACATCTTTGGAATAGCGCAACAAAGAAGCCTGCCTTTAATTTCAAGTAAAAGTCTATATAAGAAATTTAAAAAAATTGAAAATCAATTAATTATAAAAAATTATATTAAAACAGTTTATTTCTTTAATGATGAATTTACTAATTATTTAGACACACATATTGGAGTCGAGGCTATTCAACTTTTACAAGCCTTAAATTACGAAGTTAAACTTGTAGAAAACGAAGAATCTGGTCGCGCATTTATATCTAAAGGTTTGCTTAAACAAGCCAAAGTCAAAGCAGATAAGAACATAGAAATTTATAAAGATATTATTTCAGAAGCAACGCCACTCATTGGTATTGAACCTTCAGCTATCTTGACATTTAGAGATGAATACATTAAGTTGGCAGACGATAAAGTTTCAGCAAAATCAATTGCAACACACACCTATTTAATAGAGGAGTTTATAAGTAATGAAATAGCCATAGGCAACATTACACAATCTCAATTTACTTTAGAGACAAAAACTATTAAATTTCACGGTCATTGCCACCAAAAAGCAATGAGTAACCAAATACATAGTTTTAACGTTTTAAATCTTCCAAAAAACTACAAGGTCACGCTCATTCCAAGTGGTTGCTGTGGTATGGCAGGAAGTTTTGGCTACGAAAAGGAGCATTATGAAATTAGTATGCAAATTGGTGAGCAAACGTTATTTCCTGCAGTTAGAAAAGCAGACGAAAATACTATTATCGCTGCAAATGGTACAAGTTGCAGGCACCAAATTAAAGATGGTACAAATAAAAAAGCAATGCATCCTGTAAGTATATTAAAGGAAGCACTGCTTTAAATAATTTTAAAAAGTATTTTTTACTTGACCATAAATTTTACAATAGCATTGTTTCCATTGTTTACACTCACATTTGCAAAGTATAATCCAGACGCTAAATTTAAATCCGTTTTAATTTGTTCTGTTTGAGAATATGCATTCACATAAACCAATTGTCCAAAAATATTTGTTATAGAAAGATCTACATTTGCATAAGTGTTACCTAAGTTTATAGAAATGTCTCCAGAACTTGGGTTTGGATAAAAACTAATTTGTTCTTGTAAAGATACTTCGTCAACAGACAATGTATTTTCAGTTAATGTAACTAATGTTGGACCAGTAGAGCCGTTATCTCCACCAGTGCCTTGAGCACTATTTACAGAATTCCCTACAGAAAAAATTCTAACATCACCTGTCCCAGGAGCTGGAGCCGTCCATTCAAAAGTAAATGTATTAGGAATAGAACGCATATTATGCTCTGCATAGGTTCTTCCACTGTTTCCTAAAATTAATTGCATATTTGAAGATGGATTAGCTAATACACCTGTACTATTATTTGCTGCGTCCAATACTACTGCCTGCATACCATATGCTGCTGGTGAACCCATACTTGAAGTAATTGATAGTGTCATATCATAAGTAGTACCAGGCACATATTCTGTAACTGGAGACCCCATATTGCTCACTGTAAAATTAACTATTGGCTCTCCATAAGCTCCTCCTGAATGACACCCTCCGCAAGTAAAAGATTCTCCTGGTGCACCAGTATAACCATTACCGTTAACAGATGCAGGGCCAGAGCTATAATGCGGCGAATACATATAAGTGGTTTTAGCAGTTGTAAAACTGTATAAAAAAGTTAATGTAAAAGCCAATACTAAAAGTATTGAAAATGATTTTAAATGTTTCATGATTAGTTGTTTTTGATTTGGTGATAATTAGTTCGCAATAAATTTACTAATTAATTTCCCAAGAAAAAAACTAATTCATCCCAAGGAAAGATTGTTGTGTTGGTTAAATTCTAAATTAGTAAAGAAAATGAACTAAAAACATTGCACAATTTTTGTTTCTGTAATATTACTTTTACATTAGCATAAATTAAAATTTTATGGCTGGAAATTCCTTCGGAAAATTATTTAATCTTACAACTTTTGGAGAATCTCATGGTATAGCAATTGGTGGCGTAATCGATGGTTGTCCGCCAAATATTATTTTAGATTTTGAAGCCATTCAAAATGAAATGAACAGACGTAAACCTGGTCAGTCTAATATAGTAACACAACGCAAAGAGCCAGACGAGGTGAAATTTTTATCTGGAATTTTTGAAGGTAAAACTACAGGAACACCTATTGGCTTTATTATTGAGAATGCTAACCAGAAATCTAAGGACTACTCGCATATTAAAGATGCTTACCGTCCAAGTCATGCAGATTATGTGTACGATAAAAAGTATGGTCATCGCGATTATCGTGGTGGTGGCCGCAGTTCGGCAAGAGAAACGGCTTGTAGAGTAGTAGCTGGAGCCATTGCAAAACAAGTTTTAAAAGACATAGAGATTAACGCATTCACCTCTTCTGTAGGTGAGATTTTTATAGACAAACCATATCAGGATTTAGATTTTTCTAAAACGGAATCTAATGCTATTCGTTGTCCAGATGAAGCTACAGCTAAAAAGATGATTGCGCGTGTTAAAGAGATAAGAAAAGAAGGTGATACCATTGGAGGCACCATAACTTGTGTAATAAAAAATGTTCCTGTAGGATTAGGAGAACCTGTTTTCGATAAATTACATGCCGATTTAGGTAAAGCCATGCTATCTATAAATGCCGTTAAAGGCTTTGAGTATGGTAGCGGGTTTTGTGGCGCTAAGATGAAAGGTAGCGCACATAACGACTTGTATAACGCAGATGGCACAACTAAAACTAATTTGTCTGGTGGAATTCAAGGCGGTATTAGTAATGGTATGGATATTTATTTTAGGGTGGCTTTCAAGCCTGTGGCAACCATTATGCAAACACAAGATACCATAAATAGGGAAGGAAATATTGTGAAAATGGTAGGTAAAGGCCGTCATGATCCTTGCGTTGTACCACGAGCTGTACCCATTGTAGAAGCAATGGCAGCATTGGTTATCGCAGATTTTTGGTTATTACATAAAATGTACTAACACCTTCTTGCTCTGGCAGGAATCTCTACTAAAATTAATTAGCTAAACTTCTTTGCATTTGCAGGAAGCAAAAACATAAACTCAATGAAAATAGCACTACACTGGAAAATAATTATAGGAATGGTATTAGGTATCATCTTTGGATTCATAATGAATTCTATAGCTGGTGGTAAAGGTTTTGTGACAGATTGGATAGCGCCTTTTGGTACTATTTTTATAAACCTATTAAAACTAATTGCCGTGCCCTTAATTTTGGCTTCTTTAATTAAAGGAATTTCAGATTTAAAAGACATTTCTAAAATTAAAACCATGGGCTTACGCACCATCATTATTTATGTTGGTACCACGTTAGTTGCTATTATTATTGGCTTATCTATTGTTAACGTGGTAAAACCAGGAACTGGAATGCCACAGGATACTATAGAGAAAATTAAATTAAAGTATGAAAACGACGCTGGAGTTTCAGATAAATTAATGAAAGCCTCGGCTCAAAAAGATGCAGGACCATTGCAGGCTTTAGTCGATATTTTCCCAAGCAACATATTTAAATCTTTGGGAGATGCAAGCATGCTTCAAGTTATCTTTTTTGCACTTTTTGTAGGTATCTGCCTTCTGTTAATTCCAGAAAAAAAAGCAAAACCTTTGGTAGATTTCTTCGACTCCCTTAATGAAGTTGTAATGAAAATGGTCGATTTAATCATGTTATTCGCGCCATACGCTGTTTTCGCTTTAATGGCAAATGTAATTATTGCTTTTGATGATACCGAAATTCTTCTTAAGCTATTAAACTACGCGCTTTGTGTGGTTGCTGGTTTAGCCTTGATGATTGGTTTCTATCTTATTTTAATTAAAGTTTATACAAAAAAATCACCGCTTTGGTTTTTAAATAAAATTTCTCCGGCACAATTGTTAGCATTTTCTACAAGTTCAAGTGCTGCCACCTTACCAGTAACTATGGAACGTGTGGAGGAACATTTAGGCGTAGATAAAGAAGTCTCAGGTTTTGTTTTACCAGTTGGAGCTACTGTAAATATGGATGGAACCAGTTTATATCAAGGCATTGCGGCAGTATTTATAATGCAGGTTATTTGGCCGGAAGGCTTAACATTTACTAATCAATTGGTTATTGTTGCAACTGCATTATTAGCCTCTATTGGCAGTGCTGCAGTACCAAGCGCAGGTATGGTAATGTTAGTTATTGTTTTAGAATCTATAGGTTTTCCAGCAGAATTACTACCAATTGGTTTAGCCCTTATTTTTGCAGTGGACAGACCGTTGGACATGTGTAGAACCGTAGTAAACGTTACAGGAGATGCCACAGTCTCAATGATGGTAGCGAAATCTTTAGGTAAATTACACGACAATCCGAAACCAAAAGAATGGGATGATAATTACGATGCAGTTAAGTAAGCCAAGAGGTACTTTTGCAAAAGCAAAAAAGTGAGATAAGTTTACACTGAACTCACTGGAAGTATATAGCCTGAGCTTGTTTCAGGATCTTAGAAAATTGCTTTTTACTTTAACTAAAGGTGCGTGAATAGCTTATCCTTAACCTCTTGAACAAACTCATTGTTATTACCATCAATTATTAAAAAATTATTTATAAATTTATAAACAGTACAAACCAAAACCAAAACCAAATACTATGAATGTTTGCTTTATAATGTATCCATGGGAAAAAATAGATGCAGAAAATGATACAAGTTTAGCCTTAATAAAAGAATGTATAAAACGTGGTCACGGAGTAGCCATGTGCACGCCTGCCAACTTAACAATTAGAGATAGTGTTACTAACGCTTTTTGTACTGTAATTAGTAGAATGGACAAAGTACCTTCTACATTAAAAAGTTTTTACAAAAAAGCAAAATTAAGAGAGGAAATGCTACCACTGGCTGGTTTCGATGCTATCTTTTTTAGAGCCAATCCGCCTTTAGATCCTATTATGCTTAACTTTTTAGATTCGGTAAAAGACGATGTGTTTATAGTAAATTCTTTACAAGGTATGCGCGAGGCGAACAATAAATTATATACAGCGGCTTTTGGCGATGCGCACAGTAATATAATACCAAATACTCATGTGTCTAAAAATAAAGATTATTTGGTAAAACAAATTAAAGAATCTAAAGCAGATAAAATGATATTAAAACCGCTTAACGGTTTTGGTGGTTCTGGTGTTATTTTAATCGAAAAATCTGCAATGAGTAACATTAACTCACTATTAGATTTTTACATTAATAGTAGTGATGGGACTTCAAATTATGTGATTTTACAAGATTATATTGAAGGTGCAGATCAAGGAGATGTTAGAGTTTTAATGCTTAATGGAGAACCTGTTGGTGCAATGAGACGCGTACCTGGAACCGATGATCACAGATCGAACGTCTCGGCAGGCGGAAGCGTACAAAAACATACGTTAACAAAAACAGAGAAAGCTTTATGTAAGCAAATTGGTCCTAAATTAGTTAAAGATGGATTGTACTTTGTTGGTTTAGATGTTATTGGAGGAAAATTAGTTGAAGTAAATGTAATGTCTCCAGGCGGAATAACTTATATTAATAAAGTGTACAAAAACAAATATAAAGTAGAGGAGAAGGTAATAGATTTCTTAGAAAGTAAGGTTATAGACAATGTTCAAGCATTTAACCGCTTATCTAAATTGCGAAAAACTGTTGAAGAAGCATAGAAATATAAAGCTATAAATTCTTCTTGGTAGTATAAAAGTAAAAACATCATGTCATTAATAGAAAAAATAGACACTATCGTTTCGGCAGCATGGTTAAATAATCATTTACATGCCAGTAACCTATTGGTTTTCGATGCTACAATTTCTAAAGTAATTGGTGATGTCTCTGCTTTATCGCATACGCAAATTCCTAATACTCAGTTTTTTGGTATTAAAAAGCAATTTAGTAATATTAAAGCTCCTTTTCCTAATACCATTCCTTCAGCAGAACAGTTTGAAACTTCAGCCCGAAATTTAGGTGTAAATACTAATTCTTTTGTCGTTGTTTACGATGACCACGGAATTTACTCCAGCGCAAGAGCCTGGTGGTTATTTAAAACATTTGGTTTTAATAATGTGGCAGTACTCGATGGTGGTTTTCCAGAATGGAAAAAAAAAGGCTATAAAACCGAAGAAAAAACAAATAACAAAAACAAGACAAGAGGAAATTTTAAAGCCATTTACAATCCAAATAATGTAGTGTATATTGAGTCTTTAGATGCTATTTCTAAAGATGCAAATTTTAAAATTATAGATGCACGTTCAAGTGATCGTTTTAATTGTATTGTTGCAGAGCCAAGAAAAGGCTTGCGCAGTGGGATAATTCCATCATCTTCAAACTTGCCTTTTAGCGACGTTTTAAATGGTAACAAAATGAAACCCAAGGCAGAATTGCAAGCCATCTTTAAAACCTATGCCAAGGACCATCAGCACTTGGTATTTAGTTGTGGCTCTGGAATTACAGCTTCGGTTTTATCGCTTGCAGCCACCATTGCTGGCTATAAAAATAGTGTTTACGATGGATCTTGGACAGAATATGGCAGTTTAACAATAGCATAAAAATAAATAATGCAAAAATTATCGATTCCTCAAATAATAAATAAAATAGAAGCCGAAGAAACCTTTCACGCTGTCTCAAATGATTATTCCTTCACTTTAAAAATCGATAACTACGTACACTATGTGTGTGGTGCAGTACACGATGGGCATCAGTTTAGAAAGGACTTATGGGAGCTCTGTTTACATAGCGAATACGAACGTTGGTACGAAGAAGATCCAGAAACTAAAAACATGGTAACCTCTCATCCAATCGTTATTGCTGGGATGGATTCCCGATTTGAATATGATTTAAATCGTGCTCCAGATTCTGCTATCTACGAAGATGCTTGGGGAAAGAAATTATGGAAAAAACCATTACCGGAAAACGAAAAACAAAAGTCGTTAGCAAAACACGAAGCTTTTTACAAAGTGGTTAATGCACTAATTTCTAAAATTGAAGAAAAATTTGGTGTTTGCGTGGTTTACGATATGCATAGTTATAACTGGAAACGTTGGGATAGGGAAGTGCCAACATGGAATTTAGGAACAGATAATGTAGATAACAATCGTTTTGGCAATCACATAGAAGTTTGGAGACAAAGTCTATCTGAATTAAAGCTTCCCAACAACATTAAATCCACTTCAAAAATTAACGATACGTTTAGAGGCAACGGTTATTTTTTAAAGTATATTACTAAAAATTTCAGTAATACACTCGTTCTTGCTACTGAAATAGCTAAAATTTATTGTGATGAATACGACTACATTATGTATCCAGAAGTTGTAGTTGCAGTAGAAAATCAATTACGAGAAAAAATTAAAACGAATGCCGAAATTTTTTATAAAAATTTTCAAATTAAATGATGAAAACAAAAGAATCTATAGACACAAATATACTCGAAAATCTCTGTAGCAACATTGTCGAAAATAAGCCAGTAAACATAAACTTGCCAAACAACGGCTTAGTACATATGGATAAATTATTACCTTTTGTTTGTGTTTATAGATACCATGATGCAGACATTTATTTTTCAAGATTACTAAAAACACAAGCCTCTTATATTTTAGCCCATGAAACCTTAGATATTACTGCTATAATCGATGCTTTAAGAAAAGAAGCCTCAAAACAATTTAATACATTCTTAATTTTAGAGTGTTGGCCAAATAAAGATAATAGTATCTCAAAATTTAATATTTCTTGTCCTTTAGAAAAAGCTCCAGGAACTGCAAAAGCTCTAAAGGAGGGTTTTAACGAGTTAAACCATATCTACCCTAATGTTTCTACAGAAATTTTAGATACACATAAGAGACACCCAGATCATTTAGAGGCACTATTAGACACTGAAACTTTAAAAAAAACGGGTACATTAATCTTTGGGATAGAGGTGCCTACATTATATAAAAATGATGAATCTGGCGAATTGTACCCTTTGTTTTTTAGAGAATTTTATACCGTTTTTTCTGAAACCATAAAAAAAGCGGTTTTCGAATTTATTAGAATACAAACCTCTGATGATTTTGAGAGCTACCTCATGTTAGGTAAAACACATATCGATAACATTACACTTCAGTCTGATTCCGAATTGGCAGAAATAAGCTCTGGGATGTCATTTTTACTACGTACAACACCCGTAAATAGTAATGAAGAGTGGCAACGTTTTAAAAAAAATGATTTTAAAAAAATACCATCTTTTAAGTACAGACTCATTGCCTTGGATCCGGAATTAGAAAAGCGGAAACTTTACAATATTCCTATGGATGAAATCGAAGATCCAACCATAGCTTTTATTCTACGAGGAAAACGTTTAGAAATTGAAAAGCAACTTACTATGCTCGAAGAGCGTGGTACAAAGAATTTTAGATTTGTTGGTGAAAGTTTATATGGTGTTATTAAAAAGAACACACTAAAAGAAGCAAAGAAAATATTAAAAGCCTTCCCTAAGCGAGACGAACTTAAAAGTAAACAGCGTTTTAACTGCAACGAATTTGCAGACCATGCACAAAAAGAATTAGATTATTATAATTCTAAATTTCCAGATTTGGATCTTACTTTAGAAATAAGAAACGACGTGGCTGGCATAATGGTATCTAAAACCAAATTGTTAATTAATAATCAAATCTCGTTAGATGCTAATAGATGTGATGCCTTAATACAGCACGAGGTTGCAACACATATTTTAACCTATTGTAATGGTAAGCGTCAACCGCTAAAACAAATGTATGAAGGGTTTGAAGGCTACGACCAGCTACAGGAAGGATTAGCAGTACTGGCCGAATATCTTGTTGGTGGTCTTACAATTAATCGTTTAAGACTCTTAGCAGGCCGAGTAATTGCGGTAAATTCTATGGTTAATGGTGCAGATTTTATAGAAACCTTTAAGCTCTTAAAAAGGAAATATCATTTTTCGGAGCGTATTGCGTATTATATTTCAATGCGTGTTTACAGAGGCGGTGGTTTAACAAAAGATGCCGTTTATTTAGCTGGTTTAATAGATGTTTTAAAATATATTAAAGAAGGTGGTAATTTAGAAACGCTGTATTCTGGTAAGTTTAACACCAATCATATAGAGTTAATTGAAGAATTACTACAAAGAAGCGTATTATTAAAACCTGAACTCCCTCGTTTTTTAGAGCGAGAAAGTGTACAGAAAAGACTTAAAAAATTACGCAAAGGTGTAGAAATCACTCAGCTTATAAACTAAATATTAGTTTGCGAATGAGACATTTTATGTCTTCTTTGAGTCAAGCTCATTTACTATAAGCACATACCTTTAAAAAAACAAAAAACGATGAAAATTGCATTTATAATTAACGATCATAAAACAGAAAAACCTAATTACACCACACCTGGTTTAGGTTATGCTGCTTACAAACGAGGACACGATGTTTATTTTATAGGTGTAGGCGAGTTGTCTTATGCTTCTAAAGGACATTTATCTGTACGTTGTAAAACAATTAAAGAGAAAAATTTTAATACACAGGAAACATTTTTTAAAGCGGTACAGAAAGAGGAATTTTCCCGTATTACGTCAAAAGAATTAGATGTTTTATTTCTTCGGAATAATCCAGCCGATGAAATTAATGAGCGCGATTGGGCACAAAATGCTGCCTTTATTTTTGGAGAAATAGCCATGCGTAATGGTGTGCTTGTTTTAAACCACCCGAACAGTTTGGCTGGAGCAGTTAATAAAATGTACTTTCAGCATTTTCCAGAAATACTAAGACCTAAAACTATAATTTCAAGAGATCACGACGAAATAAAAGCCTTTTTTAAAGAGCAAAAACAAAAAATGATTTTAAAACCTTTACAAGGTTCTGGAGGTACTAATGTGTTTATGATGGATAAAAAGAATGAACATAATCTAAACCAGACCATAGATGCCATAGCCAGAGATGGTTATATAATCGCACAGGAATATTTAACAGAAGCCAGTAAAGGAGATACACGATTGTTTTTAATGAATGGAGAACCACTTCAAGTAGATGGTAAATACGCCATTATGCAACGTGTAAATACTTCAAAAGATATTAGAAGTAATATTCATGCTGGCGGACATCCAGAAACTGTAAAAATGACTGAACAAATCTTGAAGCTTGCAGATATTGTTAAGCCAAAATTGGTTCAGGACGGGATGTTTTTAGTTGGTATTGATATAGTTGGCGATAAATTAATGGAGATAAACGTGTTTAGTCCTGGTGGATTAAATGTTATTGGAGAAATGTACGATGCCGATTTTTGCACACCAGTAATTGAAGCTATAGAAAAAAAGGTGTACTATAAAAACATGTATTCAGATTATTTATTTAATAGCAGATTAGCGACACTGTAGTAAAAGAGTCTATATTTTAAGTATTTACGTTAATGGAATCTTGTTATAAACAGTATATTCTACATTAATTATAAAACATACAAACCATGGATTCAGACAACAAAATACCAAAGCAAAACAACCAGCCAGAAAAAGAACAGGCTATTAATAAAAAAGGGAGCCAGGCAGATGGGAAAGAAATTAACCATCAGGTTAAAGATAAAAGAGAGAAGCATCAACCACGAGATAATGCTTAAAAGAATTAAAAAAAGCTGAATAGTGATGTTCAGCTTTTTTTTATTGATAACAGCTTACTAATCAGTTGTTTTGAATAAACAAGATTTTGATTTAAGTTTAAATAATCATTGTTACAGCACAATTAAATAGTAAAGCATTGTTATTTTTAAAACTATTTAACGACTATTAATTTATAGTGAATAACTAAAAATTGAATTCAACCTTTAAAAACCAACAAAATCATGGACTTCTCTAAACTTTCTGTACTGTATATTAACTGTACATTAAAAAAATCTCCAGAAAAAAGTCATACAGAAACACTTATGGAAGTGTCGCAAAATATTTTAGAAGAAGAAAATGTCGCTTTTGACACCATAAGGTTTATTGATAAAAAAGTAGCTACAGGTGTTTATCCAGATATGACAGAGCATGGTTGGGATACAGATGATTGGCCAGAAATTTTTAAAAAGGTTATGAAAGCCGATGTGCTTATTGTAGGCACACCAATTTGGTTAGGAGAAAAATCTTCTGAAGCTCAAAAACTTATAGAACGTCTCTATGCAATGAGTAGTAAAACTAACGATAAAGGACAATACATTTTTTATGGTAAAGTTGGTGGCTGCATGATAACAGGAAATGAAGATGGTGTAAAACATTGTGCAATGGGTATTCTTTATTCCTTGCAACATGTGGGCTATTCAATACCTCCTCAGGCAGATTGTGGTTGGATTGGCGAAGTTGGACCAGGCCCAAGTTATGGTGACACAGAATGGAAAGGAGAAACATTAAATCCTCCTAAAGGCTTCGACTCCGATTTCACCAACAGAAACACGACCTTCATGACTTATAATTTATTGCATTTAGCAAAAATGCTAAAAGAGAATAATGGTTATAATAGCTACGGAAATTCACGAGAAAAATGGGATAGTGGCACGCATTGGTCTTTCGAGAACCCTGAATATAGATAATTCATATTTATAAAAATTAATCATGTATTACTATATTGAAATAATTGCCCTAACCATTGAAGCTATAGGTATTGCTGTAATACTACTTGGTTTGCTATACTCTCTGGCTGTTTATTTTATGGCATTAACAAAAAAAGCGAAAAATTGCTATCTTAAATTAAGAAGTAATTTGGGTAAATTTATTTTACTCGGATTAGAAATTTTAATAGCAGCAGACATTGTAACAACAGTAATAACAGAGCCTACATTAAAATCTACTCTCATTCTTGGTCTAATTGTTATAATTAGAACATTTCTTAGCTTATCGATACAAGTAGAGATTGAAGGTAAATTTCCCTGGCAAAAACAATCTAATAATCAATTACATAAGTAATGAGCATACTTATAGAATATAATACAACTCGAACATACACTAAAATGCTATGCGAGCCTCTAAAAATTGAAGACTACACACCGCAATCTGCGGCTTTTGCAAGTCCACCAAAATGGCATTTAGCCCATACAACTTGGTTTTTTGAAGAAATGATTTTAAAACCATTTTTTGAAAACTATACTGTTTTTAATACTGAATTCAGCTATTTGTTTAACAGCTATTACAATAGTTTAGGCAAACGTATTAACAGAAACGAACGTGGCCTTATTACAAGACCAAGTGTTGAAACTGTCTATAAATACAGAGAATATGTCGATGACCATATTGCACAACTCTTAGAGAAATTTCCTGATAATAAAGAAATAACAGCGTTGTTAATATTGGGTGTCAATCATGAACAGCAGCACCAAGAATTGCTTATTACAGATATAAAATACACGCTTTCAATAAATCCAACGCATCCTGTTCTATACAAAGAAGCCTATAGCAATAAAATAACAAAGACCGAGAATCAAAAATTTCTTTCCATAAAGGAAGGGATTTATTCGATTGGTTTTAATGGCACCGATTTTAGTTACGATAATGAAACACAACAACATCGTGTTTTTTTAGAACCATACAGTATAGCAACGCAATTGGTTACTAATAGAGACTATATTAAATTTATAGAAGCAAAAGGCTATACCACTGCCAAATACTGGTTAGATGATGGCTGGACTTGGGTCACCACTAACAAAATTAAGTTACCGCTCTATTGGTATAAAGTAGACAGCGAGTGGTTTGTTTACACTTTAGCAGGATTAAAACCGCTAAATTTAGACGCGCCAGTATGTCATATTTCATTATACGAAGCCAATGCCTATGCTAACTTTGTTGGTAAGCGTTTGCCAACCGAATTTGAATGGGAAGTGGCTTCCAATCAATTTAATTGGGGACATGTTTGGGAATGGACGAATTCGGCATACCTACCATATCCAGGCTATAAACAAGTAGCAGGAGCAGCAGGAGAATATAATGGCAAATTTATGATTAACACCATGGTTTTGCGTGGCTCTAGTGTTGCCACATCACCAAAACATAGTAGAAAAACCTACAGAAACTTTTTTACGCCAAGTACGCAATGGCAGTTTTCTGGAATACGATTAGCAGAATAATATGGAGTCACAATTTAAAACAGAAGTTGTTAACGGCTTGAGTAATTCGCCAAAAACACTACCATCAAAATATTTTTACGATGCCAAAGGCGATGCGCTTTTTGTTAAAATAATGAATTTACCCGAGTACTATTTAACACGCTCGGAACTGGAGATTTTTAAAACGAAATCTATTGACATTATTAATAAATTAAATTTAAATAGAAAGGAGTCTTTCGATTTAATAGAGCTTGGTGCTGGCGACGGAAAGAAAACAAAAGCTTTCCTAAAAGCTTTAATAAGTGAACAATACGATTTTAAGTACTTACCAATAGACATATCCCAAAACGCTTTAAATTCATTAGAAAAATCACTACAAAAAGAATTTACTAATCTTACCATAGAAACAAAACAAGGTCAGTATTTTGGTGTTTTAAATGACATAAAATCTAACAGCACACCTAAAGTACTCATGTTTTTAGGTTCAAATCTTGGTAATCTAAATGATAATGAAGCACAAGAGTTTTTGACTAAATTAAGCGATGCCTTGCAAGTAGGAGACAAAGTAATTATAGGTTTAGATACTATAAAATCTAAAGAAGTTGTGTTACCGGCTTATAACGACAGTCAAGGCGTAACCAGTGCTTTTAATTTAAATTTACTTAACAGAATTAATAACGAATTGAACGCTAACTTTAACGTGTCTAACTTTGAGCACAATCCAGAATACGACGAAACAACAGGTATTGCTAAAAGTTATCTGGTGAGTAAAGTGGACCAGCAAGTAATGTTAAATGGAGATCATGTCACTTTTAAATTTTCTAAAGGCGAAAAAATTCTTACAGAAATTTCAAGAAAATACAACGATAGTATTCTCAATGCACTATTAAAGAACACAAAGCTGGAGCAGATTTCTAAAATTACAGATTCTAAAAATTACTTCAATAGCTATATATTAGAACGCATGTAATTTATGAAAATGCAATTAGTTATTTTAGGCTTAGGCGCAAGAAGCACCTTATATTATCAAAACTATCTTCATAAGCTTTATTTAAAAAAACATACCGGTTTTGCTACCTGTCCTTTTACAGTAAAACAGATAGATTTTAATCTAATTAATCCTTTCCTGCCCAATGGAGCTGAGGTTATTACTCCCATTATTGAAAACGAATTGCAATCTTTCAATACGAACAAGACACATTTACTTGTGCCTAATATCACTTTACATAGCATTTTAGATGCTATCGATTTTAAACTAAATATCATTCACCCAATTACTTTATTAAAAAACAGCTTGAAACTTACAAATAGTAATAAGGCTGTTGTATTTGGTACGAGGCATACAAACGCTGTTATTAATTATGATTACATTTTAAGTAACGAACACATGAGTTTAATTAGCCTTGAAGAAGAAGACATTGAGTTTTTAGATGAATTAAGACAAAAGGTTTATAGTCATTTAGAAACTGATAAAGATCTTTCAAGATACAAGACCTTGTTTAAGAAATATAATAATTGCATAATTATAGTAAGTTGTACCGAATTATCTGTAATTAATAATTTTGCTTTTCACAACGTTTTAGACTTAGCAAAACTGCAATGTCACGAGGCTATTTCTCTAATATAAAAGAGCCTTAAAACCATTACAAATTTAATCAGCAATGACACTGAAAACTTTTAAAGTGCAGACTATAAACTTTAAAAGAGCATATTCATTCTTAATTCACTGGAATTAAGATATACTAACTGTAATTAGCTTTAAGGCGCTAACCAATCTCAATAGTTTAAAGGTAGTATTTAACGATTCTTTATAAAAGTAATATTGAGTGAATACCTGTTTACAATGAGTGAAACAGACTTTATAATTAGGGAAATTAATTGTGCACTTCATCGATAATTTTTGTCTAAACACCACGCAAATCAAATAGATTGGCTGTTTGCCGATTTTTTTGCCACACTAAAAACATCCCTTATATCTTAGCAGTGTAGCTTAACTATAATATTCTCAAAACAATGAAATTATTAACAACCTTACTTTTGCTTCTTTTTGTTTCTTTTGCTTCGGCTCAAGACAACAATACCCTCAAAGAAGATTTAAAAACAGTAAGAACTATCGACAGTAGTATTGTAGAGGTAGACAAAACAGTTGTTATTAGTGTTAAAGGTATTAGAACAATGGAAGAAATTGACATTGAAAACTACAACAAATCATCATATTTAAAACTTATTGCTTCAAAAAAGCAAAAGCCAAAAACATGCTAATATTATTTAAATAATCCAATCTAAATAAGTATTGCTAAAAGTCTGAAATTATTTTCAGACTTTTTTTTGTTTAACAAATAGCGCTTGTTTTAACTATTTGTTGAATTAACAATGCTCTCCTCTTATTTTAAGAGAATGAATTCTGATTTTTATAGAAAAATCAGAAAAAAGAGGAGTTAAAACTTAATATATAAAAAGGATGATTTAATTTATTTCACCAATAAACTTAGCTTTTAGTTCTGGAGTAGGTAACCAGCAAGAGGTTTTTTTGCCATACCATTTGTATCGGTTTTTCGCAACAAAATCGTAAACCCAATTTCTAATAAATGGAGGTACAATTAAAAATACAACCAATAAATTGAGCGGAAAGTTTAAATCTTTAGCAGCATGTAAAGCTGCCGACGATTTTACCTTTAATTCCTTTTTTTCTGGTAAATAAAGCAAAATGGAATCTGTTTTAGAGGCATCCACTTTAAAATGATTAATAATTTGCTTACCAACATCACTCTGCAAGGCCGCAAATAGAAACACATTATTTTTATCGTGTTTAATTACGTACTGAACAGAGGAGCTACAAAGGTTGCAAACACCATCGAACAGGATTAATTTTTTATGTTTTGGGAGTTCTTTAATCACAGTACAAAAATACGATTTTGGTTTTTAATTTGAAGTTAAAAATAGCTTTGCGTTTTTCACCAAACTCTCCGAATCGAATAAAAACTGAAAACTGAAAACTGAAAACTGAATACTAATACTATTTCTTCACCGCCTCAACCAACTCCAGCAAATCTACATTTACATTGGTGGTAAACATACCATAATTAACAATAGCCTTTCCTTTTTCTAAAGTATCTATACTACCAATAGCTCTGCCATCGTGCATTCTCACGCGATCTCCAACTTTTAAAATTGGTTTTGGTTTTTCTGGAACAATAGCTTTCTTTTTGGCTTCTTTTTTCTTTTTTCTAATAACTTCTACCTTTTTTTCAGCTTCCTTTTTAACTTGAGTTTCTTTAGCTTTTTCGGCTTTTGCTTGTTTGGCAGATACTTTTTTACGTTTCGAATTTTCAATTTGTACCAGACGAAACAATTCGGCCATTAACTCACGTTTCTTTTTATCGTTAAAAAACTTCTCTGAAATATCATTTACTTTTTGACCTAAGTAAATTAACCGCTGATTACTGTCGTATAATTCCTGGTAACTTTCCAGTTTTTTTTGGATTTTTAAATTAATCTCTTCAAGTTTATCGGCTTCACTTTGTTTTTTCTTTTCGTTAACTTTTAAAGATTCACTTGTTTTTTCAAGCTTAGCGCGTTGCTTTTGTAGTTTCGCAATAGTTGCATCAAAGCGTACTTTAGAGCGTTCTATTTTCTTTTTTGCACGATTTATTAAACTGTATGGAATGCCGTTTTTTTGTGCCACCTCAAAGGTAAACGAACTTCCTGCCTGACCTAACGCTAATTTATACATTGGTTCTAAAGTGCGCTCATCGAACATCATGTTCGCGTTTATCATTTCTTCTTTTTCGTTGGCCAGCATTTTTAAGTTGGCATAATGTGTGGTAATTATCCCAAACGCATTACGCGCATAAAATTCTTCTAAAAAGGTTTCAGCTAAAGCTCCACCCAATTCAGGGTCACTTCCTGTTCCAAATTCATCTATTAAAAACAAGGTGTTTTTATTTACTTTCTTTAAAAAGTAATTCATTTGCTTTAACCTGTAACTATAAGTACTTAAATGGTTTTCTATGGATTGGTTGTCGCCAATATCGGTTAAAATTCTATCGAAAAGCGTTACTTTACTACGTTCGTGTACAGGAATTAACATACCACTTTGCAACATGAGTTGTAATAAACCTACCGTTTTTAAGGTAATACTTTTTCCACCAGCATTTGGTCCGGAAATAACGATAATACGTTTACTGGCATTTAATTCTATAGTCTGCGGAAACGTTTTTTCCTTCTTTTCTAAATTGTTTAAATAGAGTAGAGGATGGTAAGCATCACGCAGCAAAATTTGTTTGTCGTTACTAATTTCTGGTAAAATGGCATCCATAGACTTAGCGTATTTAGCCTTTGCTGCAATAACGTCTATTGCTATTAAAAAGGTTTGATACTGTGCTATTAACGGCAAAAAATCACGTAAAAAATTAGTAACTTCTTTTAAAATGCGTACTACTTCTTCGCCTTCTTCGTATTCCAGATTATTTAACTCACGTGTGTGCTGTAAGGTGGTTTCAGGTTCTATGTAAACAATACTTCCTGTTTTACTGCCACCCATTATAGCACCTTTAACTTTACGTCTGTACATGGCTTTTACAGCCAAAACACGTTTGTTTTCTACTACCGATTCCCGAATATCGTCCAGATAATCCAGATTGTGATATTGATTTAAAGCCGAAGTGAAACTGGAATTTATTTTCCCTTTTAGTTTATTCATACTCTGCCTAATCTCTTGTAATAGGGCAGAGGCACTGTCTTTTACATCGCCAAATCTATCGACAACACTGTCTATTTTCTCAACAATTGCTGTGGTGACTTCTATGTTTTGAGAAAACGCGTGAAGGTTAGGATAGTACTCCTCGAATTTCTTTAAAAACTTAACAATTTCGTTGGCTGTTATAGAAATGGACACAATTTTTTTTAGACTGTGGGTTTCTAAATAGGTGTTTTCTATGCGAAGTAATTGTAATTCTTTTGTAATAGCATCAAATCCATGATTTGGGATGCGGTTATCGTTATAAAACGACGACACATACTCGTTGGTTAATTGTAAGGCATTTAGCAATTGTTCCTTTTCGGTATATGGTGTAATTTCTAAAGCTTTTTGGTTACCCAAGTGCGTCACGCAATATTCGCTAACCTGCTCTAACACAGTTGCAAATTCTAAATCTTGTAATGTTTTTTTGTGGATATTTATCATACTCTCATTCCTGCGAAGGCAGGAATCTCATCAATTGTTTCTATTCTATTTTCTTAGCAGAACAAAGTTACGGAATAGAATGAAGAATAAATACCATTTTAATTAAGAACCAGTATAGGTATAGCGCAAACAATTTTAAAATACCATGCCTTCTAAATCTTCAACAGAAGTAAAGTCTTTATTTAAATATTGATTTTGAGAATATTCTAAAAACGATAGGTATTCTTTTTTAGACATTGAAGTACCATCTGCGTGATAAGCAACAATTTCATCATTGTAAAAATTTTCTAAAACACCATTTACAATTTTAAGCACGCGCTCATCTGCCTTATCTAAGTATTCTTGTATTTTATCTTTTAACTCTTTTGCTCCCAATAGATTAAAGATACAGAGTCTTTTTAATATCTAAACATGTTATATATTCGCTATATTATATTAGTACTCTGCGAAGCAAATTAATCCGTAGACTTCTCCACAGAACTCGCATGGTCTTTAATAAAATACCACTTGCCATCTATTTTTTCTAAATCGTAGCTTACAATCATTCTGTTAGAATAAGGTTTACCATCGCGTAAAGGCTCTCGGTAAACAATCTCCACAACAGCCATACCCAACCTTTCACCAATATTTGTGTTTAATACTTTGGTCTCGAACGTCCATTCAATTGGTGCTGCAAACCACTCTCTATGATAGTCCATAAAGGCTTCTGCTGTAGTGGTTATTTCGGTTTTAGGAAGTATAAGTTGCATATTTCCGTTTGGCGACAACGTGCTTTCAAGGGTTTCTAAATCTTTATTAGTGACTGCATCGAGGTGCTTTTTTAAAACTGCTGTAAAGTCGGCTTCATTGGTTTGCATGTTTGCTTCGACGGTAAAGTCGTTAGTGTCTTTTTTCTCGGTAGAATTTTGGCATCCTAAAATTAGAAGTGCCATACATAATAACATCGTGTGTTTCATAATAATTATTGGTTTTAGTCTTTTAAATCGTAAACAGAATTCATGTTTCTGTCTATTAGTTTTTTAGGTATCTTGCTAAAGATAGTGTTTCGTAATGTAGCTCCTGTTGTTAAATGTGCAATTTTTCCTGTTCTCCAGGATTGATTAACAATGCTCTTAACGCGTTTATAGCGTTTCTTTTCAAAAGCCTTAAAATTATTCCTTTCTGGATACTTATCAATTAATTTTCCTAAATAATAGGCATCCTCAATGGCTTGCGCGCCACCTTGTCCCATATTTGGAGTGGTAGCGTGCGCTGCATCGCCAAGTAAACAAATGTTACCTTTTTGCCAATGTGAAATGGGTTTTAAATCGGTTATATCGTTTCGTAAAATATTGTTTATATCTGTGTTTTCAATGAGCTCATGTACTAAAGGATGAAAATTGTTGTAAAGCTTGTGGAGCTTTTCCTTTAAAATGGTTTTATCGTCGGTTTTAAACGCTTTGCTCTTTTTTACTGCAAACCAGGAAGTTTCGGTTTCAGACAATTGAGACAGCCCAAATCGTATGCCTTTTCCCCACATTTCGATACCTCGTTCTTTATACGCTAATGGTAGTGGTTTTTGCATGACACCTCTCCAGCAGGTTTGACCTGAGTACCGAATTTGAGACTCTGGAAATAACTGATTGCGTACTTGAGAGTTAATACCATCGGCTGCTAAAAGATATTGGCTGGTGGTTTGCGATCCATCTGCAAAAGTGACGGTTACAGAATCTTTATTTTCCTGAAAAGATTGAAACGCTTTATTCCAGTGGATTTTATGTTTTGGAAGCGCATTGATTAAAACCGATTGCAATGTGCCACGATGAATAGCTACCGTAGAAAAACCGTATTTTTCTTTGGCTGGTAACTGGCTACTATCTGCCAATGATTGAAGTTTTGCGTTGGTTAATGTAATTCGGTTAATAATGTTTCCGGCTTGGGTAACTTGATCTAATACATTCGCAAATTCAAGTACCTGTAAGGCATTGGGTGCTAACCAGATTCCTGCACCAACAGCATTTGGTCCTGCGGCTTTTTCAAATAACTGATAGTCGATATTTAATTTTTCGAAGACTAAAGCAGTAGCTAATCCGCCAATTCCTGCGCCTATAATTGTGTACATTAAAGTTATTTAAATATAATGTCAGTTCGAGTGTTTTTCGTAAAAAATTGTATCGAGAACCTGATTAATAATTCTCAATACAGAATCAATAGTTTTATTGAAATATGATATCTCTTTTACTCGGACTAACACTGTGATTTTCGTTCTATAAATATACAGAAATCGTCATCACCAGTAAAGTAAAAACCACCAAAATAATAAACAAGGGCATGATGAATTTTAGCCATTTATTAAAACCGACTTTTACAATTGCTAACGAGGCTAAAATAAGTCCTGTAGGATTTATTAGGTAAAATAAGCCCATTCCATATTGATAGGCATTTACAACAATCTCACGACCCACATTAACCGTATCGGCTAATGGCGACATAATAGGCATGGTTAATACTGCCATACCAGAAGAACTTGGGATAAAAAAGGATAGTACAGCGTAAATACCTGTCATTGCAGTAGCAAACAGTCCTTTATTCATGCCTGTGGTTAAATCGCTGGCATAGTAAAGCATGGTATCGCTAATTAGACCGTCTGCCATAATTACCGTAATACCTCTGGCAATACCTATAATTAAGGCCACGCCAAGCAAATCGGAAGCTCCTTTAACAAACGTATCTACAAAAACTGATTCTTTAATACCAGTAATGATACCTATTATAATGGCACCAACTAAAAAGGTCGCTGTCATCTCTACAAACCACCATTCTAAAAACACCACACCGTAAATCATTACAGCAAAACTCATAGAAAAAACAAACAGCGCTAAACGCAAACGTGTGGTAAAAGCAATAGTTTTTGCCGAGGTATTACCAAATAAAGCTGCTATTTGTTGTTGCTGATGGTAAATAATAGATTTTGTAGGGTCGTTTTTTACGCGATTTGCATAACGTAAAATGTAAATAATACAAATAGCTAAACAGGCTAATAACATAAAAAAGCGTCCCCAAACTCCCGTAGTCCAGCTTATTCCTGCAGCATCACTTGCAATAATTGTACTAAAAGGATTGATGGTGGAACACATAGTACCAATGGAAGATCCTATAAATATACAGGCAACACCAACTAAGGCATCGTACTTAGCTGCTAAAAAAACAGGAATTAAAATAGGGAAGAAGGCTATGGTTTCCTCGGCAAACCCAAAGGTTGTTCCGCCTGCAGCAACCAGAGTTGTTACCAGAATAATTAAAATATACTCTCTGCCTTTTAATACTCTGGCAAGCCAAGCTATACCTGCATCAAAAGCACCTGTACTATTAATTATACCTATTAAGCCTCCAATAATTAAAACTAAAAATATAATATCTGCCGCTTCAATAACTCCTTTAATAGGCGATTTTATAAAGTCGAAAACACCTTGAGGTTGGGCATCTAATTCTCGATATGTGTTAGGAATATTTATCGCTTTGTAAATGTCTCCACTGGTGAATTTATCTAAAGGAATTTTTATGCCCAAAGCATTTAGAGTTTCTTGTGTGGCAGGCAGACTTGTTGTTTTTTCTGTGCTTGCCTGAGTAAAATTATTATCAGCTTTATTATAAACCAAGGTATCGTACTTTCCAGCAGGTACAATCCAGGTTAAAATAGTTACAAGTCCAGCGATTATTAATAATATGGTTTGAGCGGTCGGGAATTTTATGTTTTTCAAGTTGAATAAATTTTTATAGCTTTAAAGATAGTATTATTTTTAAACAGAATAATATAATAATTAATGAACGTAGAGATACACGATAGCTGGAAACCCTATTTACAAGAAGAATTTAATAAGCCATATTTTAAACAATTAATACAATTTGTAAAATCTGAATATAGTAGCACGCAATGCTTTCCGCCAGGAAAACTTATTTTTAATGCGTTTGAAAAATGCCATTTTAATGATTTAAAAGTGGTGATAATAGGTCAGGATCCTTATCATAATTACAGGCAAGCCAATGGTTTGTGCTTTAGTGTGAATGATGGTATAGCGCATCCGCCTTCTTTAATCAATATTTTCAAAGAGATTGAAACCGATTTAGGCATTGCTTATCCTCTAAGTGGAAATTTAGAACGCTGGGCAGAGCAAGGTGTGTTTTTGTTGAACGCTACTTTAACAGTACGTGCACACGAAGCAGGAAGTCACCAAAAGCAAGGTTGGGAAACCTTTACCGATGCTGTTATAAAAACCATAAGTGATAATAAAAAAAATGTAGTTTTCTTGCTTTGGGGCGGATTTGCAAAGAAGAAATCCAAATTAATTAATGCTGAAAAGCATCATATCCTCACTTCTGGCCATCCTTCACCATTAAGTGCTAATCGAGGATATTGGTTTGGTAATAAGCATTTTAGTAAAACGAATGCTATTTTGAAGGATCAAGGATTAAAAAGTATTGAGTGGTAATGATTCTTTCAAATAAAACTTAAAAATAGACGCGCATTTATTTACAAACTCTCCGAATTTTCTCTGAAAACCCATCTCTCTTTAGCTAAAGAGAGGAACACATACGAGTTTGTTTTAAAATATTGAAAAATTGAATACAGAGAGGCTTGAGGGTTACAAAGTTTCCACCAAATCCTCGTACTCCCATTTTTCTGGAATAATATTTAATGCAAATAATTCTTCCTGAACTTTAGCTATAGTTTCTTTTGTAATATTATCCTGAGACCACTCAGTTAAACTTAACCATTCTTGTACATCTTCTAATTCCTGCTCGTACCGGTTGGCAATCATTCTGTCTATACTTGGAATATCTTTAAACTCTGCTGTAGTCGCATTAACTATATTTAAAATCGTTTTTACATCGTCTTTGTTTGTCTTTAAAAACTCATCTCTAACAGCTATAACAAAGCATGGCCACGGACTTGGGCAATTACCTATGCGTCTAAAAACACCTTTATCTACAATTGGTTTAGTCATAAATTTTTCCCACATAAAATAATCGGCTACACCTTCAGTCAATCCCTTTACAGCACCATCTAAGTTTTTTATTACTTCAAAATTTAAATCTTTTTCTAAATCCCAACCATTGTTTTCAGCATTTACATAAGCCATTAAATGAGATCCTGAACCATATCTGCTAATTGCGGCTTTGGTTCCTTTTAAATCTTCAATCGATTTATACTTTGAGTGTTCTGCCACGTGAATACCCCAAATAAGTGGTGTTTTTACAAATACTTGAACGATTTTACATTTATTTCCTGCAATAATATCTTTAATAATACCTTCGGTTAAAATAACCGCCATATCGATATCTCCATCGCGCAAGCCTTTACTCATTGCACCAGTGCCTCCAAAATAATCTTTCCAGCGCAAATTAATGTTAGCGGCTTTAAAATCGCCATGTTTTAGTCCTAAATACCAGGCAAGGTTAAAATGCTCCGGAACGCCTCCTATTTTTATTTCTTTCATAGTATGTGCCGCTAAAGCGGTAATTCTGTTCTTTGTTATTTAAAAGTGAAAGGTTTAGGATTTAAACCATTCATTATATGCTAATTAAATAATTTGTTTAAAGTATAAGTAATGAGCTCGCTTACAATTTTTGCTGGGTTTTCACTAAATTTTCCTGTAGCACGATTAGCAATAATTGCATTCATCGATAAGGCTTTATGTCCTAATAGTTTTGAAATACCATAAATTCCTGCGGTTTCCATTTCCAAATTTGTAATGGATTTACCATTATACTTAAAATTTGCTAGCTTATTATTTAGTTGATTATCTTGAAGCTTCAAGCGTAATATTCTGCCTTGCGGCCCATAAAAGCCAACGTTTGTAGCTGTAAATCCAGCAACGGTTTTACTGGAACTAAACTGCTGCATTAAATCGCTATCACAACTTACCACATAAGGATCTGACTTTGCTTTATGCCAATTAGTATGAGTTATTAATGCTTTTGAAATGTCTTTGTCTTGAAATGTATCGCTATCGTAAAAATGTAGTAAACTATCGAATCCTGCAGCAATTTCACTTATTAAAAAAGAATCCACCGGGATTTCTTTTTGTATAGAACCAGACGTTCCAATTCTAATAATAGAAAGCGTTGTCAAGTCTTTTTTTATTTCTCGCGTGTCTAAATTAATATTAACAAGAGCATCTAATTCGTTTAAAACAATATCTATATTATCGGTTCCTATACCTGTAGATATTACTGTAATTCGCTTGCCTTTGTACGTTCCGGTTTGGGTATGAAATTCGCGTTTTTGAGTTTTAAACTCTATGCTATCAAAATGCTTTGTTACACTAGTAACGCGATCTGGATCACCAACAGTTATAATTGTATTTGAAATATGTTCTGGCTTGAGGTTTAAGTGATAAACACTACCATCTGGGTTTAATATAAGTTCAGATTCTTTAATCGACATGCAATGTGTTTTTAATCAATTTATTTGCTGCTTTGTTAAACTGAAATTCGCTCTTATTTACGCCTCCAAAAACAAAATCACAATTTAGTTCTTTTCTAAAATTCTTTAAATGTTCTAATGCTAAGTGTCCATTTCTATTGAGTGTTAAACTGTTTTCGGTCTCATTAAAAAACAATTGCAATTCGTCTACTATACGACCAATCTGCACATCGGTAAAGCCATAATAGCCTTGATAATGTAATGTATATCCAATTAAATGATGACGAGATTTTATCTTGTGCTCTTTTACCAATATTAAAATGTTATATTCCAACGTACTTAAACCACTTCGGGTATCTGGAAAACGCTTTATATGGGCCTTTAAGCAAATGCTTAAATATTTAAAATTGGAAGACCTCACAATAAGTGGTTTCAACAAATTATGGTCATTTCCACAATAGTATTCCCATGCATGACGCGCAAGTGCCACATCGTCCACATTAAGTTTTACTCTGTTTTCATAATGCTCATTTAATTGCTTTGGCGTAAGATTATTTAAGCTTTTTAAGCCTTTTTCTCCGTCAATACGTCCGCTACAAACTAAAAATATTGGAATTCTAATACTTTTTTGTTTGAGTAAACTTATAGCTGCAACAAGATTAATATGACAAAATAAATCGAATTCGAACCACAAGACCACTTCATCATAATTGTTGATATAATTTAGTTTTTCTAATTCTAATCTTACTTTTAAAATATCATATTCAAAATCGTAAACCGATTCTAAAAAAGCTTTTCTTTTCTCGAAAAAGGAAGCAGTATCTATTTCAATTTCTGTAGGTCCTTCACATAACATCTCATGCCAAGTCACAATCTCTCCTTCGTATTTTTCTTTTTCAAGATAATCTGTCAGGTTCGATCCGTTGGTAATATGGAGTATGTGTTTGTCCATAGTTTTTAGCCTCCAACACGTTTTACGTTAAATCCTTTTTCTTTTAAAATAGTCATAATTCTATCGCGATAATCTCCTTGAATAATAATTTTATCATCTTTAAAACTACCACCAACACTTAGTTTTTGCTTTAGTTCTTTTGCTAATGCTTTAAAATCTTGATTTGCACCAGTATAACCTTCTAAAATAGTAATAGGTTTTCCTTTTCGCTTTTCGTATTTACAAATAATTGGATCATCCTGAAGCCAGATTGAAGGCTGTTCTTCTTTGATTTCAATTTCCTTTTCTTCATGCTCTGGAAAGAGATTTTTTAATTGATCTTTTAAATCCATATTCTTTTAGTCTTCAGTCGCAGTTTACAGTCGCAGTTTCACAACCAGGTTAGGCTGTGACTGCGGCTGTAAACTGAATACTATTTCTTCAATCCAAGCTCCTTTAAACGTTCATCTAAGAACTCACCAGCAGTGATATCTTCAAATTGCTTAGGGTTATCCTCATCTATACAACTGTCTAAAACATCCAGTTTCATTTCACTTATAGGATGCATAAAAAACGGAATAGAGTAGCGGCTGGTTCCCCAAAGTTCTCTTGGTGGATTAATTACTCTGTGAATGGTAGATTTCAATTTGTTGTTTGTATGTCGAGATAGCATATCGCCAACATTAATCATTAATTCGTCTGGTTCTGCAATAGCATCAATCCATTCGCCTTTATGGTTTTGTACTTGTAAACCACGACCTTGCGCTCCCATCAACAGGGTAATTAAATTAATGTCTCCATGTGCTGCAGCACGCTCTGCGGCTTTAGGCTCTTCAGTAATTGGAGGATAATGTATTGGTCTTAATATGGAGTTTCCGTTATGGATATAGTTATCAAAATATGTTTCTTCTAAATCTAAATGTAAGGCAAGAGCTCTTAACACGTACTTTGCTGTTTTCTCCAGCATTTGGTACGTTTCTTTTCCTACCTCATTAAATGCTGGTAATTCTTTAACTTCTACATTTTCAGGATATTCTTTAGCACGTTCTGGATCGTCTTCAACATACTGTCCAAAATGCCAGAACTCCTTTAAATCACCCTCTTTTTTACCTTTGGCGCTTTCTTTACCAAAAGACACATAACCACGTTGGCCACCAATACCTGGGATTTCATATTTACGTTTATCTTCTACTGGTAGCGCAAAGAAATTTTTTATCTCTGCATACAATCTATCAACAAGTTTTTCATCTAAAAAATGGCCTTTAAGAGCCACAAATCCAATGTCTTGATATGCTTTGCCTATTTCATCTATAAATTTTTGTTTTCTTTTTGGGTCTTCAGAAAGAAAATCTTCTAAATTAACACTTGGAATACTCGTCATCTCTACTATAAATTTATTAATCGTCTATTACAAATGTAAAGAAAAGATACCATATTTAATAATCAATAATTTTTAGCATCAATAATCGATTTTTATGCAATAATGTTATATTTGACAAACACTTTTTGTGATGTCGAAAACACTTATGAAATCTAATATAAAGTACAGCCAAACAACACTATCCGATAAAACGAAAATTGCGCTATACAAAGCCATGTTAAAACCTCGTTTAATAGAGGAGAAGATGCTCATTCTTTTGCGCCAGGGAAAGATAAGTAAGTGGTTTTCTGGTATTGGGCAAGAGGCCATTTCTATAGGTGTAACCTTGTCTATGAAACCGGAAGAATACATTTTACCTATGCATAGAAATCTTGGTGTTTTTACCACACGAGACATCCCGCTATACAGACTTTTTAGCCAATGGCAAGGCAAAGCTAATGGCTTTACAAAAGGACGTGACCGCTCGTTTCACTTTGGTACTCAGGATTACAAAATTGTTGGAATGATTTCCCATTTAGGCCCACAATTTGGCGTGGCAGATGGTATTGCTTTAGCCAGTAAATTAAAAAACAAAAAACAGGTCACAGCTGTATTTACAGGTGAAGGTGGAACGAGTGAAGGTGATATTCACGAAGCCTTAAATGTGGCTTCTGTATGGCAATTACCTGTGTTGTTTTGCATTGAAAATAATGGTTACGGACTTTCAACACCAACTTCTGAACAGTACAATTGTAAAGATTTAGCAGATAGAGCCTTAGGTTACGGTATGGAATCACATATTATTGATGGCAATAATATTTTAGAAGTGTATACTCAAATTTCTGAAATAACAGAAAGCATGCGCCAGCATCCGCGTCCGGTTTTAATAGAATTTAAAACCTTTAGAATGCGTGGCCATGAAGAAGCGAGTGGTACCAAGTATGTGCCACAGGATTTAATGGACGAATGGGCAGCCAAAGACCCTATAGATAATTACCGTTCGTATTTGTTAGCTGAAGGTATTTTAACTGAAAAACAAGACGACATTTTTAAAGCAGAAATTAAAGCTGAAATTGATACGCATTTAGACCAAACAGATAATGAACAAAAAATAATATCATCTGAAACTAATGAATTAAAAGATGTATTTCAAGAATTTAATTATCAGGAAGTTAAAGAGAATTCAAATACTAAAGATCTACGTTTAGTAGATGCTATACACGAAGGCTTAAAACAGTCTATGGAACAGCATAAGGATTTAGTAATTATGGGACAAGATGTTGCCGAATATGGTGGCGTTTTTAAAATTACCGATGGCTTTGTTGAGCAGTTTGGAAAAGATAGAGTACGAAATACGCCAATATGTGAATCGGCAATTATTGAAACCGCAATGGGTTTAAGCATTGCAGGTATTAAAAGTGTTGTAGAATTACAGTTTAGTGATTTTGTAACCTCTGGTTTTAATCCTGTGGTTAATTATTTAGCAAAATCGCATTATCGCTGGAACCAGAATGCCGATGTTGTTTTGCGTATGCCATGTGGTGCTGGAGTTGCAGCAGGACCGTTTCATAGTCAAACTAACGAAGCGTGGTTTACAAAAACACCAGGTTTAAAAGTGGTGTATCCTGCGTTTCCTAAAGATGCCAAAGGGTTATTAGCTACAGCCATTAACGATCCAAATCCTGTATTATTTTTCGAGCATAAAGCGTTGTATAGAAGTATTCGCCAAGAGGTTCCAACAGATTATTTTACTATTCCTTTTGGTAAAGCAGCAACTTTAAGAGAAGGAGCCGACATTACAGTTATAGCTTACGGTCAAGCCGTACATTGGGCAATGAACACGTTGGATAAGCATCCAGATATTGATGCCGATATAATAGATTTACGTTCGCTCCAACCTTTAGATACTGAAACTATTTATGCATCTGCTAAAAAAACAGGCCGTGTTATTATTTTACAGGAAGACTCGTTATTTGGTGGTATTGCCAGCGATATATCGGCTTTAATTATGGAAAATTGTTTTGAATTTTTAGATGCGCCTGTAAAGCGCGTTGCGAGTTTAGAAACACCTATTCCTTTTATCAACCAACTGGAAGACCAGTATTTATCGCGTGATAAGTTTGAAAAGGCGTTGTTGGAGTTGATGGCTTATTAATTTAAAAAAAAATCCTAAATTTATTTTTGAATATCCTCAGCCACAGCCTCAACTTCATCTAAAACACGTAATAAATTGCCGCTCCAAAGCTGCTCAATATCGCTTTCTGTATAGCCTCGCTTTACTAATTCTAAAGTTACATTAAAGGTTTCACTGGCATCGCTCCAACCTTCAATACCACCACCACCATCAAAATCGCTACTAATACCAACGTGGTCAATACCTATTTTTTCCACTAAATAATCGATGTGGTTAACAAAGTCTGATACATTAACTTCTTCAGGAAAATTAGGCGTTACTTTAGATTTCTTTTTAAATAAATCTACAAGTATTTTAACACTGTCGCTATCGTTAATGTCTTGTTTTACTGCTATACTTAGTTTTTCCCAATTCTCTTCTATGTACCACTTTTTTGCAAAAAATGCATTTCCACTATTGTGTAACGAGTCGCCAATCTGCTCCATTAATTCTACTCTCGCTTTATGGTAAGCTTCCTGTTTTTCTGTATTTAAATAACCCTTAAAGGCCACAGTTTGTACGACACCACCATTTTCTTTTAACCACTCTAATTGCTCGTCGTCTAAATTCCTGCTATGGTTACACAATGCTCTAGCCGAAGAATGCGAGGCTATTATTGGTGCTTTTGTTAATTCAATCATTTGTTTCATTGCTTCTTTAGAAGGATGCGAAACATCTATCATCATGCCTAATCTGTTCATTTCTATAACAACTTCTTTTCCTAAATCACTTAATCCATCGTGGAGCCACTCGTCTTTTTCCTCTCCCGTGTTACTATCACACAATTGGCTGTGGCCATTATGAGATAAAGACATATAACGCGCACCGAGATTGTAGAATTTTTCAACGTTTTTTATATCTAAGCCTACTGGATAACCGTTTTCAATACCAATCATAGCTACTTTTTTGCCAGATTTAATAATCCTTTTCACCTCATTAGAATTTACAGCTAATTCAATGTCATTTGGCGCAATCTCTTCTGTGAGTTTGTGGATAGCATCAAATTTAGAAATCGCATTGTCGTAAGCTTTTTTATAGCCTTCGGTATTTAAACTATCCTGTCCAGTATAAACAATAAGCCAAGCAACATCTAGTCCGCCAGCTTTCATTTTTGGTAACGTAATTTGTGTCTCTAAATCTTGTGTATAATTTAAAGAATCTGTAAAGTTTTTTACATTAATATCGCAATGTGTGTCTAAAGTAATAACGCGCTCGTGGATTGCTTTTGCTCTTGCCAATAGTTGTTCTTTAGTTTCTGGTTTGGTTTCTGTTTTACAGGAAAATAGGAGAGAGGCAATGCAAAGGCTGAATATGATTGATTTCATTTATAACAATATTTATTAGTTTTGTTAAGTTACAAAAACCAAAATAAAAAAAGCCAGAGAACCCTAATTCACTGGCTTTCTTTTCAATTAATCCTGCTAATTACTAATGTGCGTAGCGGTTTACGCCATTCCATAGTCCATCTTTTGTGTTACTGAATTTGAAAAGTGCTTTTCCAACATGTAAACGTTCTTCAGTAATACGACTCGTTTTTCTTAAGGTGTTAATAATAGCTTTCATAATTTTGGTTTTTTTTGATTGATTTTTTTGATTGATACTGAGGGATTTCAGTACTACTGATTGATGTCCCTTAAAACTATCTGTAACGTCTTCTTGAATTCCAAGTATTACTTTTTGTTCCTTCTAATGTTCCTGATAGTTGATTGTTGTTTAAAGTTCTCATAATGATTGGTTTTAAAAATTGATTGATAAATGATTTGTTATATTAGAAAGACGACACAAATAATATTTTGTTACAGTACTATGTATAACAAAGTACATTTTTAACATATTTTAACATTTATGACACGCTTTTAAACCGAGTAGAGGTCCTTATAGAACTCTCGTTTCAAGATTTATATTAAAATTTTGATAGAATTAATAAAATTTTAATATTTAGGTATGGTTTTTGGTTTATTTTCGACGAATAGAATTATTATTAAATATGAAGTATAGGTTTTTATTGTTTTTCACTTTACTTTTTGTGCTTAATTTAAGTGCACAAATTGATAGTGAAAATAAATCTATAATTATTCCTGCAGAAGAAGTAGAAGACCCTAAAGCAGATAACGAGCTTATTGTTATTCCCGAAGAAGAAAACAGCGCCATACCAGACGAGGAAAAGGAGAACGAAGTCGTATTACCAAAAGAGGAAGCGCTTCCTGTAGCGAAACGTAAAGATTTCTCTATGATAAAGGAGAATAAATTTAGAAATCCTGCAGAGCTTTACGAAAAGCAATTAAAGCAAGCTTTAAAATTAAAAGCTGATGATGAGCGCAGGCACAATGGTAGTGAAGTCACTCAATATTTAGGTGAATACAGTACCAAAGCAAAACGTGTAAATATTATTTACAGAGATCACCAAGCTCCAGATGGCGATTTAGTTCGTATTTATGTTAATGGAGATATTGTACAATCTCGTGTTTTATTAGAAACGTATAGCAAAGGTTTCTTTTTGTCTTTAACTCCTGGAGACAATATTATTGAGTTTGAAGCTTTAAATCAAGGAACCAGCGGACCGAATACTGCAGAGTTTCAAATCTTAGACGACCAAGGCAGAGTTGTTGTTTCTAACCAATGGAATCTGGCAACTGGCATAAAAGCTACTTTAACAGTAGTGAAAGCAAAGGATGAAGAATAGCAAACTTTATTATTTTCTTTAATAAATCAATAGAAAATCGTATTTTTACAAAATTAATTGGCAATTCAGTCAATTATTAACACTTACACAAAAAAAAGAATGGCAAAGTCGCAACAGACATTTAACAAATTAGAAAAAGAAAAGAAACGCCTTAAAAAGCGAGAAGACAAGAGGAAGAAAATGGAAGCCCGTAAGGCTGAAAGAGAAGAGAATGGAACAGATGGTATCCAGTTTGCTTATGTAGATTTTAATGGAAACTTGGTAGATACGCCACCAGATCCAGAAGATAAAATAAAAGTAAAGGCAAAAAACATTGTTTTAGGTGTACCTAAAAAAGAAGATTTACCAGAAGTAGATCCTATTAGACAAGGAAAAGTATCTTTTTACGACTCTTCTAAAGGTTTTGGTTTTATCATCGATATGGAAGATCAGGAAAAATATTTTTGTCACGTTAGTGGTTTAATTGATGAAATTACCGAAAACGACAAGGTTCAATTTGAATTAGAAAAAGGCATGAAAGGCTTAAACGCAGTTCGTGTTAAGAAAATATAACGTTGCTATTAACACGTATTTAACTCAGGTCTTGATTAGAAATAATCAAGGCTTTTTTTATGCTTTAAAACTTCCGGAATTAGGGAGTTCGAAAAGTTCTAAATCGAAATAAGGCACAGCGGCTAAAAAATGATCAAACAAATCGGACATTACATATTCGTAATTTTCCCAACGTTTGTCTTTACTAAACGCATATATTTCTAATGGAATACCTTGTGTAGTTGGCTGTAACTGCCTTGCCATAAGAAGCATTTCTTTGTTAATGGCCGAATGATTTTCTAAATACGTTTGTATGTATTTTCTAAAAACACCAATATTAGTCAGGTTTTTCCCATTTAAAAGCATGGTTTTATCTGCCTTATACTTCTGATTGTATTGGTCTATTTTGCCTTGCATATCTGTTAAATAAGTACTTATTAACTGTACACCTTTTAAACGCTCGATGTCTTCAAGAGTTAAGTACTTAATAGAATCCTGCCTGATCATTAAATGTCTTTTAATTCTACGACCATCAGAATTCGTCATCCCACGCCAATTCTTAAACGAATCGGAAATCATTGCATACGTTGGTATTGTGGTAATTGTATTATCGAAATTCTGCACTTTAACAGTTGCTAAATTTATTTCTGTAACGTCACCATCTGCACCATATTTATCGAAAGTAATCCAATCGCCAATACGCACCATATCGTTAATAGAGACTTGAATACTTGCCACAAAACCAAGAATAGTATCTTTAAAAATAAGTAGGATTATTGCCGAAGCTGCACCAAAACCGGTTATAAATTTTATTACAGAAATGTTCGTAAAGACTGCAATAGCAGCAAAAACACCAACTATCCATGCGAAAATCATGAAAACCTGAATGTAACTATCTATGGGTTTATCTCTTAAACGTGGTAAGGTTTTAAAATAATCTTCGAGTGTGTGGAGGACACTTCGCACGATCCAAAGCGTAAGAATAATAAATACAACTTGAAGTATTTTACGTATGGGAACTTCAATATAATTAAAGTCCATAAAAATTATTGGCAATAATTGCAAGGCAATTATTAGCGGTACAATATGCGCCACATTTTTAGGTACTTTGTTAGCTAATAGCAAATCATCGAAAGGCGATTTGGTGTATTTAGCTAAACGTACCGAAAAAACGCGTAAAATTTTCGTGACAATTTTATCTACAATATAAATAAAGAGAAGAGCGATTAGCAACAAGCTAAACATATTAAGGTACTTAGCAGATAATTCTGTTAGCCCTAAGCCTACGTAAATGTTATAAAAAAAGCACGCAATTTGCTCTTGCATAAGGTTTTTAATTTAATGCAAAATTAATGAGATTTATTAACTATAAGCTAATTAAACCCATAAATAATAGTTAAAGTAGCTTAGGAATAGCGATGGATTTTATCGTTCCTGGTTTTAAATTATTTAGCTCAATATTACCTACACGCACACGCACCAATCTTAAGGTGGGACAACCCACAGCACTCGTCATTTTTCTAACTTGCCTAAATTTACCTTCGGTTAAGGTTATTGAAATCCATGATGTTGGGCCATGGCGTGCATCACGAATCTTTTTTGCACGTTCCGGGAAATTAGGAGGAGCTTCTAATTTAAACGCTTTACACGATTTGGTTTGGTACTTTTTGCCATCGAAACCAATTTCCACACCGTTTTCTATTGCTTTTATATTTGCTTCGGAAATATCACCGTCCACTAAAGCATAATATTCCTTTTCTATACCCGAAGAATTTATATAATCGCTTAGTTTACCATCTGTTGTTAGTAGCAATAAGCCTTCGCTTTTCTCGTCCAGTCTCCCAATGGGCATTATCCCTTCTGGAAACGGACCTAACTCACCCAAAAAACGTTTACGTTTTTGTTGGGTAGAATTGCTGGCAAATTGCGAGAGCATGCCATAAGGTTTAAATATTTTATAGTGTTTATGCTGTTTTGTGTTCAATTATTAATTTGTTACTATTTGGATTCCGCATCGCGTGCGGAATGACAATGATATAATACCTCTTTGTCAATTCGAGTGTTTTGTGAGGCACGAACAAAATGTATCGAGAATCTTTTTAGTAAGTAATTGCTTCTCGATACAATCCCTTATGCTTCGGCATCACTCAAAGTGACAATTACTTTCCTCTCAAAATTTCAAAAACCAAATCCTTAGTTAGTGTTTGCCCTTTGGTTTTTTCACGAATTAAATCGTAACTAAACCTAAAGTCGCAGCCAGATTTATAATCGCTACAACCGTAAGCCGTTTTACCTTTAATGATAGTTCCTTTATTGCATTTAGGGCAAGTATTCGCTTCAGAAGCACTTGTGGTGGGTGTTTTACCTTTTTTAGGTTCTAATTTTAATTTAAAATTGTCGTCAAACCGTACAAGGCCTTCAACAGCAACATTATCTGTTTTAAAACCTTTTAAATTAACAGTCGACCCTTTTTTAAACAAACGAATGTATTGCTTTTCAGAAATCGTTTTATCTTTAAATTTAAAAGGCACTACAAAATTACACGTCTTATTATATTCTGAACAACCATAAGCCGATTTACCCTTAACAATAGCGCCCTGTTTACATTTCGGGCATTTTAAAGCAGTAATTCCTTGAGTTGTTGCACTTGACTTTTTCTTAGAAGCAACAGATTTATTATTTACTGCAGAAATATTGGCTTTTTTGGTTTCGCTGCGTACTTCGTAAACTAAACGGTCTACCATTTGTTTCATCTGTTTTATAAAACTTGCTGCACTAAATTTACCCTTTTCAATGTCTTTAAGCTGCTTTTCCCATTTCCCTGTTAATTCTGCCGATTTTAATAGTTCATTTTGAATAGTGCCAATCAACTGAATACCTGTTACTGTTGGCAATACTTGCTTTTTATTGCGTTTTATGTATTTTCTTCTAAAAAGGGTTTCAATAATGTTTGCACGCGTAGATGGACGACCAATACCGTTTTCCTTCATGATCTCTCTTAACTCATCGTCATCTACCTGTTTACCTGCAGTTTCCATGGCGCGTAGGAGGGAAGCCTCGGTAAATTGCTTTGGTGGTTTGGTTTGTTTTTCTAAAAACGAAGGTTCGTGTGGACCTTTTTCGCCTTTTTCAAAAGTGGGTAAAATACCAGTCTCCTTGGTTGGTTTTTCGGGCGTTTCAAAAACCACTCTCCAGCCTTTTTCTAAAATTTCTTTTCCTGTGGTTTTAAACTTTACTTTTTCGGCTTTACCAATAACAGTGGTGTTAGACACTTTACAATCCGGATAAAACACAGCAATAAAGCGACGCACGATAATATCGTAAACCTGTTGTTGATTGTATTGCAAATTTATTTGCACACCTGTTGGGATGATGGCGTGGTGATCTGTAACCTTAGCATCATCAAAAACCTTTTTTGTTTTCTTTAGTTTTTTACCATGAAGTGGTTGGGTTAATGTAGCATACTTTGTTAAGTTTTTTAAAATCCCTGGCACTTTTGGGTAGACATCGTTTGGTAAAAACGTGGTATCTACTCTTGGGTAGGTGACTACTTTTTGCTCGTATAATTTCTGAACAATTTTCAAGGTTTCGTCTGCACTAAATCCAAATTTAGTGTTACAATACACTTGTAAACCCGTTAAATCGAATAATTTAGGTGCATATTCGTTTCCTGCTTTTTTCTTAACAGATACAATTTCGAAATCGTGTTTCTTAACAATATTGGCCAGTTTTTCGCCATCTTCAACTTTTAAAAAACGACCCTCCTCGTAACTAAACAACGTGTCGCGATATAGTGTTTGTAATTCCCAATACGGTTGTGGTTTAAAGTTTTCAATCTCTTTAAAACGATTGACTAACATCGCCAGCGTTGGTGTTTGCACACGACCAACAGAAAGCACTTGCTTGTAACCACCATGTTTTACGGTGTATAATCGTGTAGCATTCATGCCCAGTAACCAATCGCCAATGGCACGAGAAAACCCTGCATAGTATAAGTTGTCGTAATTGCTGGCTGGTTTTAAGTTATTAAAACCTTCTTTTATGGCTTCGGTTGTTAAAGAAGATATCCAAAGTCTTTCTACCTTTCCTTTATAATTTGCCTGATTTAATACCCAGCGTTGTATAAGTTCTCCTTCCTGTCCTGCATCACCACAGTTTATTACCACATCTGCCTTATCAAACAAACTTTTTACAATATTAAACTGCTTTTTAATACCTGAATCTTTAGACACTTTGGTCTCAAAACGTTCTGGTAACATGGGTAAATTATTTAAATCCCAGCTTTTCCAATACGGTTTATAATCGTTTGGTTCTTTAAGTGTACAAAGATGCCCAAAAGTATAAGTTACTGCATAGCCATTACCTTCGTAGTAACCATCACGTTTGGTGTTGGCTCCAAGAACAGCAGCAATTTCTCTTGCTACAGACGGTTTTTCGGCAATACAGACTTTCAACAATTTTTCTATTTTTTGGAATTGCAAAGTAGGGATTTTGATTGTAGTTTTAAAAGGAAGTTTTTGGGAGTTATTAACCAATACTTTTATTAATTATAAATCGAAAATATATTTAACTATAAACCTAATAATAAAGAATAACACAATGTAGATAACATATTTAAGCCATTGTGTTCTTTTCTTTATTTTTTTAGTTTCTTTAATTTGCGCTTCAGTATCTGTATAACTATAACCTCTAAATGTTGTTTCGAATAGTAAATCTTCTGCCGAATCTAAAGTCTCACCAATGTAGCGTTCACTTAATTCAAACACAAAATTTTCACCTAATTGATCTTCTGTAAAATCTTCATCTGGATAATCGTCTAACCTATAAATCCGATCGCCATCTGCATTAAGTTTAGATTTTTTAAGTATTGCTATTTCTTCTTGTAAAGGCGGACCAAAATCTACAACAACACCATCATCGGCTGAACCTCCTTTTACTCTTATTTTTTCACCATTTTTAATTAGCGTATAGCCATAGAAGTTAACCACACTATGCAACATCAAACCTGATATTTCAGTGTCGGGAAACGCATTTACCAGAACAACCTCTTCTTGCTTTAAACCTTCTTCTAAAAAGGAATAGGGAAGTGCTGGTATACATAAAATAGTAGTGCCTTTATAACTGCCAATATATAATTCGCCTTCAACTGGATTTAAAATTTCTTCGAAAGCTTTAGAGGCTATTGGCTTAACGTTCTCAAAACCTAAATTTTGAAATAATTCGATTTCATCAATTTGCTTATTTGTATTTATAAATATTGCAGACAGTTTCCAACCCATATGTTGATCGTTTTATACTGCAAAATAGGAAATTCAAGTCTCTATATACAGTGAAGTTATGTAGAGTTATTAACTAAAACACGAATTAAAACCTACCAAGCCACCACAAAACACTTAGTAATCTCTCCATTTTCAAACTTTAGCCATAATATAGGCGCATACTTTTCAGCTTCAAAAACTTTCAGTTCGGGTAAGATAGCATTGTAGGTTTTCCAACTTACATTTGGCGAAACATCTAGTAACCAATCTGTTTTTTTCGGTCTGAAAAATTTACACTTCTTAAAAAAGGGCAACTCAGAATACTTAAAATAAAAACCATAAATACAGTCTGGATTTAATGCTTTAAGTTGAATAGTATGACCATATGCCACAAAAATTTGTGCTTTAAAATAAATTTTCTGAATACACTCTTCGGCTTTAATATTACAATTCTTTAATAACGCTTTGGTTTCACTGGCATAGAGTAGTGGTAATTGCTTCTCTTTTAGTTTGGTTAATTTTTCTAATAAACTATCACGACGCATGGGACCAATACAACAGTCTATTTCGGTATTACCAAGCGTTTTATCAAACAAATAAAATTTAAACTGAATTTCTAAATGCACAGCCTGTTCGCCATCTAAATACAAACAATCCAATTCACCAATTGTGTGTTTCTCTTGGGTTTGTATTTGAGGGTTTTCGCATAGCATATTTATGTTTTTATTTTGAAGCAACTCTGTAGTAACAAAACGTTCCACGCGCTGTCCAAGCCGTATGCGTTCTAATCCAAGACCATTAAAAACTGGTGTTTTCTGCTTGTGTGTTAGTAATGGTTGCATGCCCATAACAGGCTCTAAAAACAAATGTGGTGTATTGTAGAATCCACTAAATTGAGCTTGTAAGTTATCTGAGTTATCTGCCATAAGAAGCATCAAAAATAGTCAATTAAAAATTTTTTTAATATTATTCGTCAAAAGCCTTTAATTCGTTGTATTTTTGCACATCGCAAATTTCAAAAAAAATTAATGAAGGTTACAGCTTTAGAATTAGAAGAAAGACAGGAAGGCAAGAGCTTATACAGCTATCAAAAAGGCGCCATTAGCAAGATTTTCAGGTGTTTTGAAGAAGCTCCAGAAGATTATCACTTATTATACCAACTACCAACTGGAGGTGGAAAAACCGTTATTTTCTCTGAAATTGTACGTCAATACTTAAAGCATCACAAAAAACAGGTTTTAGTGATGACTCACAGAATTGAGTTGTGCAAACAAACCTCTAACATGTTGTCTGAATTTGGTGTTACCAATAAAATTGTAGACTCTAAAGCCGATTTAAGCGACCAAGGCGATTATAATTGCTTTGTTGCCATGGTAGAAACACTTAACAATCGTTTAAACGACGATAAACTTGATATTAGCGATATAGGTTTAGTAATTATTGACGAAGCACACTATAACTCGTTTACCAAATTATTTAAGTTTTTTGAAAAGTCTTTCATTTTAGGTGTTACAGCAACACCTTTAAGTAGTAATATTAATCTACCAATGAAAGACAATTACAATGAGTTAATAGTTGGTGAAACCATTCACTCGTTAATTGAAAACGAATTTTTAGCACGTGCAGAAGTCTATTCTTACAATGTAGGTTTAACTTCTTTAATTGTTGGTGCCAATGGTGACTACACCGTAAAATCTTCAGAAGATTTATACACCAACACAGATATGCTTACCAAGCTTATACAGGCTTACGAGGAGCGTTGTAAAGGCAAGAAAACATTAATATTTAACAATGGTATTAACACGTCTCTACATGTGTACGATACCTTTAGGCGCGCAGGTTATCCAGTAGCGCATTTAGATAATAATAACACCAAAAAAGAGCGTAGAGCCATTTTAAAGTGGTTTAAAGAAACACCAGACGCTATTTTAACTTCGGTTAGTATATTAACCACTGGTTTCGATGAACCAACTGTAGATTGTATTATACTTAACAGAGCGACTAAGTCCTTAACCTTATATTACCAGATGATTGGTCGTGGTTCGCGTATTCTTAAAAATAAAAATACGTTTACAGTGGTGGATTTAGGGAATAATTTACACCGTTTTGGACCTTGGGGAAGCGACCTGGATTGGCATAAAATATTTAGATCTCCAAACTTCTATTTAGATGGTATTTTAAGCGATGAAGATTTAGAGGAAAACTTTAGATATGAAATGCCAGACGAGCTTCGTGCGGAGTTTGCAAAATCTAAAGATGTTTATTTCGACATTAAAGCCATGTACATACAATCGGTTAGAGAAGGTGATTCTTCTAAAGTAATTTTAGAGCGTTCAATTAAGCATCATGCTAAAATTTGTATTGAAAACAGTGAAGATTTATGGGATGCATTAGCCTTGGCTAAATTATTAAAAGACGATATCGATTACCGTATTCAGCGTTATACCAAATGTATTAGTAAAAGTACATTTAACTTTGTAGAATGGCTTAAAGACGACTACAAAAAGAAGTTAAACGCTTATTTACGCAAGAATTTCGATGAGGTTTTTGAAGAAATTCATGGGTTCCCACCTGAGGATTAATTAGTTTACAGTATTCAGTCTTAGTTGGCAGTATTTACGTGAATAGCTAACGTTTTAGTGTTACCAACTCCACAAAAAACAACTTAACAACAAAAACCAATGAGTACTTTTAGAGATTTAGGCATCACAAAAAACTATATAAAATCGCTTAAAGAATTAGGCATTAAAACACCTACCGAAATTCAAGCGCAAGCCATTCCCGTTTTAATAAATTCTAAAGTCGATTTTGTTGGTTTAGCCCAAACAGGAACAGGAAAGACTGCCGCTTACGGCTTGCCTGTATTACATAAAATAAATCCTGGTAAAAATGCTGTTCAAGGTCTTATAATTGCTCCCACTCGGGAATTGGTACAGCAAATAAAAAAGCAGCTTTTTAAATTCACTAAATACAACGACAAAAAAATTTTTGTTGAAGGTGTTTATGGTGGCGAAAAAATAGACATTCAAATTAGTAATTTAAAACGCCCAACGCATGTTATTGTTGCAACGCCAGGACGTTTAGTCGATTTGTTGGATAAGAATATTATCGATTTAAAACATATTAACACCTTAGTATTAGACGAGGCAGACGAGATGTTGAGTATGGGCTTTAAAAAAGATTTAAACACCATTTTAGATGCCACTACTAAGAGTGCCAGAAATACATGGTTGTTTTCTGCAACCATGCCTAACGATTTAAAAACTATAGTTAACCGTTACATTTCTAAAGATGCTGTTCGCGTGGAAATTAACAGAAATAGTATTGTTAATGCTAATATTTCGCATCATTTTGTGCAAACAACTATTGTAGATAAAGCGCATACCATTATGCGTTTATTGGACGATAGGGCAGATGAGCGTGGTATAATATTCTGCAGGACCAAAGCTGGTACACAGGCTTTAAAACAACATTTACAAAAGGAAGGTTTTAATGTCGATGCCTTAGAAGGTGATATGACGCAAAAAGAGCGCGACAAGGTTATGCGTGCTTTTAAGAATACGAATTTGCAGATATTAATTTCAACAGATGTTTCTGCACGTGGTATAGACGTAAATAATTTAGCATTTATCATTCACCACCAACTACCAGAACATTTAGAGTATTATACACACCGAAGCGGACGAACAGCAAGGGCCGGAAAAAAAGGTGAATCTATTGCATTAGTATTACCAACAGAACTTAAAAGGGTTGCCGAAGTAGAAAAAGCTTTAGGCATAAAAATTAAGGAATTGACACTTTAAAAACATGTCTTTATTTTCTGAAAGTATCACTTCATGTTACAAGCCTAAGCGGTTAGCAATCAAACTAAATGCTAAAGGTGAGCAATTTGTATTGCAAGGTCATCCTTGGGTATTTAGCGATAACATTGTTAAAGTTAATAACGATGCAAAAAACGGTGATTTAGCTATTGTTTTTAGTAAAAATAAAAATAGGGTTATTGGACTTGGATTATACGATGCTAATTCGCCTATTCGTATTAAAATGCTGCATAGCGGAAATACACCTGCGACTATTAACGCTGAGTTTTTCGACAACAACATCCAAGAAGCCTTTGCCAAACGTAGCGGATTACTGCAAACAAACACCAACAGTTACAGGCTACTTTTTGGTGAAAACGATGGGTTTCCGGGATTAATTGCAGATGTTTATGCCCATGTGCTGGTGGTTAAAATCTATTCTGAAATATGGCTACCGTATTTAGAAACCTTATTAAAAAGTCTGCAATCGGTTTCCAAGGCGCAAACCATTGTTATTCGCCTAAGTAGAAGTTTGGAGCAATCTAAACTTAATAAGCTTAAAAATGGCGAAGTCGTTTATGGTGTTTTAGAAGATGAGGTCGTGCAGTTTGTAGAGCATGGTGTTCAATTTTCTGCAAATGTTATTAAGGGTCATAAAACCGGCTATTTTTTAGACCATAGAGCCAACAGAAAGCAAGTAGGTGAGTGGAGCAAGAATAAAACGGTGTTAGATGTATTTAGTTACGCTGGAGGATTTTCGGTACATGCCTTGGCTAATGGTGCAAAGGAAGTTACAAGTCTGGATATTAGCAAGCAAGCTTTGGACATCGCCATTGAAAACGGAAAACTAAATACCTATTCTGGTACACATAAAACGATTGCAGAAGATGCCTTTGTTGCTATGAAACGCCTGATTAATAATAAACAAACTTTCGATGTTGTAGTTATCGATCCTCCAAGTTTTGCAAAACAACAAAGTGAAATAGAATTGGCAAAAAAGAAATATGCTCAACTCGCCACATTAGGCATACAACTTACTTCTAAAAAGGGATTGCTGGTTTTAGCCTCATGTTCTTCACGCGTTTTGGCACAGACTTTCTTCGATATAAACGCTCAGGTGTTAAGAGAAAGCAGTAGAACTTCAGACTGTATTTTAAAGACCTTTCATGACAGCGACCATCCTATTGGTTTTCCTGAAGGTGCTTATTTAAAGTGTGGGTTTTACAGATTAGACAGTTGATTTTTTATCTGTATCTATTAAAAAAAGCCACTCGTGAGAGTAGCTTTTGTATACACTAAATTATAATTCTTAATGCGTTTGCATAGCACCTTTTCGTTTGTCCAGTTGTCGCTCTAAAGCACTTACCGAATCGGATGCACTTTTATGAAAAGAATCGGTTGCGGTTTCTGCAAATAATCTTGGTCCCGGAGCGCTTAGTCTTATAGATGTTTTCATTTTAGAGTTTCTGTTGCTTGTGTTCTCTGTCTTAAAAAAAACGTCTGCACGCACAACAAATTCATATTTATTAAATAATTTCTCTAATTTTCCGTTTACGTAACCTTCTAGTTCTGGGCTCGCAGTTACGCCATCATATTCATAATTCACTGTCATATATTTTCGTTTTTTAGTTCATTTATAAATATACAAAACTTAATGCGCTAATTTTCAGTTTTAGTATAAATTTAATATTTGCCTTTATTGCTTTTTAAAATCGTTAAGCCAATGCCTGTGTTCTATCTTTAAGGCATTATAAATAGAATCTGATTCAAGAATTTCTCGACGGATAGAATGATCTTTCTCTAATGTTCCAATGGCATCGTAAACCTTTGATTTCAGTTCATTATGGCGCTTTTCTATAGTCTGTAAATTTTTATTAAAAACTGAACGTTCAAGTTTAGAAATAGAATCTACATAAAACTTATAATAATCAGATTTTTGCTTTATTTCCAAAAGATTATCATAATTACAAGCCACAACAGTTAAGCAAACAATTAATATGAGAATAGGTTTCTTTAAGTGCATCTTTTTTTATACTTTTCTTAAAGTAAATATATCGATATTTATCATTAGAATAAAAACTAAAATCCAAAAAGCGCACTTTAACTAAGTATCAAAATTATATTTAATTATGGATATTCAAATTTTGTTAGTATTTATAATTATTGCTGTCACTGTAGTCATGTTTATTACAGAGATTATGCCTGTTGATAAAATTTCGTTTATCATTATTGTTGCGCTGGTATTGTTGGGTTTAACCACACCTGAAGAAGCCGTAAGCGGCTTTTCTAACGCGGCAACAATTACTGTGCTCATGCTTATGATTATTGCCATAGGTTTAGAGGATAACGGTGTGATAACATTACTAAGTAATGGTATTAAAAAACTGAATGTTCTTCCGCTTATTTTAATGGTTCCTGTGTTTATGCTTGTCTCGGCTGGAATTTCTTCGGTTATAAGTACCACAGCTGTGGTGGTTATTTTTTTAAAGGTGATGTCGCAATTGTCTTCAAAATTTAATTTTTCAGAATCTAAATTACTCATGCCTATTTCTTTTGCAGGTATTTTAGGTGGTAGTTGTACACTTATGGGAACCTCTACCAACTTATTGGTAAATGCCGTTGCTAAAAACAGAGGAGCAGAGGCCATAGGCTTTTTCGAGTTTTCTCTTTACGGATTAATATTTCTTGCTATAGGTGTGGTTTTTATGACGATTGCCAGTAGGTGGTTACCAAAAGGAACAGAACGAAAGCTAAATAACTACAACGAATCTTCGGAGTTTATTTTTACACTGTCGGCTAAGGAAGATTCCGAATTTATAGGCAAACCTTTTTCATCGTTGTCTTTTTACGATAAGTCTGGTATTAAAATTCTTAAACTGCTAAGAGATGGCAATGTACACACCGCTCCAGGAAAAAACACAACCTTACGTGCTGGTGACGAGATTGTTTTACTTAGTGATTTAGAAGATTTTTCTCTTATTTCTGAAGAACATTTCGAATTGTCCTTAAAAAAAGATAATATTGTTGTGGATGAAAACGACGAAAAAAATATAAAAACCTATTTTATTGAAATGCTGGTTTTACCAGGATCGGAATTTATTGGGAAGACCTTAAACGAATTAAAATGGAAACTTGCTGGCGATGGTGTGCCTATGGGCATTCAAAAAAGTAAAATGCTCACCAACAAAAACCTGTATTTACCAAAAGCTTTTAATAAAATGCACGTAAAATCTGGTGATCGTATTCTGGTTAAGGTAAATGAGGCCAACTTAGGCAGGTTTTACGGGTTAGAAAATGTGGTGGTTTTAAGAAGCCATGAAGATAATTTTGAGGTCGATAACAGAAAAAAAATCTGGTGTATTGTAACCATCCTTTGCGTTATAGGTTTAGCAGCAAGTGGTACTTTATCTATTTTAGCCAGCTCTATTGCAGGCGTTGGCGCTTTATTACTTGGTAATTGCATAAACCTATCTAAAATATACAAACGTGTAAACTGGCAAATTATCTTTCTATTGGCAGGGATGATTCCTTTAGGTATTGCTATGAGTAATTCTGGCACAGATACTTGGGTATCTACAAAATTAATTGCACTCTTACACGGACAAAACCAAATGCTTGTTTTAGGCGCCACCTTTGGAATTACCATGCTGTTTAGTGGTTTTATTTCTAACAATGCTACTGCTGTTATTATGACGCCTATTGCGATAGCGCTTGCCAGCGGACTCAATTTACCTCTAAAACCATTTATTTTTGCGGTAATGTTTGGCGCCAATTTTAGCTTTTTTACTCCAATGGGCTACCAAACCAATGCCTTAATTTATGGTACTGGTGCCTACAGGTTTAAGCATTTTTTAATTATTGGAGGTTTGCTGTCTTTTATATTACTTATCGCAGGAACACTTATTTTATCTACACTATTTAAAACGTAAATTATGCTATTATTCATTCAGGAAACAGACAAAGCTGTAAGCAAATTATGGGATAAATTAAATGGGTGGTATGAGGCCATTATTTTAAGATTACCCAATCTCTTAATTGCCATTTTAGTAATGGTTGCGTTTTATTTTATAGCGCGTATTTTATCCTCTCTATTGCGTAAAGTTTTACGAAAAAAATTAAGTAATCAATCGGTTAGGCGCATTATAGTTAAACTTATTTATCTGGTACTGTTATCGGTTGGTTTTTTTATCGCGTTAGGTGTTTTAGATTTAGACAAAGCCTTAACCTCAATATTAGCAGGTGCTGGAGTAGTGGCATTAGCTATTGGTTTGGCACTACAAGGCACTTTAAATAACACCTTTTCCGGTGTTTTACTATCTTTTTTACCAAGAATAAGAATTAATGATTATGTGGAAACTTCAAGCCATAGTGGGTTTGTAGAAGAAATTAGTTTAAGAAATGTGGTGTTGCGTCGTCCGGACAATCATATTGTAGTTATGCCAAACTCTTTGTTTATAGAAGAGCCTTTTGTTAACTACTCGTACACCAGCAGAGGTCGTATTACCATATCTTGTGGTGTTGGGTACGAATCTAATTTAAGAGCTGTAAAACAGCTTGTTTTAGAGGTGATTGAAAAAAACTTTCCGCAGAAAAACAACGAAAAAATTGAGTTTTACTTTACCGAGTTTGGTGACAGTTCCATTAATTTTATTACGCGTTTTTATATCGATTATATAAAGAAAAGCCAGATGTACACCAATCAAAGTGAAGCTATTATGCTTATTAAAGAGGCATTCGATGCTAATGATATAAACATTCCTTTCCCAATTCGTACAGTAAAAATGGAGAAAGAGGAGTAGTTTGTTAGTTATTTTGTAAATTTCAGAAACAACCTGAAATAGCCAGCATATGGACAACAAACCAATTTCCGATTTACATAACCATCCCAGTTTAAAACCCTATGGCAATCCTGCTGATATAAAAAACATATGGGATTTTTTCACCAATAAAAAGCCCAAAGATTATTTTAAAGATATTAGTCCGCGAAAATGGATAATAAATATCGTGTTAAAAAAGATGGCAACCTATTCTCAGTCTAATTTAGACAGTTGCTTTCAAGGCCATAACAGATTAGTGTTTTGCTCGGTTTATCCTATAGAAAAACCCTTTTTAAAACCTGTTAGACCTTTTAAAAAAAGTAAAGGTATTCACCGGTTTATTTTAGGCTTAATTTTCGGGAAAAAAATTACGATAAGTAATATCAATGTCGATAAAAAAATTGTCTCGCTTCTGTCGGGTATTTCAATTAAAACCGCAAGCAGATTAATAGATCCTATTCATGACGACACTGTTGACACCATCGATTATTTTAACGATTATATTTTAGAATATCAGTTTCTACTCAATGCTAATAAAAGTCTTTCAGATAAATTAATACACGGCAAACAGCCAAAATTTCAATTGGTTAAAAATTATGAGCATTTTTTAGAAACCCAAGCCGAAGATACCATTTGTGGCATCATGACTATAGAAGGTATGCATGCTTTAGGTGTTTACAACAAACAGGATTTGTTTGAAAATGCTAAAATTGAAAACCTGCCTTTAGAGCGCCAAAGCAAATTAAAGTTATCGTTTATAGAAAATATAAAAGCACTTAAAGAAGAAGAGTTTCCGCCGTTTTTTATCACCTATGCGCATCATTTCAATAATTTATTAGTTGGGCACGCTAAAAGTTTTATGGATGCCAAAGGGACTTTCGATCCTGGTTTTGCCGATATTTTCGACCAAACCATTGGTCAGGATTTGGGTATTTCAACCTTTGGAATGCTATTGATAATAGACCATTTATTAACTCGTGAAAATGGTCAGCGTATTTTAATAGACGTTAAACACATGTCGGTTTTAGCGCGAAAAAGTTATTACCAGTTACTGGAAAGTATGCGAAGCGAAAGCGATGCACAACAAGATAATGTACCAGTAATTGTTAGCCATGCAGCAGTAAGTGGTCTTGCTACTTTAGACCAGGCTTTAGCCACCAAAGACAGTTTTAACCTCGATAAAAACTCGTATGTGAGTATTTGGGATATTAATTTAACAGACGAGGATATCGTTGAGGTATTTAAGTCGGACGGTTTAATTGGTATCTGTATGCACGATGGCAGGATGCCTGGCAATAAGTTTAGAAAACAACTCAAGAAAGCCGATGATGAAACCACCAGAAAACTGCACGTACAGATGTTTTTAACCAACGTGTTCCATATTGTAAAAGTGAATTTGGCTTATATAAGAAAAGAGAACCAAACACGTACCACCTCAAAAATACCCGAAATCGATGCCTGGAAAACGGTTTGTTTAGGTAGCGATAATGATGGTATTGTAGATCCATTCGATCATTATAAAACGTCTGCCGATTTACCTGCATTTAGAGCAAAAATAACCGAAGCGCTAAACAACTACGTCTTTCTGGAATACCAAGGCTATAATGTGGTAAATTTACCAAGTGAAACGCAATTTACGCTTAAAGAATTAGACGATTTAATGATGAAACAACCCTTTGTAGAGGTTATAGACAAAGTGTTTTACAACAATACAGATGCTTTTTTAAAGAAATATTTTAGTAAAGCATATTTAGCACAACGCGAAGATGATTTAATTGTGTAATATGAAAAAAATCGTGTTAATATTAATAGTATTTGGTTTGCAGATTGGAAGTGCACAATCCGGAACTATCGATGATTTAAGATTAGGTTTTGGTGTCATGCTTTCTGCCGAAGTGCAAAATGGATATCATCTAAAATTTAGAGCGAGTGCCACTGGAGGTATAGGGCATTATCTCGCCATAAATAACAACGGCTTTGGTGCATTGCCCACAGCGCACTTAGGTGTTATGGTTTATAATCGTGGTATTTTAGGGAGCAATTTAAGTGAGGATTATAAAAACTGTGTGTTTTTAGATTTTTTTACCAATGCGACAGTTAATGTTGGTGGTAAGCATATTAATGCTGTAAACAGGATAGAGGAGCGGTTAGTACCTTTATACCATTTTGCAGACTTTACCGCGAATCCGTTGCAGAATACCTTTAAACATTCGGTAGGGATAGGCTCGAATTTAATTTTAAATCCGGATAAAAACCGAAGCACGCAGCTGGTTGGTTTCTTTAATTTTAATATTGCGCGAACGGTTCAAATCTCGTATTATAATGATGGTGGACCCGTTTTAAATGTCTTTGGCGATAAGAAAGACCGTTATTACACAGGTGGTGTCGTGCTTTCCACACATTTTAAAACAAAGGCGTATGTAAACCAAGTAGAGCTGAGTTTCCATAAATTTACAGGCTGGCAACCGTTTGCTTTCGATGCGTCTGATAAATTACAATTAGACCATATTCCTTATAAAAATAAAGAGGTGTTTGGCTTTAACCAACAACAGTGGAAATTAGCTGCAAGAAGTTTTGCTCATAGCTATTCGGCATACCTAACGGCTTACGATGTTAATGTTTGGGACGTACAGGATATTTTGCATTTTTCGCGTGATAATCCGTATCATCCCGATTATTTTTATGGGTATCGTATTGCGTTTGGTGGTGCTTTCGAGCAGTTTAACTATAAAAATAATTTATGAAATTCATGCGTTATATACTCGTTGTTGGCATAGGTGTTTTTCTACTTGCTGCCTGTTCCAATCGTTATAAAATTTCGACGGTAGCCTCTGTAAATGTAGCCGATTATAACATGTATGTGTTCCGGTTATGCGAAAAAATTAAAGTAGAAGGTACCACGCGTTTTATATTATGCGACCAAGGTTGCGAGCCAGACGATATTTTGGCAAATAAGGATATTCAGGTGCGTGAAGAGTTGTATGTACTTGTAGCAAAACAAGGCAACAGCGTTATTTACTTAACCACAAAAACCGATAGGAGTTTCGATTTAACGCCAGATATTTTTAATACCGAAGCGCATAAAGATTATATTTTTGCCAGTGATATCGAGAATATTTATTTTGGGGTTGTAGCTAACAACAACATGGTGTTCACCAATAAGAACGAAACACTAACATTCGACTTACTACCACAAAGCGCCACAGCCTGCGATTTTGTAATTGCGACGTTACTAAGTAAAACCAAAGACGACACACCAATAAACAACCGTTTGGTTACTTTAGATGCTGTGTATAGCGAACCAATACGGTTTGTAGCTTCAAAACGCAATTTGGTAATGCACGTTAAAAAAGCAGATACTTTAGAAACAATAAAAACCATAGACTTAACTGGTAAACAAGTACTTTTTAATACAGGTACAAATTATATAAGCCGTTCGCAACGCAGACGCTTAAAATACCATCCAGAGTTTGATTGATTAGTAGCAAGTTTTTTTTTTAAATGAATAACTACTTATTTAAAAGAGTGCAAGTATTAATTATTAGTAGCGACGTATAATAGAGGTAATATGTTTTGGATAACAATAAATCCTATTTTACATAATATTAATTATAGTACATTTTACAACAATTAGCGAAATAGCGCTTTTGGGCGATATTTGACATAATTACAGATATAATGGCTGCCAGACTTATATCGAGTAATTATGTAAAGTTAATTGTGGCTTTTAATTTGAGAATGATTAAATAGAAATACAATTTGAAAAAAATTTCATCCTGTATAGTTTTTATATCCTGTACAAACCTTCTTAAATTTAAAATACGCGATTCGAATTAATATAGCTGTATTTCATCATTATTTTATTTATTTTTAGTTCTACTACTCTATAAATTGCTTAATTGATCGCTTATTTCGGCTTTATTTTTTTTAACATAGTTGAATGATAAACAAATTTTATCAACCAGTAAGGGAAATAAACTATTTTATCAAATACACTCATTTTCTTTAAAACTTCAAATCTGTATGTGTAGTATAAACATTTATTTTCATGATAAGTTTTATCTTTATCCTCTTCGTAATAATCTATTCCATTTTGATAAGACATGTTTTCGTTTATTTATACTCTTGATTATTCCTAATAAAGCTCTTATATTAAATAAAGGGAGAGTTTAAATATAGTGAATTTTGCAGGAATATATTTGTGGGTAAAACGTAAAGATTTAAACAATTACGGCTCGTTACGCTATATTTTAGACTATTTAGCGTTAAAAAAATGTACCCAAAGTACATTTTTAGCTAAATACAATTTAAAACGAGCTTTTAGTAAAGTGTTGTATCCAAATACAATCATCCGCAGGATAATTGCATTTGTATAGCCTAAAATATTTACGCTCCACTCTCCTATTGTTTTACCAAAATTTTATGAGGTCGTTTTGCCAACGCTTCATCTGGGTAAAAAATACTATTCTATATGATTATTAATCGCCAGGTTTGTGTTTGTGAGGTTTTAATTTTTTATGTTTTGGCTTATTTTCAGGGTTAACCCTTTGCCTCTTGTCTGGTTTACCATTTTCATTTTTTCTTTTAGGACCAGGTTTAATTGCTTCAATTGTAATCATAATATTCTATTTTACTTTATTAATTTTTAATAAATTCTATGGTAACAAATTTAAAAACCAGTTTAAAATTCGTTTAGAAATTCATTTTATTATTTTTAATTAGTAACCATTGCCAGAAAACTTCGTAAACCTTCTTTAATTTTATCGCTATCCATTTTTCTGAATCCTTCCACAATATCATCAATACCTGTTGGTGTTCCTCTTACAATTTTATTATTGTGAAAAATTGCTAATTCATAACGATAATAATTACTCGTTTTTAATTTAATAGCAACTCGTCTACGATTTAAAATAAATGGTGGTGGACCAGCAAACTCTATAACTGGTTTATCAAACAAAATTTCAATTATTTCCTCGAGAGTTCCCGTGTTTGAAAGTTGTTCTATCCTTACCCATTGCCAGTACCAATTAAGGAAACGATTTATTGATCTTATATTCAGCTCATTTAATTCTACACCATTATCAACGAAAGACCACATTGTCTCTGTTGCAGTATCTATAGCTGTCAAAAAGAATTTTTTTAGGTTATTTTCAATACTTTTGTTTTTCTCTATACTGAATTTATATTCATACAATAATCCATATACATCAGCCTGATAATCAGCTTCCTCAATTACTTTTGGAAATTGCCCAATACCATTAGCTACAGAGCCAATTAAATTATGAGCTTCAGGACAATAGTGTAAACCTTCATGAAAAAGGAATAGTCTACCAGCCTGTAAAATATTGGAGCCTTCAATTTTTCCTAATCTGTTGTTCAAACTAACAAACATTCCATCGTCAATTTTCCATTTTAAGTCGGTTTTATTATATTCAAATCCATCACTAACTATATTTTCATCTAAATCAATGAAATCATTTTTAAGTGACGTAGTTTTAAGCTGTGGTAATTTTAGCCAAAGTCCTTGTGCATAGTCTTTTAGTTTAGGATTTTTTTGAGTTATATGTTCATACCAATTATCAAAAAGACCTTCGCTATTTCCTATAAACGTTTTGATATCAATTTGTAGTTGTTTTTCCCAAGAATTTCTAATATCTGATGCAATTTTTCTATCACTTTCAGTAAAAGCGATAGCATCATCAGAACTTTTATCTATTAATATAGCTTCTCTATATTTTGGAGTTTCATCTCTATTGAACTGATAGGTCTGAACGTATGGATAGATATTTGGGTTTATTCTAGTTCCAATAGCAAAAGCAACTGCTGTTGTTGAAGAAACAAACAAATGAATTTTAGTTTTATCAGGAAGGTAATTACTACAAGCTGAAAGAATGTTTTGAAAAGCATCAATAACATCATTCATTTCTTCTTGGTTGGATATTCCATCGATATGAGGCTCTTTTAATAATAAATCAAATTCATTTGTTGGATTTGATAATACTTCTTGTGAATGTTGTGGCTCAATTCTATATGATGTACCAACTCTAATAAAAATTTCCCCTACACCTTTCTGGACATCAGTTGGTAAATTAGTCTCTTTAATTTCAAAATTATAGTCTTTTGGTTTTTCAGTTTGCAAATACCACTCATTGTTTTTATGATGGAGTTGGAAAAGTAAAAACTTATTGTAATTACTGCATAGGAAACCAAGATGGATAGCTAATGGGATTGGAGCTAAACCAAAATAAGCTATACTAGATTCAGGATTTGCTTTAAATATAGGCTCTATTTCATCTTTAAACCTTCTCTGTTGTTCTAGAGCTAATTGTTCATAAGGTAAATCGTATAAATCAGATAGTTTAGCGTCAGCAATTTCAAAGTCTATAAAAATAATTTCTTTGTCAATTGCTATTTCAGAAAGCGCTTTAATACATTCTTCTTTAGTTATTTTTTTTTCTAATCCGGAATGAGCAATAATAATAATAGTTTCATTCATATTTAATCAATTAATGGAGATGGTTTTGTAGTTTCTAATGTTGTCTTAAATATTTCAATCGTAAAAGGTGTGTCAATTTCAATAGCTTTATAAATTGCTTGTTTAGCAACTCTATGTATTAAATCAGAAAAACTATATGGTATTTCTTGAGCTTGGATATAATTAATAATATCTTCAAATAAAGGTTTGTCATAATCAATATCCTTGAAAATATATTCAACGACTTCATTTATCTTTTCTCCAGAAGGCCGTTCAAAAATTAAGTTTAACGATGTTCTCCTTCTGACAGCTGGATCTAGTGCCTCTAATCTATTTGTAATTAATATTACCGCTAGATTAACATTCTCTTTTCTAATGAGGTCAATTTGTTTAATTAGAACATTTAGACCAGCTCTGTCTTCATGATGCGCTTGATTTTGAGATCTACTAGTTGCTATATCATCTGCTTCATCAATAATAAGTACACCTAAATCGGTTTTTCCAAGTTTTCTCTTCGCCTGTTCGAATGCTTCTGTTATTCTATTTGAAATCTCTCCTACTAAACCACTTCCTCTTATATTTGAGGGTGTTTCGAATACAGTAATTTTTTTATCCAGTTTAATAGATAACGGAGTTGCAATAGATTGAGCTAATGCAGTTTTGCCACAACCAACATCTCCTGACAAAATCACCAAAGGAGTCCCAGAGTATATCTGATTAACAATAGATATTTCTTTTTTATGATGTTTAGTCTGCCAATCTTTAATTTTATCATTATCCAATAATAGGCTTAATGATGAAAGTAAATTTGATTTATTTTCATCAATACCAATAAGTTCAGCATATTGTTTTTCAGCTATTTTATTTGGGTGCTCAATATTATATAAATTTACCATGCTCCAATTTTGCTTTGAGTTACTCCATATCCATCTTTGGAATATGATTTTAAAACCTCGCGAGTTCCTGTCAAAGCTGAACCATTTCCCCAACCCCAATTTTCTAATTGCCTATCAACTTCATCAATGTTTTTACTCTCTCTATCCAATTGAACTAATAAATTTACTTTGATATCACTTGAAAGCAACCAATAATTTATTTTTCCTGAATCTTCATCAGAATATATCTGCCCATTGGCCTTAACTTCATAATGCAAGCCACCAACTTCTTTACCATCTGGTGTTTTAAATTGTAATTGAAAATACTTTAAAGCTTCCTTATTTAATAAATAAAGAACATCGCTTTTAATACTTTTAACTCTGTCCAAACTTATTAGATTTCTACTCATTAGGCCTAATAAATCTTCCTGTACTTTATTCATGACATATCTTGCTCTAGCTTCTGAATATGTTGATGATTCTGATCTTGTATAACTTGTACTCATATTCTATTCTGTATGATTTTTAAATGAATTCCCAAATATTTTAATTAATTCTTCTATAGATTTAGCATCTTCTCCTTCTAAATCGTGACCAATAATTCTACTCCAACTATCTCTTCCATTTTCAAGCCAACTAGCCAGTTCATCAATTTTAGAAGAGCTCCAATTTTTTACGATGTTATTATCAGGATTAACAGGATCTATAACTGACCATGTGTAATAATCTTTAGTAGGATTATTATAATCGCTAAATAGAATAGGCTCTTTGTTTTTAACTAAATGCGCCAAATAACCAAACCAATTTGCTAGCGTTTCAGCATATGTTTTTCTAACCGATAATTCATCAAAAGCTTTAGCTGTTAACAAATTTATCAAAAAACTGGGTGGACTATCATCTCCACTTAACCAATAAGAGTTATTTGCCTGTGTATCTCGCCACCATTTAAACAATCGCAAGCATTCATTATATTTAACTCTTCCAACTTCACTATTGCTTGTATTTGTTCTTTTTTTTATAAAATCTACATGCTTTTTTACCGATGTATTTATTTTTTCACCAGTAGACCTTATTAATATTTGCTCATCAATACTTGTACCTTCTAACATTGGAACTATATCCAAATTCACTTTATCTGGAAACTTAAGTTTAATTGAACTTTTTGTTTTCTCCTTATCAACATTTGGGTAGCAATCATCAACAATTTTATAGAAAACATTTAGTAAATTAAATAATGCGTAGCCATCTTGATTATCTTGAATTACGAAGGGCAAATCTACATCAAGTCCTTCTACTTCTGCATCTCCTCTATAATGTCTTCTCAATCCTGTTTTAGTAGTAAAAGATCCAGCATTTGGTGTAGAAACAACAACTAAATTGTATTCATCTGATTCAGCCTTGGCTTTAATATTTTCTCTCGCTTTGTTTGATCTCTCTTTAATCTCGTCTCGTTTTGCTGCTTCAGGTTTTATCCAATCAACAAAAGTTGTAATCCTTTTATGCAAAACGGAATGTGTTGTTAATTCACTCATATTTATTTTACTTTATAATATTATACGTATAACTCTCATTTTTGGCTTAAAATATTCATAAATACGTATTAATATTCAAGTATTATGAGTTTATTTCTCACAAATATACAAAAAATAATTTAATCAAACAAATAAAATTCATAATATATGAGAATATCTCTCATTTTTTTATTACTTTTACGGAAATCCTCAATAAAACATTCAACATGCTCGTAAAATTCACGGTAGGAAACTTTCTTTCTTTCAAAGAAAAAGTAGCTATTGACCTTAATGCTAGTTCTTTAACTGAATTAAGAAATGATAATATTCTATCTACAACAGTTTCTAATGTAAGTTTACTTAAAAGTTTAGTTGCTTATGGTGCTAACTCAAGTGGTAAGAGTAATTTATTTAAAGCTATTAAGTTTGTTAAAAAGTTTATACAAAACTCATCTAAAGATTCACAAGCGGATGAAGAGATTAATATAGAGCCCTTTCGTTTATCAACAGAAACATTGAATAAACCTAGTTATTTTGAAATTGAGATTGTATTTGATGGTGCCAAATATCGCTATGGATTTCAAGTAGACAAAAAAAGAGTTCATAAAGAATGGTTATATTTTAGCAAAAAATCAAAAGAATATCTTTTATTCAAAAGGGATCTACAATCAATAGAAATTGGTAAGAAATATGATGTTACAAGTGAACATTTTATTAGTAACACAAGAGAAAACTCACTTTTCTTATCATTATGTGCACAGTTAAATATTAAAATAGCTATTAATATTATTAAAGACCTTGGCAACATAAAATATATATCTGGCACTAATGATAGTGAAGCAATTAATTTTACAGTCAAATTATTAAATGATCCTGAATATAAAGTAACAATCAACAATTTTATAAAAGGAGCAAATCTTGGATTTAACCAAGTGAAAACAGAAAACATTGAACTTACAGCTGAATTACTTGAAAAAAGTGGATTACCGAAAGAATTGCATAAAATATTATTGGAGAGAAATAAAGAAAATGTTGCAATTATGACAGAGCATATTGTATATGATAGTAATCTCGAACCTAAAAGAAGCACATATTTTGATTTAATAAGGAATGAATCTTTAGGAACTAGAAAGTTATTTTCTTTAGCAGGTCCAATTGTTGATGCCTTTGTAAATGGAAAAACTTTAATAATTGATGAATTTGATGCTAGACTTCATCCTTTATTAGGCAAAGCAATAATAAAATTATTTAATTCGGATGAAAACAATAAAGCTCAATTATTACTTGCATCACATAATTCCCATTATATAAACTCTAGTTCAAAATTATTTAGAAGAGATCAAATAATGATTTTTGAAAAAGATGTTTACGGACAAACTACTTTTGAAACATTAAATGATAAAAAAATAAGGAAAGATGCATCTTTTGAAAAGGATTATTTATCTGGTAAATATGATGGTATTCCTATAAAATTAGAAATAAACAGTCAACTTAATTTATTTGAATAAACAAACCTCAAGTATTATGTTCAAAATAACAGAATTAACACATTTGGCAGCTGGCGATAAAATTTATGCTCCTAAATTGGATAAATATTTTAAAATTGTTGATTATAGTTATAGTCGTGTTTTCAAGGAAATGCTTGCTAATTTGGCTCCATCTACTGAAAATCCTAATGAAAGTGGTTTTACAGCTACTTTATCAACAATCATTGAATTAGATTATTATAAGTGTTAATTTCTCATTACACACACATTCCACTTCACTCCTATCGTCGCTTCGTAAAAAGAGTGTTCCATTAACATCGCAGAGAAAAATTATAGAAGAAAAAAATAAGAAAAAGCAGTAATTTAACTTCGCTTTTACCAAAGCAAAGTTACATAACGCAGAACATTATAATACAGATTTGAAATTATAATCAGTCATTATGTAAAATGTCTTTGTAACATTAAAAGCATCAGTTTTATTGTTATCATTCAAAAATATATCGTGTATTCCAAATAGCTATATTTTCGCTTTTACCCAATAAAAATCACCTTAGGCAAAACTATTGTAAATTTTATTACAATTGGCTTAACAGTGTTATTGAATATATTTTCTGATATCACTTATTTAAAACATATCTTTAAGTCATTATGAAACTCTATATAAAATTTATGGTAAGTTTAAGGTGTAAGCTCATGGTAAAACTTGAACTAGAAAAATTAGGCTTGCATTATACAAGTGTTGAATTAGGTTTAATTGAAATAAAGGAAGACATTTCTGTTGAAATAAAACAAAAATTAAAATCAAATTTAGCGGTTTCTGGATTAGAACTATTAGATGATAAAAAAAGTATCCTTATTGATGAGATAAAAACGGCTATCATTGAAATGATTCACTATTCAGATGATTTTCCAAAATATACTTTTTCAGATTTTATTAGTGAAAAATTAGGGTTAGAATACGCCTACTTATCAAACTTATTTTCAGAAGTTAAGGGAATAACCATTCAGCATTTTATTATAAAACATAAAATTGAAAGAGCAAAAGAATTGATATTGTACGATGAGCTTAATCTCACAGAAATAGCATACAAATTAAACTACAGTAGTGTTGCTCACTTGTCTAACCAGTTTAAAAAGGTTACAGGCCAAAGCCCATCCTTTTATAAAATAATAGGTGCAAAACGTAAAAGCAACTTAGAAAATCTATAACTTATGTAACTCTATTCCATAAGTATGTAACATAAGCCATAGTATAAATTGTTTATTTACATAAGTATAATTAAGTACTTGTAAAAGCAATGTATTATGGACGACAAGAAAAAAGACCAAGATCAAAAAAAAAGAACTGAAACCACTGCTAAACACGGAAGCGATTCTAAAAGCAAAGTAGAGTCTAATAAAAAGGATTCTGATAAAAAAAAGAACCTATAACATAATTTTTTTTTACCGCTATTAATCAATTATATGTTTAGGAAGATTCAAATAAATTTTTATTTGATACTATAAAGCAGATCATCATGGTCTGCTTTTTTTATGCAGTACAAATATTAAATACATTATAATTATTTCAATTTAACTGTTAGGTCATAATTAATGTTTACTGGATTTACTTACCAATTGAAAAGTAAATTGTCAACTTACTTTTTTTTACATCTATAAAAGATAAAATGGTTTGTATAAATTTTATAAAAAAAATTAAACATTATGAATAAAGCATCACTACTCGATACTATTGAATATCAAGAGGACGATAAACCTACAGTTACAATACTGCTAAAAACAGCCAGTTCCAAAGAGGTACGCATTGTCATGAAAAAAGGTCAATTTATGAAAGAACATAAAGCACCATTTCCGATAATAATTGAAATTTTTGAAGGAGAAATTGATTTTGGTATAAACGGAAAAAAACAAATTCTAACAAAAGGAGATTTAATTGCCTTGGAAGCCAACATCCCTCATAACCTTACTTGTACTGCAGATTGTATCGTTCGTTTATCAATTTCTGTACTCGACAACGTAGAACGCGTTAACAAAATTTCACAATAAAAATTTACATATGAAAAAAATATGGATTGCCTTTACCAGTGTTGTAGTACTCTCATTCATTGTGCTTATTTGGGTTGGAACTGAAGTGTATCAAAAACAACCACCAATACCAGATTTCATTTTAGTAAAGGATACGGGAGAAACTGTATATACGAAGTAAGATTATTTTGATAGGAGACACAATTTCTCCTTAGGCATATTTTATTTCTGTTGGTTTACCATTCCAGAAACTATTTATGTTTTTAAAAGTAAAAAATAAAACTATGAAACGAAAAAGTTATGACACCGTTACTGAAGCAATGGCTGACCTAAGAAAACGTGGTTACACTATTGATTTTTCCATATTAACCACAAATGAAAGTCTCATTTCTCATCAAACTGCAACTGAATTGTCGCCAGCTGATTTTGAAATTGACCATTTTTACAGATTTGAAGGTAATAGCGATCCTGGAGATGCCATGATTGTTTATGCCATTTCCTCGAATAAAAACAATAGCAAAGGAATTGTTGTAAACGCTTATGGAATATATGCGGATAAAGAAATGTCTAAAATTGTAAAAAAATTAAGTACGCATCCAATAAATTGAATTTGGATATAATTGTTTTTATTAAAGATATCAAGAATGTTAAACTATTGTTAGGCAATATTCCATTTTACGCACATTATGCTTATATCTTATAGTTCGACTCCGCTCAACACAGGCTAGTCGCAAAAAAAGTGTTTACTCGCTCTATTCTATTTAAGAAATAAGAGCTCGTACATCTCGTAAACTCGATTTCATTAATATTGCAGAAGAAATTTTAAAAACATTTTTTTTGAAAGTTTCATCTTACTTTTTAATCACCCGACCTTGCCAACTATTATAGCCTATTTTAAATAAAATACTATTATAGGCGTGTAATCCAGACGCATCATACTCGTAACCCACAGCAAAACGTTTGGTGCGTTTTCTGTTATTATCGCGCCCTAAGTTAAAAGCAATATCAAAACCGCTTATTACACCAGCATTTAAATTGGTTTTATAAAACGGTGTTATACCATAGCCAACTCTGGGTTCTAACACCAGATTTCTTAAAGGCAAATAGATGGCCACTTTTGCAGCAGCCTTAAGTTGCAGCGATTCAAAAAAAGAAGCCTCCTTTAAAATGCCTGTATTTTCGTTTATGGCAAGCGTAAAACCGTATGGTAAGCGTTGCAAAAAAGAGGTTGAAGAGAATGCTGCTCTTGGCGTTACATGATAGCCTACTTCGTACCCAAAAGCGTTTAACTGCGTGTTATCGAGTCCGTTTTGGTAGTACAGCATGTGCGAGAATAGTGGGTAACGGTCCAGTTTTAATACGTTAGCATTATTAGCATAGCCTGCATGGTAACTTAATTTTAACTTGGTAGTATCGCCAGAGAATACAAAGTGCTCCTTTTCTACCGTTGCTATTTGTGGTTTAAAATGTTTGGCGATGTAGGCTGTAATTAAACGCTCTGTCTCTTCGGGAGCGTTTATTGCCCTGTAGGTGGTTACCAACAACTCTTTTAAGGCATTAGCGGCTGCTAAGGCTTCTGGTCTTAGTGCTCCGTTTTCGTATTCCCACTCCTCGTCTGCCATACCTGTTGTAGTATGAAGAAATATCATGGTATCTACACTCCCATCGCGCATTGTTTCTAATTGTTTAGCTGCTTTTGGCCAAAACAAGCGTGATAATTGCCAGCTTTTAATGTTAATAAGCTCAAAGGTGGTGGTATCTCTTATGGTGTGTTCTCTGGAATACGAGTCGGTAATGGCATGCATAAGCACATAAATACCTCTGCCAGCTTCACTGGCACCAACAGGATTATCTATGGTTTCCCGTAATAAAGTGTACACCATATTTATACAATCTGGTAATGCTTTTTTAAGAATATGTGCCTGCTGTGTATTAATAGCTTCGTACTGCCTAAGTGCCTGCATTACATAATGGCTGTTTGCCATAAAGTGGAAGATTTGCCTATCGGACAGAAATTGTCTGCCAAGGTCTAAATCGGGATAAGCACTATTAGCATCGTCACTGTCTTTAATAATACCATTGGTTACCAAAAAGTTAAATATGGTGGTGCCATCGGGTAAATTGTCCTGCGCTAATTGGGCTTTAAGCAATGCATAGGCTTTTTTTTCTATTTTAACGTGACCACCTGGAATATGTGCATTGACATAGCTAAACGAAAACAGACAAAGAAAAAGTAAAACAGAACGGATTTTAAAACAAGGGTATTTTGATGGGTTTTTCACGAAAAATGATATAGTTAGTGATGTAATGTAATAATACCATTTTGCAATTGCCGAAAAATTTTAAGAAAATTTGAGAGTGTTCGTTCTAATTATAATCATTCTGCGTGCAATGTCCTACTCTCCTATCCTGCTATAAACATAAGCAAGATGCATGTCTTAAATCTTTACATTTGGTTTAACATAGGGTTTAAAATGCATGATGAATTTAAATTAAAGCATCCTATAAAGTATACGCCAATTTAAATCCACCAAACCAATTGCGTGGTGCGCCAGGATAATAATAGCGTGGCTCTGCATTACCAAACCCTGTGGCATTAATAAGAATGGATGAGGCATATTTTTCATCTAAAATATTATTGATACCTGCCTTAAGCGCAACGGATAGTTGTGCTGTTAGTTGCGTATTGTACGTAATGTTTGAGTTAAATACAGTGTAGGCGTCTGAAAATAAGGTATTGGCATCATCCAACGGCATATCGCCAACATGGAGGAAATTGGTATTTAAATGCAACTGTTTAAAGCCAAAACGGATGCCTCCATTTAGCTTTGTGCTTGGCACACCTGTAAGCTGGTTACCTGAATAATCTGTATCACCATCCACAAAATCGATAAATTTATTATCGGATATTTCAGTATTTAAATAAGGTGCTAAAGAGAAGCCATTGCTAAATGCCTTGCGATATAAAATAGATAATTCTATTCCTTTATGCTGAGTTTTACCTGCATTACGTCCAATAAATTGATCATCACCAATACGGTCTGCAACAAGCAAGTTATCGATATCGAGCAGATAAGCAGATAGCTGAATTTTAAGTGCTCTCGCTAATGCGAACCATTCGCTACCAATTTCATAATTATAACCTGTTTCTGGGCCTAATTCAGTATTAATTAGTCCGTCTGGCGTAAGTGTTTCTTCTATAGACGGATAATTAAATCCTCTACTCACATTCGCGTAGGCGTTTATATCTGGCGTAAATTGATACACGAGATTAAAATTTGGCGCTAAAATAGGATCGAAATTACGATCTGCATTTTTATTGTCTTCACCAACATTAAATGCGTCCAGAAAGCTATAGTTGGTTGTGTTAACGTTTAAACCTATTTGTGCTTTTAATTTTTTACTAAATGGCAAAGTGACTGTTGCAAAAACGTTTAAATTGTTCCGTTTTTCTATGTTATCGCTTAGCAGTTGTCCTTCCAAACTGCCATTACCATTATTATCTTGATATAGGTTTTCTATGGTTTGCCAATTGTACTGGTCCTTGTAAAGTTCTCCACCAAAACTTAAAATAGCTTTTTTGTCTAAAAACTGAAAGTCTTTGGCAAATAAGGTTCTTAAGCCATAACCATTAGTGTATTCATCTAATATATTAAAAGGTCGTGGCTCGTAATGATCCAGATAGGTATAAAAGACAGACGTGGTATTACTGAAGCGTTCAGAAAAACGGTGCGTATAATGAAGTCCGACTAAAATCTGCTCATTATCTTCATAACCTTGCGCTGCATTCCAAGTAAAAGCTGCCTGAGTTGGGTCTTCCATAAATGCTGTACTATCAATCGAGCTTGCAATCTGGGCAACGTAATTAGTATAATTAATTAAAATACCTAACTCATTTTTTTTATTAAAGTTGTAATTTGAAGTTAATAACACAGCATTTCGATTGTAGCGACTATTTTCACGAAACCCATCGAATTCTAAATGGTCGTAATTGAGGTTTAATGATAATTTTTCGTTCGATGTGGCTACAGAAATATTATTTTTTAACATCCCAAAGCTACCCAAGGTAAGATTACTTTTAGCATAGGTTTCGCCTGCTTTAACTTGTATGGAGTTAAGTAGTAATGTACCACCCAAATTCGTTCCATATTGCGTGGCTTTTGGGCCTTTTACAATTTCGAGACTTTCTATATTTTCAGGATTAAAGGCGTCAATAGCTGTATCGCCTGTGCCATTGGTTATTGGTATACCATTAAAATAGGCTCGAATTTTATTGGTACCATAAAGTGTTCTGGAACCTACGCCACGAATAACAATTCTATTAGTGTTTAGTGCACCACTTTGAATGTAAACACCTGGTGTTTCGTTAATGGCAGAAACCATATCCACCGGACTATAAGCGTCGAACTTTTGTGCTGTAATTCTTGAAGTGGGTACAATTACTTTACTTTCTTTTTGATAGGCTGAAGAAAGAATAACCTCTTCAAGATCATTAGTATTTTTTAAAGCAGTAAGTTTAAAGATGGTGTGTTCTTTAGAAAGCGTGACCGTTTGCATATAATAATCTGGATGCTTAAGCGTGATTTCGATTGGTAATTGATACGTTTCTGGAAGTGTAAAAAAACCTTCGGTATCAGTTTTAGAAATCGCGTTAGTATTAACAAGAATTAAAACACCCGAAACATTAGCCTCTGTGTGGTCAATAACACGTCCACTAATGGTTTGAGCAAAACATAAATTTGTAATAGCGGTTAAGCCTATAACCATTATTAAGCTGAGTGATGTAAATTTCATGAAGTTTGTTAAGGCAGTGAATTCTGAATTATAAAGGTGTTATTTGTTGTAACTCACTTTCCATATAACATTACCAGAATCGTCATTAACTAATACATCTCCTGCTGGTGTAACAGCAACGCAAACTGGTCTTCCATATACATTTCTATCGTTATCCTCTGCAATAAAGCCAGTAAGAAAATCTTGCGGTTCACCTGTAGGTTTACCGTCTTTAAAAGGAATAAATTTTACAGCGTACCCTGAAAGTACAGAACGGTTCCAAGACCCATGCTGTCCAACCAACAGCCCATTTTTGTAGCTTTCAGGAAAACTATCATGTGTGTAAAATGTTAGTCCTAATGATGCGGTGTGTGGTCCTACGGAAACGTCTGGCACTATGGTTTTAGCCACCAATTCTGGAGCTTTACCTTTTAATCTTGGATCTTCTATGGCTCCAAAATAAGCATAAGGCCATCCATAAAAACCACCTTCTTGCACGCTTGTAACATAATCTGGCACTAAATTATCGCCAAGTTTATCGCGCTCGTTAACGGCTGTCCATAATTCACCATTAATAGGATTCCAATCCATACCAACAGGATTTCTAAGTCCGCTGGCATAAATTCTTTCATTTTCGCCATTAAGGTCGACTTCAAGTATGTTAGCACGACGAATTTCTTCCTCCATACCATGCTCTGCAACATTACTTGCCGAACCTACCGAAATATAAATTTTATCCTGTGCTTTGTTAGTAATAATATTACGTGTCCAATGGTTATTGTAACCACCAGCCGGAAGATCAACAATTTTAATACCCTTAGAATCCATTAAAGAGGTTTGTCCTGTTTTATAAGGATATTTGTACAAACCATCTGTATTGGCAACATAAAAATGATTGTTAACAATTAGCATCCCAAAAGGTTGGTTTAGGTCTTCCAGAAAAGCTTGACGTAGCTCTATGGTACCATCATTATCTTTATCGCGTAAAATAGTAATACGGTTGGCACTGTTTCTTGTATTAGATTCACAAACAAAAAAATCTCCATTTGGGCCAATATAGGTCCAACGTGGGTTTTCAAAACCATCAGCAAATTTGGTAACAATAAAGCCTTCCGGAGCCACTGGCATTTTACCTTCTGGCCAATCCACAAGTTTATTTGGGTTTCTTACAGATTCTGTAGCATACGGTTTTGGTAATATTAATTGGCCAATGGTTGTTTGTACGGTATCTGCGGTATTTTCAGAGGCCATTGGTTTTTCAGTTTTATTTGGATGCTGTTCACTTTTACATGAGTACATAAAAATGGTAAGGAGAACGACTGAGAGTAAATTATATCTTTTCATAAATAATGGTTTTCTTAAAAATAATGAATTCGGCTTTAAATAATTACTGCTATCCATTCGTTAGTATAACTTTAACATGTAACTTGTATAATCCTATCTAATAATTATTAAGCTTTCTGTAACAGTTTATGGAATGATTTGTGTATAATCGATGGTATGAAATGGAACTTTAAAATCATCTTCTTTTTATGTCTTCTAATAGCATCTTGTAAACAAGTTGTAAAAGTTACCGATGCTATTACAAAGCCATCAGCAAGAGAAGTTATTGAGCGTGATATAAAAGACAATGATAGTCTTTTTAAATGGTATCAAAACCGATATCGCTTTGCAAAAACCAATAAACTAACGCTTGAATTACCGTCTGCACTTAATTCATATGCTGATAGTTTAGATATTCAGGTTTTAGCTTATAAAGTGTCTTTAAAGCGTGGCGAACGTTTTAAAGTTGAATCTAATATAACAGCGGATAGCCTACAGTTGGCATTGGATATTTATAGGTTTGAAAACGATTCTACAATTGCAGCAAAACCAATTGTGTCTAATCAACCTGAAATCAATCAATTAGATTTTAATGTAGAAAAAACTGGTGATTATAAAATAACAATTTTATCTGAGCAAAAGTTACCAACTAAATTTGGTCTGAAATTATATACAGAGCCTACGTTAACTTTTCCGGTTAGCGGAAAAGGAAATGCAGCCATACAGAGTTTTTGGGGAGCACAGAGAGGTGGCGGAACACGTTTACATAAAGGTATAGATATTTTTGCAAAGCGAGGAACTCCGGTTGTGGCTGCCACAGATGGTTTTGTTTCTAATACCGGAAACAGAGGTTTGGGAGGCAAACAGGTTTGGTTACGTGACGGGCTGTTTGGCCAGTCGTTGTATTATGCCCATTTGGATAGTATTGCGGTTTCTGGTGGCAATCGTGTAAATGTTGGAGATACGTTGGGTTTTGTAGGTAATACTGGCAACGCTAAGACTACAGCTCCTCATTTACATTTTGGCATCTATACAAGAGGTGGTGCAGTAGATCCTTTACCTTTTGTGAAAACATACAATACATTTGAATTTGAGAATTCTGAATTGTATACAAAAGGCATAACCCGATTAAAAGTAAACGAACTGCGCTTGGGTGCTGGTGTTAAAAATGAAAAAATAGAGGATTTAAAGGCTAATGAGGAAGTAAAAATATTAGGAAAAACCAACCGTTGGCTACATCTTAGAGTAAACGACAGTATTGAAGGGTTTATGCACGAAACTTTGGTAAAGGAAGTTCAATAAATTTCGTTTGTTTCATTATAAGTTTCTCTCTCAAACCTCTCATTCTTTATTGATTTAAAAAACTTGATAAGTAAAAAATAAACGTATCAAATGGTAAACAAGGCTGTGGATAACTTAAAATCATGAATTTTTATAGGCCTTAATTATGTCTAAGGCAGATTTATGTGGTCTTCCTGCTGCACGCTCAAAATCAGACTTTACATGGTAAGCTCCATTTAAAATGCCTTCATAAATACCAGCAATAACAGTTCCCATAAAATCCCCTAATTCTGTTTTTCTTTCTTTGGCATAGGCTTCAACTGAAACCGAATTAAAAGCAAAATTGGTATTATAAACTGCATTCATATATTTTGCTAATTGTGCTTGTGTAATAGGTTCGCCAACTAAATTGTAAACCTTTCGGTTATGCTTATTTTCTGTTAACATCTTTGCATACGCCAGACTTAGTTCTGTTCTACTGGTATAAGCACATTTACCTTCACCTGCACAGTTTTTAATTTCTCCTTCTTTTTTATAGGTATCTATATATTCTAAATCGGGTTCTATGTAAATACCATTTCTACCAATAACCCAATCCAGACCAGAGTTTTGAACGTCTTTTTCTGTTTGGCGATTGCTTTGTACAATTGGACTAAATGCTGTATTTTCTACATCACCAACAATACTGGTATATACTATTTTCCTTACACCATTGGCCTTTGCGGCCTCAATGACGTTTTTATGTTGCTGAATACGCTTTTGTGGTTTATCCATTCCCGAAACTAATAAGACCACCTCTACTCCAACTAAAGCGACATCAAATTGTTCGCGACTATTATAATCTCCTTTTCTAACGTCTATACCAAGATGTTTTGCTTTTTCAGGTGTTCTGGCAATGCCAATAACATTTTCCTTTCCTATTTCTTGGATTAAATGCTTAGCTATTGCTGAACCTAATTGTCCGCTGACTGATGTGACTGCTATTTTCATAACTCCTAAAGTTTATTTTATTTTAAAGATACATTTTATTCCAAATCTTAGTGTTTAGATTTTCTACTATCATATAAGGAAAAGAACGAATAGATTAAAATACCACTACACCTTATGTGCTTTATTACACTTAAATCTATCTTTATGTGTTATGTTTTATGTAGTTAAACGAAGTTTATCCAGATTCATCGAATAATCATTCATTTTTAAAACCCTTGCAATATAACCTGCGTAAGTATGAGTGTTCCAAATTATTACACGCTAATCAACCTGTTGGTGTGTTTTTCTTAACCTGCATAACAATTAATTAATTCTAATTAAACTAAGAAATTATGAAAAAATTTATTTTAAGTGCAAGTTTACTATTTTTTGGAACGTGCTTATTCGCACAATCTAACAATAGTAACGTTTTACAAAATGGAAACAGTAACGGTTCTGCGGTTTCACAAACTGGTATTACCAACGAAAGCGATGTTCTACAACAAGGTAACGGCAATCTTTCCAGTGTCACGCAAACTGGAAACAGTAATGATGCCAACATGAATCAAGGCGATGCTGCCACAACATCTGCAAACTCTAACAATAATGATACTACCATTATTCAAGATGGTACTGATAACGAAGCCAATGCAAATACTGTAGGTAACGATAATACGGTGTCGCAAGACCAGACTGGTGTTGGGAATGTTGCGAATGCAAAACAAGGAAAGGTAAACGAGCTTTTTCCTGGTTTTTTTATTACTACAAAAAGTACAAATAACACAATTAACCAAACTCAGGATGGTATTTTAAATGAGGCTAATGGTACTCAAGGCGGAAGCTTTGGAACTGGTAATTTAATAGATCAAGATCAAATGGGTAACGAAAATCTTGCTAATGCAGACCAGCAAACAGGAGCTTCTAACAATGTTATTTCGCAAACACAAGACGGAAATAATAATGACGCTTTTGGACAACAAGGTTCTGGTGGTGGTATTAGTACTTTTAATAACGAAATTACCCAAACACAAACAGGAAACGATAACGAAGCCGTTTCTAACCAGTTAATTACTACAAAAAATTCGACTGCGATTCAAACTCAGGTTGGAAATGACAACTTTGCCGATTCTCGTCAACAGGGAGACAACAATGCTGTTTCTCAAAGTCAGGATGGTAATTTAAACACTGCAAATGCAGAACAACTTGGTACTTTTGCCGGAACAAGTTTCGATAATGTATTAAACCAAACACAAACGGGAGATAATAACATTGCGAATGCTGAGCAAAAAGGTGCTACAAACACCTCTTCTGAAACTCAGGATGGAACGATGAATGTTTCTAATATTATTCAAACTGGAGATGGTAATATATCTACAATTAGCCAGACTGGAAATGATAATGATTCGAACGTTACAGAAACTGGTATGTTAAACAGTAATGACTCTAATCAACAAGGTGATTTAAATGATTACGATTTACTGCAGAATGGTATGTCTAACAGTTCAGGAGTATTAACCATTGGAGATTCTAACACTGTTTTAGTTGACCAAGATGGAGATAATAATGCTTCAGAAGTTGCTCAGGGCTTTTCTGTTTCAACACCTATAGGACAAGTAACTTTTGGTGGTAATGATAATAATACAGCTACTGTTGATCAAGAAGGAAACGACAACAGTTCTGTAATTAGACAATACCAACTTGGTGGATCTGATAATAATGATGCTGATGTTTTTCAGTTTGGAGATGCTAACGAAAGTTTTGCAAATCAGCAAGGAAATTCAAATTCATTATCTCTAAATCAAATAGGAGATTTTAATGAATCTGATGCAGCAAGTTTAGGTAGTTTTAACACGATAAATACCGTGCAAACAGGAAATTCGAACGTTGCAGATACTTTTCAGCAAAGAGATTCTAATAACGCTACTACTACGCAAACAGGTAATAGTAACAACGATGCAACAAGCCAAAGAGGGTTTGATAATAACTCGATGGTTACACAAATGGGAGACAATAACACTTCTACTGTAACACAAGGTAGTAATGTATTTTTTAATCAAGGCGTAGATAATACGAGTACTGTTTTACAACAAGGTGACTTTAATACAAGTTCGGTTTTACAAAATGGAAATAACCAAAATAGCCAGGTTAACCAAATAGGAAACTCTAATACTTCTACAGTATCTCAACAAAACTAAAACAGGAAAGTGTTTTATAATTAATTTAAAAAAGGCCAAAACAAATGTGTTTTGGCCTTTTCCTTTTTAGGCATGCTAAAACCCTCTTATCTCCAGTTTGTGCAATACCTTCGGGTTTTTTTTACTAAAATTAATTATGGTTTGTAAATGCGATAGGCTTGTGCTTTTATTTTCAAGGATTGGGTTAATATTGTTCTCGTGCATGGTTTTAATACAGCCTAATAAAAAATCTGGATCTCGAAAGGAAAGTTCGTCTTCAAATGTATCATCTGTAAGTACTTTATACACATATCTATACCCAGCAACTTCCCCAACTATTCTATGATAAAACCTACTAATTTTATAACAATCTTCATCAATTAAATCTTGCCAGTTAGGTTTCCCATGATAATAGATTTTTTCTAAGTAGCAAAAATGAAAAAAAAGCTCATCGCACCACAAATCGAACTCTGGATACTGCCATTGCTCTTGATTAAATAGTGTGTTAAAAGCTTCTCTATAGTCTAACATCACCGGAAAAAGCGCTGTAATAATTTTTTCATTTATTATATGTGCATTTTTCAAAGTATCAACCATAACTAAGTGTTTAATACGGATTTAACCTCTCCGGAAATTTCAGAAAATTTTAGTTCTGTATCCTTATTACCCTCAATAATTTTGGCGATGCTTTGGTTAATGTCGTCTATAGATTTTTTATTATTAACCTCTAACTTTAGGTTGTTTAAATTAAGCTCAAGTTGCTTAACATGGTTTTTAAAATCATGAACACGTTCTTGAATTTCGGGTGACAAATGCGCTTTCGTTTTGTATAGTAATTCTTCCAAATCATCTACTTTGTTAGTTAATAAATTGAGATTAAGTGTATTAAAATCTTGTGCATTATACAGGTTGTTTGTGCTGTTATTTTTTATAGTTGCTAACTGCTGTGTAACGTTTCGTATTTCGTTTCTTAAACGATAAGTAGTTTCAAGTACCTTTGGATAAAGTATTCCCGTTTGCCTTATTTTTTCGAGTTCCTTCTCTTTCTTTAATTCGATCTCCAGTTTCCGTTTTGCTAATTTTTCGTCCACTTTAAGGTTTATAATTCCGGTTAATGACTGTTTTAAAATATAAGTGGCAATACCAATTAGGATGGTTGTTAGACCTAAGTTTACAAGAATTGAGTTTAAGATATCGTTCATTATTATTGTTATTATGAAGAAATGTACTGGTTAATAGCTTAATACATTTAATTTACAAAAAATATTTATAGTTACCCTTTTTACACTGTGGGTTTTAACTTGTATAGTAAACAGACTCATTTTTTTTAACGTTATTTAACGTGCTCCTAAAGTTTTATTAAAAGCCATGAACATGCTTAACATTTACTATATCTTGTAGGAAAACAAAACTATATGACTAATAAAACAATTTTAATTACAGGTGCTGGATCTGGACTTGGTAAAGGTACAGCGCTTGGACTTGCTGCAAAAGGACACCGTGTAATAGCAGGTGTACACAAATGGGAACAAAAATCAAGATTACTCGAAGACTCAAAAAAAGCAGGCGTTCAAGATAATCTCGAAATAATTAAATTAAATATTTTAGATTTAATGGATTGCCAGAAAGCCTGGGAATACGATATTGATATTTTAGTAAATAATGCAGGGATTGGACATTCTGGTCCAGTTTCTGAAATGCCAGTAGGACTTCTACGTGAAGTTATGGAAACTAATGTGTTTTCTAATCTCGAGTTTGCACAACCATTTATTAGAAAAATGGTAAAAAAAGGTAGCGGAAAACTGGTATTTGTATCTTCTGTGGCAGGCTTATCTACTGCACCATATCTAGGTGCCTACAACGCTTCTAAATTTGCGCTTGAAGCTATTGTACAATCACTGCGTGATGAACTAACACCTATGGGTCTTAGCGTAGCAACTATTAATCCTGGACCTTACGATACTGGATTTAATGATAGAATGTACGATAATTATGCTCAATGGTTTAATGAGGATACTCATTTTACACCTTTAAAAAATATTGAAGCAGCTGCAAAATCAATGGCGGAGAATCAATTCGATCCTAAAGCTATGATTGATAAAATGATAGAAGTCATCCCTCAGGATTCTCATGATTTTAGAACCATTTTACCAAAAGAATTCGTGGATATGTGTAAAAAATATCAAGACACACAATATAGCATACAATCTAATGCTGTAGATCCCTCGAAAAAATAATACTTAATAATGCTCCCGAAAGCTTTTAGTTTTCGGGATTTTTATTTTAAACTTTCCTCTTTAAATCTTTTAAATCTATAGATTTAGCAACATGTGTTGCCACTGTAAATAATTTCGAAGCCGTGTTACTTGCCCAATTTAAATGCATTTTAGGGTGCGCTTTTAAATCTTCGATAAGTTTAAATAATTGTTGCGTGGCTTCTAAACTATTATCTATTGAAGCTTCAGGTTTTTTTAAACTGTTGGTTAATGATTTACCTATTTCTATTCCTCCTTGTTTTAAAGATTTTAATATAAATGATGGTGTAAGTGCTTTGTAGGAAGGATACGTGCCTTCAAAAACACCAGCAATAATATCTGCATAGTCTTTATCTTCTTTGGCACGTTCTATCATAACGGTTAAAATGGTCATCCAAACTTTAGTAAACGATTTGTTTCTTGGAAATTGAACTAACAAGTTCGATAAGGCAAAGTCATAGCCAATCTCTTTGTTTACCTTTTTTGTAAAGGCAGATAACGCAATAGACGAGAAATTGTCCGCTTTGCAACAATCTTCAATGGTTTTAGAAGCCCATCGCGCACTCAATAATGCATATTGTATACCATCACCACTCAAAGGATTAATTAAACCTGCTGCCTCACCTACCATTAATAACCTGTTATGCGTGATTTTTTGTTCGGAATTAAAAAATGTAATTGGCCAACCATCAATGCGCCCTTCTATTTCTCCATTTCCTATACGTTTTAAAATATCTGGATTATTATTAATATGATTTGTTAAAAGGTCTTTAATGTGTGGCGGTTTTTCTGGTAACGTTTTAGAAATCATAGCTATTCCAATATTTGCACCATGCGCTCCTTTAGGAAACATCCAAAAAATGCCAGGAAATCCACCTTCATCAAAATAAATATCCACACGATCTGTGGGACCATTTACGTTATTATAATAGGCACGTAAGCCAAGTAGTTGATAATCGTCTTTAGGTTTTCGTTGATGTAATTGCCTTGCTATGGTGGAGTTACTACCATCTGCGCCAACAATAAGTTTTGCTTTAAGTGAAAAGGTTTTATTATCATCTTTTAACTTTATAACCGCAGCTGTAGATGTAATGGTATAACTTACAACACGTGTGCCTTGTAAGTAAGATGCTCCTGCTTTTTGTGCGGCTTCGAAAATCAAGTTATCAAGTTCTATACGCGGAATAATTCTGGCATGAAATGGCAGGTGATCTGGTTTAGAAAGGTTAATAAACGCTTTACTGTCCTTTAAAAATAAACCTACGTTGGTTATTTCGTTTGCTTTTTTAAATGTCTTGGTTTTAGTAATGCCCATTGCTTTTAACTCTGCCAATGCTATTGGGCTAACACCATCACCACAAATTTTATCTCTTGGAAAGATACAGGCTTCTGCAACAATCACTTTAATACCTTTTGAAGCTAAATGAAAGGCTAATCCACTTCCTGCTGGTCCTCCACCAACAATTAGCACATCGCAATCATAGTCTATTTTAGGCGTAACCGTTATCATTTATTTAATACTCTCTGTTAATCATGTATAGTATAATACTCTCAATTAGTGATTTATCTTTAGATTCTGGTACTCTGGAAAAAATAGAATAGAACTCTTTTAATGCGCCTCCAGCCAAATATTTTGATGTTTTTTTAGCAAACTCTATAGAGTTATAATATTTCATTAATTGTAGTATCTGCAGCGCATCGTCGTGTTTTCTTTTCTTAATAGGAATGGCTAAAAATTCTTTCACCATTTTTAATTCTTCAGCATTACAATGTTCTAACAAATGAATAAGCATGAGTGTTCTTTTGCCTTCAATAATATCACCACAAATTTCTTTACCATACTTATCCTGGTTTGCCACAAGGTTTAACACATCATCTTGAATTTGAAAAGAAGTTCCCATAAAATAACCTAATCTGTTAAATATGTCTGGGTTAATTTTTCCTTTTGTTCCTATTATTGCTCCAATTCTAATTGGGTGAATACAAGTGTACCAACATGTTTTTTTTAGTATCATTTGTAAATAATCCTTCTCTTTTAAGTTACAAACGTTGTCTTTTCGCCAACCCAGTTCCATTGCCTGGCCTTCTACAGATTCTAATACCAAATGCTGAATTTCAGAATAAATTTTGAGCGCTACTTTATCGCCTAAGGTTTCTCTGTTGTTTATTAACGGCTGTAATGCCAAAGCTTGCATAGCATCACCAATGTTAATGGCTATAGCGTTGGTAGTCATTTCATGAAGCGTGGGCTTGCCACGTCTAAAATAGCTCTCGTCTTCACAATCGTCGTGGACAAGGAAAGCATTATGTAATAACTCTAAGCAAACGGCAGAATTACTGGCATCTTCTCTTTTTCCGCCATACGCCATGCACGTTGCAATACACAATCCTGGTCTAAAGCCTTTTCCACCTCGATTTGGATAGTCGGCAATAAGATTATAAAGATATTTTTTGGGCTCCTTATCTGGAATATAATCATGAATACCTTTTAAAGTTTCTGCACCATAACCGGCAAGCATAGATTTAATAAAAAAATCTTCCATGGTGTTATTCTATTTCTATTTTAAGCAGTACGTTAATTATTGTATTATTTGCATCAGATATAAATGCTGAATAATTTCCAGGTAAGGCTTTTTTAGGAAGCTTTAATGTTATAGTAATTTCTGTTTCTTCTTGTGGTTTTAAAGTGAAATTATCAGGTTTTATTTTTAGTGCTCGCGCGTTTACAATTAAATTATTAGGCCCTAATAAATGTGTTTTTTGGAACTTTATTTTAGTAGACGCTTCTGAATCTTCAAAAAGTGTGAATTTAAAAACTTCTGTTTGTCCAGGTTTTAGAGGTGTAGCTGTTTCTAAAAGTGTAACCGTACTTTCCTTTTTTGTTTTTTCAACTGGCTCTTCATTTTCAACCGCGTTTGCAAGACTTCCTACTTGCTTTGAAATGGCTGTAAGTGCATCTAAAAAAAGATCAACAGCTTCATGAGTATCTCTCCTTATACGATTCATTAAATCGTCTGGATTACTCCTTATATCCTCAACATCTAAAATTTTTCTTTCAATTTTTTTAGCTGCTAAAATGCCTGCTGCAATTTCTTCTTCAAGAACATTAACGGCAGAATTTATTACTTTTTGAGCACCATTTAGGAGTTCTTCATTTTTTATAGCATTAAAAAAATCGTTGTTTAGTGTTTTTCTAAACGGCTCTTTTTTTTTATTGGCCATTTGCGGAATTTTTAGTTGGTTTCTTGGGTTTGGTTGGTTTTTTTTGCACGCTTAAATGCACTAGAAAGTGAGCAGGCTCAAAGCCCAGTACCTGAACTTTACTTTGGTAGTCTCCTGGTTTTACCTTCGCTCCTATCTTTACCTCTATTTTTATAGTTTGAGATTCGGCTGGTTTTAAACTAAACGATTGCGGTGTAAATGTCGTTTTAAAATTTTGTACACTACTGTTGTCCACATTAATAAAGTCCTCGTTTTTAAGAGTACAAACGGCCTCCTCTTTTTTGGTGTTATCTAAAACAAACTGCAATATTGCGGTATTGCCAGCAACAACAGTCTCTGTTAAAACAAATGCTGCAGTGTTCTTGTTATCCTGAGTATTAGACTCATTACCATTACTTGGCTCCTGATTGCTATTTATAAGTTTTTTAGACAATTCGAACCCTAAATCCACCATATTTTTGTAGTGATCAAGATTTAATTTGGTAAACGCAGTAAAAGCGCCAACCATAAGATCAGGTTGAAAAGGATTAATTGTTTTTTTCTGGCTTCGTGAGTTGGATAAATCACTCACCAAATTAGCGCCTTGTTTAAGGTACTGCGAATTAATTTCTATTGTTTTTTTAACAATACTTTCAAAATCCTTTGCAATATTATCACGCTCCTGACTCATGTTTTAAGTTTGTTAAGATTTGTTTTGAGCAGTGCCTGGTGTTGTAGAGTCACTTTTTTTGCGTGGTTCACAATAAAAATGAGATTGCCAGTTTAGCCATTTTTGCTTGTATTTACTTTCGTCGTAAGGAGAAACTTCTGTAATGGTAGCATTTGTTATATACAGTGAAAAACAAATGTTTTGATTAATATCTTTTTCTCTTATTACAACTTCAGTGGTATAGGTATTTCCTGCATTATAATTCGCTAAATCTAAGCCCATTAGCACGCGTTCGCTTCGTCCAGGCTGCAACGTTACAGAAGTTTTATTTAAAACCGGTTGACTTGGTGCAGTACTACCATTATTATCTGTTAATTCACGAACACCAACACGGTATGTTTTTATTGTTGAGCAGGTGTTTTTTATAGAGAAAGGGACAATAATTCGCTCGTTGCTAACTGCTTGCCGATGTATCGTAGCAATACAATGTGGTGGGCATTCTTGTTTTGGCGGACAACAATTACTATGTTTATTATTTATAAAAGAAGATAAATTTATAGTGAGTAGTTCTCCCTTTAAAATGCTGTTGTTTATACCTGAAGCGGTTTCAAACATGTTATCCATTAATGGTTTCATCGTCTCTAAAGACAATCTTGACATTTTCTCAAAATTGTCTGTTAGTGTTCGCTGTATAGAAGGTTCATTTTGCTGTTTCATTGCCACGTGTTTTAATTGGTTTGGTATGTGATTTAATGACTACATATATTTCTTTATTCCAGAATCTGAAAGTGCCATCATAATCGATTTTAGAATCTGCATTTTTCGGAATTGTAAAATGCACATGAATGATTACGCTATTACCTGGTTGTACCACATCTCCAAATTCATCTACAGAAACTGAAACCCAATCAATAAGATTGGCTTTTATGTTTTTAGAAACATCGTCTAACGTAGATTCCAGACTATCATTACCTTTATCTCTAAAACTAATTCCAAAAGCACGACACAATAAATCCATATCTAACAAAGCACCATGCTTTAAATTAGGAATTTGAAACGGAAGATTTCCAGTGTTTGTTAGTGTAATAACAGCGGTATGTTTTTTACCAGGTGACGTATCTAAAAACGTAAATTCGCTGGGATGTATATCTATATCTACTGTAGGTTGCACTATCATTTTTACTTTATGCATTTCCTTGCCTAACATGATATAATTTTCATAAGTTCCAGGAGGAGTTGTGGATGGCAACTTATGATTTAGATTGATTAACTTCTGTTCTCCGGGATTCAATCGTATTGAAAGTCTCATAAAATCGGCTGCTGAGTTACTAATTTTCTTTTTGTTTTTATCTATAAGTGCTAACGATTTTATGCGTAATTTATCTTTTTCCTTATTCACAAATTGTACATGTCCTTTAAGATCATTAGGCGAACCATTAAGTATAATCTCTTTTTCTACAATTTTTATTTTTTCTTGATAATTTTCAGAAGTTATAGTAATCATAAAGCATAGATTTTAGCACTGTATTATTTTTTAGAGGTACTTTTCGTTTTTTTTCCTTCAGGGAAAGGCCTTGTATCTGGTTCACAACAATCGGTTTCACATCGCTCTGCTGCATTTGGAACGTAAGGCTCGGTAATAACCTGGCTTTCTCCTCCCATACAAACGCTCATTAATTCTACGCCAAGCACTTTAAAACACACGTTAGAATAATTAGGTATCCTTACACGTACTTTCATAAAGTCCTTAATGTCTTCTAAAGTAAAACGAGGTAGATTTAAAATTTCTATTTTACTGTCTGTACTCACTGGCGCATTAGAATCTCCTGTTAGTTTTAGCACATTATCTGTGGCTAAATTTCCGCTCACTTGTGTGCCTATTGTGCCTCCATGAACTGCGTTGAAAGCACCAGATAAGCGCGTGTCTAACCCTCCATCTATAAAGGAATCGACATCAAAAGGACTTGTTGGGTTTATATCGTGAGTAAATTTCGTTGGAATTTTTGGTACACTCATAATAAGAAGTATTGGTTTAGATTAAAGTTACAAAAAAAATGAATACCATTTTGTAATTTTTTGTTTTAATTATATGACTATTAGAATGTTACGTGCTATTTATCTTTTTGAAGCATCAAGATGTTATAAAAAAAAATTTACGTTTTTAAACCTATTAATTATAAAAACATTAAGACAATTATATAATTATTTCATTAAGTTTATTCACTTATAAAAACGTTAGAAAGAAAATAATTATGATAAAAACCATAACATTAAAACACAGACCCGAAGGCAGACCTAAAATTTCAGATTTCGAATTTGAAGAAGATAATTCAACATTACAAGTTAATGATGGAGAATTGCTTTTAGAAACTCTTTATGTATCTGTAGACCCTTATTTACGAGGACGTATGAGCGACGCTAAATCGTACGTCCCTCCTTTCGAGCTTAACAAACCCATACACTCTGGTGTTATTGCTAAGGTTACAACCTCAAAACACGACAACTTTAAAGAAGGTGATTTTGTAACCGGAATGTTAGACTGGAAAACCAAACAAATTTCTAATGGAGAAGGACTTAAAAAAGTTGACCCTAACAGAGCAGATTTAAGTGCTTACTTAGGTATTTTAGGCATGACAGGCTTAACAGCCTATTTGGGTTTAACACAAATAGGAAAACCTAAAAAAGGTGAAACTTTAGTTGTTTCTGGTGCTGCAGGTGCTGTTGGAAGTGTGGTTGGACAAATAGGAAAAATTTTAGGCCTAACAGTAATTGGCATTGCAGGAACAGATGAAAAAATAGAATTACTAAAAACCAAATTTGGTTTCGATGTTGGTATTAATTACAACACAACCAAAGACATGAAAGCCGCAATTGCTAAAGCTGCTCCAAATGGTGTGGATATTTATTTTGATAATGTAGGCGGACCAATTTCTGATGCTGTATTATTTAATATTAATAAGTTTGCGAGAATGGTAATTTGTGGTGCAATTTCGGTTTATAATAATGAAAAACTGCCAATGAGCGTTAGCGTCCAACCGTTTTTAATTAAAAACAGTGCTTTAATGCAGGGCTTTATTGTTTCTAACTTTGAAGCCGAATTTTCTAATGCTATAAAAACATTAGCAACTTGGTTAGCAGAAGGTAAATTAACCTACTCTGAAACTATAGTTGAAGGATTTGATAACATTCCAAAAGCCTTCATCGATTTATTCGATGGTAAAAATAAGGGGAAAATGATTGTAAAAATTTAAAGATGAAAACCATAAAAACCGTAGCCTTAGCGCTCACCATTATAACAGCAATTAGCTGTAAAGACAGTAAAAAGGAAACACCTTCTGAAAGGGTTTCAGAAGAAAAAACAGCATTAAAAAAAGATAAAACGATGAATATATTATTTGTATTAACCTCACACGACAAATTAGGAGATACAGGAGAGAAAACAGGATTTTGGGTTGAAGAATTCGCAAACCCTTATTACACATTAATAGACAAAGGAGCTATTATTACTATTGCCACACCAAAAGGCGGCATAGCACCAATAGATCCAAGAAGTGATGACCCAGACGCTGCAACAGATGCAACACGACGTTTCGATAAGGATGAGGAAGCTAAAACCCGTATTGCAAACACTAAAGTTTTGGCAGATATGAATCCGGATGATTTTGATGCGGTTTTTTATCCTGGTGGACATGGTCCATTATGGGACTTAGCTAACGATGAGACTTCTATTGCTTTAATTGAAAAATTCTACGCGCAAGAAAAACCAATAGGTTTTGTTTGCCACGCACCTGCTGCCTTAAAAGATGTTAAAGATGCTCATGGTAATGCATTGGTAAAAGGCAAAAAAGTAACTGGTTTTACAAACTCTGAAGAAAAGGCAGTAGGCCTAACAGAAGTTGTACCATTTTTAGTAGAAGATATGCTAAAAGAACATGGAGGCATCTATTCTAAAAAAGAGGATTGGGCTGCTTATGCTATACAAGATGGATTGCTTATTACTGGTCAGAATCCAGCCTCGTCGGAGTTAGTGGCAGAAAAAATTTATAATAGTTTAAAATAGAGTAGTTATATTCTATTTCTGAAAAAGGTTGCCTTTAATTAGGCAACCTTTTTTATTAATAAACTCTATCCTGTCTGGATCTTAATAAGAATGATTTTATAGAATATGATTAGGTTTTAGATAAAATCAGTCATTATTTTTATTATGGTTAAAATATAAATGAAATTCTAAAGCAAGCCTTAAAACTATATTATTAATAGTTAGATTACTTACTACCCTTCTCTCTAATTCGTTGAAATAACTCTTTAAACAAACCACGAGATATCAACACTTTCATTATTTCATTGGTACCTGCATAAATTCTCGCAACTCTATTATCTGCATACATTCGAGCAATGGGGTAATCCCACATATAGCCATACCCACCAAATAACTGTAAACATTCATCTACTACTTTACCATGCATTTCGGTTGCTGCGTATTTTGCTATCGAGGCGTTTTCTGCAGTAAGTTTATGGTTAGAGACCAATAGCGTGCAACGGTCAATAAAAGCCTGATGAAGCTGCAATTGCGTAGCACACTCGGCAAGTTTAAATTGTGTATTTTGGAATTGGGCAATAGCTTTTTTAAAAGCTGTTCTGGTAGAGGTATATGCTATGGTTTTTTCTATAGCACCTTCTGCTCCACCAATAGCGCCAAGAGCAACTGTTAAACGCTCGCGTGCCAGTTCCTGCATCATAATTTTAAAGCCAGCACCTTCTTCTCCTAACAAATTTTCTTTTGGGACTTTAACATTATCAAAAAACAATTCGCAGGTATCTTGTGCTTTCAAGCCTATTTTTTTAAAAGGAACGCCTTTTGTAAAACCATCGAAGCTACTTTCTATAATTAATAATGAAACACCTTCGTTTTCAGTTCCAGAATTGGTTTTTACGGCAACTATAGACATATCACACATAAAACCGTTTGTTATAAACGTTTTTTGTCCGTTAACTAAATAATAATCTCCTTTATCTGTTGCTGTAGTTCTTATCGCTTTGAGGTCGCTCCCACAGTTAGGTTCTGTCATCCCGATGGAAGTAATTAGCGCTCCTGTGGCCATTTTTGGAAGGTGTTTTTGCTTTTGTGCTTCGCTACCATATTTTAAAAGATAGGGTGCCACGATGTCTGAATGTAATGAAAAACCAGGCCCAGTAATACCTTCTTTATTCATTTCCTCTATAAATAAGGCACTAAAACTAAAATCTAATCCGCTACCACCATACTGTTCTGGAATATCTATACAAAGTAAACCCAATGCACCCGCACGTTCCCAAATGTCTCGACTAACCATGCCATCTTTTTCCCATGCATCTATTTTATCAATCATTTCATTTTTAATGAAATCCTGAATCATTTTTTGCATCATTTTATGTTCTTCTGATGCATAAACTTCTCGTTCTAAAAGGACATTTTTTAGCATATTCAACAAGTATGGTATTTGAAACTTATCTAAAGATAACACCTTTTGTGCTTCATTTCTATAAAAATATAATCTTTTATAACGTTGTTATTTATTGGTTAAATAAAAAACTAAAAAAGGAAATATCTAAATGCAAATTAAAAAGTAACTTGGCTTTTTTAATTTATAACATATTTAAGTAATGCATCCAGATTATAAGAACATTATTAAAAACGCTTATGAGCAAACTGTTTTACTTCCCGACAGCGGAAAACTTGCAACCTATATTCCTGAGCTTGCCAATGTAGACGCAACTAAGTTTGGCGTTCATATTACGCCACTGGATGGAGCATGTTATGGCATGGGTAATAATTTAGATAAATTCTCGATCCAGAGTATTGCTAAAGTGTTGTCTCTTACGTTAGCTTACAAAATACTTGGAGAGAAAATATGGTCGAGAATAGACGTTGAGCCTTCCGGAACGAAGTTCGATTCTCTTCTATTACTGGAAAGTTATGAAGGTATACCAAGAAATCCATTTATAAACTCTGGTGCTATTGTGGTTTGCGATATCCTGATTTCTGTTTTAGGAAATGCAAAAGAAGAATTCCTTGATTTTGTTAGAGACTTAAGCGGCTTGCCAGATTTAACTTACTCTGATGATATTGCCGATTCTGAAAAAGCCAATGGCTACCGCAATACTGCCTTATGTAATTTTATAAAATCTTTAGATAATATTAAAAATGACCCAATTGAGGTACTGGATTTTTATTTCGATATGTGTTCTCTTGAAATGAATTGCCAGCAGCTTTCACATACCTTTACTTTTTTGGCTAATAGTGGAATAAAATTAGCCGATGGCAAAAAAATAATTTCGAAAAGTAAGTGTAAACGAATTAATGCACTCATGCTAACCTGTGGCTTTTATGATGAGTCTGGCGAATTTGCTTTTAAAGTAGGTTTACCTGGAAAAAGTGGTGTTGGTGGTGGTATAGTTGCATTGTATCCAGGAAATTACGCCATTGCTGTTTGGAGCCCTAAATTAAACCCTAATGGAAATTCTTACAAGGGCATGAAAATACTGGAAGAAATAACCACACACTCCGAACTGAGCATTTTTTAGTGTTTAAATGAATCAATAAAGACCTACTGAATTTGTCTAAAACATTATACAGCCTTTAAAACATTAATTTAGTTTGTTTTATTGTGAAAGTAATGAGCCTTTTATTTTGAATCTAAGTATTTATTCCCTATATTAGTTAAATCGTAATTGGGGTGCTTAAGTTAAACAGCTGAAATTATACCCATTGTACTTCGTCGGGTAATGCCAACTGAAGGAATTATGAAGTTAAAGGGAATTAAGATGTAAAAATCTTTTAATTCCCTTTATTTTTTTTGACTTCGATTTTAATCATAATCTTCTACCAAGCGCTTGTTTTAATTACAAAAAGCTACAGTAATCACCAATAAAACCCTATTCAATTCAGTTATAAGCAAAAAAAAAGCCCATCTAAAAGATGAGCTTTACTTGAAAATATATGAATATATCTTAGATAACTTTTACGTTAACTGCGTTTAATCCTTTGTTTCCTTCTTGTAAATCAAATTCAACTTCATCACCTTCTCTAATCTCGTCGATTAATCCAGAAATGTGTACAAAATGATCTTTATCTACACCTTCTTCTGTGATGAATCCAAATCCTTTTGTGTCGTTGAAAAATTTAACTGTTCCTTTACTCATTGTAATGTAATTTAATTTATTAATATTTAATACTTTGCAAAGATAGTGCCATTACTTGACAAACCTATTAAATACTTTATATATTAATTAATTGAGTCTTTTAAATGGTATCATTAGTGACTCAAATATCAAAATTAAACCTGATTTTAAAGGCTTAAGGTGGTATCAATCAGATTTCAATTTTTTATTAATAATTACGTATCTCAATTAAAAGAGTTAACATTTTCTGTTAAAACTTAGGTTAAATAATCTTAATTCTTGAAATAGACATCACTTTTTGTTTAACTTATATACGTGAAGTGAAAGCATAATGCTTTTTCACTCAACATATTATTAATACTTAAAAATCAACTATTATGAAAAATGAAGACAAAAAATATAATTCAAATATTACAAAAGAAGATAAAAAAGCATTAGGCGAAGAAACGCAGAACAAAAGAACCAATAATTTAGGAGACGATTCACAGTTAAGCAACCGTGAGAAACCAGTTGATTTCGCTGGTAAAGATTTAGATATACCTGGTCGTAATGCCGTTAAGAAACATAATTCTACAACATTAAGGGATGAGGAAAACCAGCATCACAGCCAAGGCAGTGGACATAACGACCATCTTGAGGATGCAGAGAACCACTAATAAATTATTTTTAACATAGTAAAAAACGCTTGAAATTTTAGTTTTAAGCGTTTTTTAGGTTGTCATAATACGGAAAAACTTGCGTTATTATTCCTTATTTGATTTATCTTCATTTTTATCAGTAATTACGCGTAAAGGTATATCCTCTTCGTTACCATAAAGCTTAAGCTCTTTGATGTCTGCTGGAAGATTAAAGCCTTCCGTTTCAAGTTTTTGTTTTACTTCTCTAATAATATTACCACGCACGACGATAGCAGATTTTCTATAGTCTAAGGTATCTACCCAAAAATAGACTTTTAGATTTACTGTACTGGCAGCAAGCTCATCTTCGAAAACAAAGTTCTCATGTGCCTCGTCGTGGACAATGTCCTTATTATTGGCTAAAATAGAATTGATAATTGCTTTTGCACTATCGATATCATCTTCGTAACCTATACCAACAATAAAATCGTTTCTAAAAAAGCCATCTGCTGTATAATTTTCTACGGGTTTGGTAAGTACATCGCTGTTAGGAATGTAAATATCACGTCCATCGAAGGTTTTCATGTGAATATATCTAAAACTTAAAGCTTTAACCTTCCCAAATAAATCTGCAACTTTTATAGTATCGTTAATATTAAATGGTCTGTTAAATGCCAAAATAATACCTGCTAAAAAGTTTTTTCCTATATCTTGAAATGCAAAACCCAGCACAATTGCTGCACCACCTGCAGCTGTTAAAATTCCTGTTGCGACACCGCTTAAACCTGCAATTTGCAGTGCCAAGAGAATGGCAATAAGTGTTAGCACTATTTTTATTGCCTGAGCTAAAAATTTTGCCATTAAGGGATCTTCGGCCTTTTTAAGAATACGCCTTCTATAGATACCAGTTAATAATTTTGCTATAAGAACACCAACGATAATTACAAGAATACCTAATGCTATTCGAGGTAATACTTCAATAAAACGGTTGTAGTAGTTTTCAAGTGAGTTAGTAAGTGTTTCTGTAGTTGTTTGCTGTGAGTTTTGCATATCACTTTAATTTTCTGTTAATGTATTAATTACGTTTCACTACATAAGCCTGTAAACAATTAAATTTACAGGCTTAATTATTTAATAGATGTTTTATTATTTACTATTATTAAGCAGAATTGATTTAGAATTTACAAATTCTCTAATTCCAAAACCACCATGTTCTCTCCCATATCCAGAGTCTTTAACACCTCCAAATGGCATATTTGGATGTGCCAAGCCAAAGGAATTAATATTTACCATTCCTGTATCGAAATGGTTTTTAGCTAAGGCTATTGCTTTGTCTTCATCTTTACTAAAAATACCTCCACCTAAACCGAAACGACTGTCGTTAGCAATACGCATGGCATCGTCATTATCTTTGGCTTTAATAAGTGATGCAACAGGTCCAAAAAGTTCATCATCGTAAGCAGGTTGGCCTGGCTTAACATTATCGAGAACAGTTGCAGGATAAAAGTAACCTGTTTCTTTTGGTATTTCTCCACCACAAAGAATATTGGCGCCTTTCTTAACGCTTTTTTCCACTTGCTCGTGTATTGTTTCTCTTAAGTCCTTACGAGCCAATGGTCCCATTTTAGACTTCGAATCCATTGGATCACCATACTTAATTTTTTTCATACCTTCTACAAAGGCAGTTTTAAATTCGTCGTAAACTTTATCTACAACTATAAAGCGCTTAGCTGCAACACATGTTTCTCCATTGTTGTAAATACGACCAGAAATACAAGTTTTAACAGCTAACTCAATATCTGCATCATCAAGAACAAGATACGCATCATTACTACCTAATTCTAAAACAGTTTTCTTTAACACTTTTCCTGCTTTCGCTGCTATCTCTTTACCCGCCTTAGAGCTTCCTGTTAAGGTAACACCTCTTACTAATTCGTTATTAATAATCTCATCGGAAGTTTCGTGATCGATAATTAACACTGTAAACAAATTTTTAGGCAAGCCAGCTTTCTCAACAATCTCTTTAAGTTTTAAAGCAGATCCTGTTACATTTTTAGCATGTTTTAGTAGTACTCCATTTCCAGCCATAAGATTTACAATGGTATATCTTGCGGCCTGATATAATGGAAAATTCCATGGCTGAATGCCATAAATAACACCAATTGGTGCTTGTTGTATTATTCCTCTACCTCCATTTGGCAACGCTCTTGTTTCATCTTGTAATTGTTTTATACCTTCGGTTGCAGTGTATTCGCATATACCAATACATAATTCTATTTCCTGATGGCTTTGCTTAACTAACTTACCCATTTCTTCGGTCATTAATTTTGCATACTCATCTTTAGCATTTTCAAGTTCTTTTCCTATTGCTTTAATTATTTTGGCGCGTTCTTCTAAAGCGACTAATCGCCATTCTACATAAGCTTGATGACATGATTCTACTGCAGATTTGGCTTCAGCAGAAGTCATATAATTATATTGTTTAATCGTTTTCTCTGTTGAAGGATTAATGGTTTCAAATCCTTTATCTTTTTTCGGTTTCATATTTTTTGGTTTTAAAATTAATAATCGGTATAACCTTCTTTTCCAGCTGTATAAAACAACTCTTGTTTTGGCTCTGTTAATTTTTTATCGTCTTTAAGTTTATTTAGTAAATCTGGATTACTTATAAACTGTCGTCCTATGTAAGCTAAATCGAAGCCATTGTCCAAAACTTGTTGAGCCTTTTCTTTAGAATCGATATCGCCTCCTGTGATTACAGGTCCTGTAAATGCTCCTTTAATAGTTTCTTTTATCTCTGTCTTAAATTTTGGCGCTCCCATAGAACCTCTATGGTCCACCAAGTGTATGTAAGCAACTCCTGATTTCTTTAATTCGGTGGCTAAATAGACGTATAATTCTACAAGGTCATCGTAATTAGATTGTACATCATTCATTTCGCCATATGGTGAAAAACGGATACCCACTTTGTCGCTACCAACTGCTGCAACTACTTTCTCTACCGTTTCAAGCACAAATCTTGCTCTATTTTGAAAAGTGCCACCATAACCATCTTCCCTTAAATTAGATTTGGGATTTAAAAACTGATCCATTAAGTAGCCATTTGCAGAGTGTAGTTCTACACCATCCACTCCTGCTTGCACTAATTTAGTGGCAGATTCCACATACTCTAATTGCGTGGCTATAATATCTGTTAACGTCATCTCACGCGGCGTTTCGTGTTCTACCAAACCTTTAGCATCTGTCATCATCTTTCCAGAAGCTTTTACTGCACTTGGTGCAATGGTCTCTCCTGCCTCTGGTAAATTTTCGCTCGCTGTAATACGTCCGCAATGCATTAATTGAACAAATATTAAGCCTCCTTCTTTGTGTACACCTTGTGCAATTGCTTTCCATCCTTCAATTTGTGCAGGACTAAAAGCACCAGGAATCCTAGGGTATCCTAAGCCGTTTACAGATGGAGACGTGCCCTCAGATATTATTAAACCGGCACCAGCTCTTTCGCTGTAATAGGTTTGCATTAAGTCGTTAGGTACGTTATCGATAGCTCTGGACCTCGTCATTGGTGCCATAACTATTCTATTTTTTAGATTTAAAGTATTAAGTTTATAAGATTCAAAAATTTTCATAAAATAAGATTTGATTGTATTAGTTGTCTATCTTTTAAAGTTAGCTAATGAAATAAACAATACCTATCGCTTTAAGAGTATCTTATGATAGAAATAACTTCTACGTTAAAATTGATAGTAATTACACACATTAAAAACATCCGATTATTCTCCGAGCCTACTTATTAACAAAATTTTAGTATTATTCCGTGTATTGAGTTAAGACTTAAGGGATACGAGTTAATCTATAATTAACTAAAGTGTTAACTTTGAGAAACCGAAAATTTTAAAGATTATGAAAAAGACAATAACTACTACTATTTTATTATTTATGATGGTATTAATTTCATCATGTAATAGTGATGACGATACTGCAATTATACCACAGCAAGAAAACAACCCTAATACAGAAGGTATTGGCTATTCAAAAACCGATGTATCTGCCAGTACTGTGTATGATAATATTATTGAAAGTTTAAACGCCAATGGTGATATTTCTATTGTAGCGGAGGTTAATCATTCAGCTAATGCTCAAAATGCGAATTTAAACTTAGATTATACGAGAACGGTTTATTTTGGAAATCCTGCGTTAGGGACTCCTATAATGGAGGAAAACATTAAAGCAGATTTGGATTTACCACAGCGTATAACAGTTTACACAGATACAGAAGGCAAAACTATTGCAGCCTATAACTCTGTCGATTATTTAATAAACAGACACTTAGTGGAAAATGCTTCTGCAACTAACATGATAGCTACTGCTCTTTCGAATATAGTTAGCTCTTCTACTGGTAATGACATCGTATTAAATACTGGTAATACTCAGGTTACAGATGGAATTATAACTGTATTAAGTGATAATGATTTTAACACGACTTACGATAATATTATTGCCAATTTAAATGCGCTCGAAAATGTTTCTATAATTGCAGAAGTTGACCACAAAGCAAATGCTCAAAGCGTTGGTATGGATTTAAATCCAACTAAACTTATTATTTTTGGGAACCCTGCCTTAGGTACACCTTTAATGCAAGAATCTAAAACTACTGCTTTAGATTTACCGCAAAAAATGCTAATCTATCAAAACAGCATTGGTGCTGTAAATATTATTTATAATGATCCTTATTATATAGCTGCAAGACATGGTATATTAAATAATGACGATAACTTATTACTTATTTCTGATGCCTTACAGGAAATTTCAGAATCTGGTGCTGCGACTAATTAGTCGTTCCAAAAAAAACAAGTAAAATAATTAGCTGATAATTTAAAGATTATCAGCTTTTTTTTATTCGATTAAACTCACCCTAACCTTTTTTTTCTTTAATCTTGTATTATTCGTCTTTTCTATAACAGACTGAATCTTCTCCTTAGGCACCGCAACAAAGGCACAGTCTTGTTTTAATTCAATAACACCAAGTTCATTACGCTCTAAATTGCCTTGCTTAAAAAACAGACCTGCAATATCTCCTTTAGATATTTTATCTTTTCTACCGCCAGAGATAAATAGCGTGCTCCATTCGCTTTCCATTTTTGTTTGCTTACCTCCTACTTTTTCTATTTGCGAAGTGTTTATAAATTCTGGCAAATACTCATTTTCCCATTGTAAAACATAGGCTGTACCTTGTGCATTCATTCTGGCTGTTCTTCCATTTCTATGTGTGAATTCTTCAGCTTTTAACGGCAATTGATAATGAATAATAAAATTAAGCTCTGGAATATCTAAACCACGAGCGGCCAGATCTGTAGCAATTATAATCTGGTGTGTTCCGTTTCTAAATTTTATTAAAGCACGTTCCCTATCTATTTGCTCCAAACCACCATAAAATGTACCGTGTGGAATATTATTTTTTTCAAGAAAATCGCTTACATATTGTATGGTATCTTTAAAATTACAAAATATAATTCCAGGTTTATTACCTATATGGTGGAGTAAATCTACAAGTGTCTGTAGTTTGTTTTTATCTGGTGAGAGTACTTTTTTAATTTCTAAATTTGAAATTTTTGAGTCTAAATAATCAATAACTATTTCATTTTCTAAGCCAACAAATTTTGGAATTTCCATATCCTGAGTTGCCGATGTTAGTACACGTCTTTTAATATTTGGTAAACCGGCTATAATTTCACTCATTTCTTTTTCAAAACCAATTTCAAGAGATTTATCGAATTCATCTAAAACCAAAGTTTCAATGCCTTCAACTATAACCGTTTCTCGTCTTAGATGGTCTGCCACGCGACCAGGCGTACCAATTAAAATTGCGGGTGCATGTGCTAATTCAATTTTATCTTTAGAAAATGGTCTGCCACCATATACGGCGTTAGCCTTGAATCCAGTTCCCATTTCACGTATAACCTGTTCTATTTGTATGGCTAATTCTCTGGATGGTACTAAAATTAGCAATTGTACATTTTCGCAATTAGCATTTAAATTTTCGAGCGTTGGCAATAAAAAAGCAACCGTTTTTCCTGTTCCTGTTGGTGATAATAATACAGTGTTAGGAGTAGAATTTATAGACAAAAGCGCTTCCTCCTGCATAGGGTTTAGAGCTTCAATATTCAATTTCGCTAAAATAGCTTGTTGGGATTTTATGTTTTTAGACATTTAAAATTTAGACTTTAGAGTACAAAGATAATAACAGTCTAAGCATTTTGCAGTACATACTTTAGTTATAATGATTTGTCTATTTTATTGTACTCTGCTTCATCATCTATTTGAGGCGCTTCAGAAACAATCTTTTTATTAACATATTTATCTGAATACACTTTGGTAAAATGAGCACCAAACAATAAAATTATACACGAATAAGAAACCCAAAGCATGATTAAGATAACAGATCCAGCAGCACCATAGGTAGAACCTGGTTGCATTTCGCTAAAATATATAGCGAGTAAATACTTTCCTATTAAAAACAGAAATGTGGTTAATAAAGCGCCAACTCTAACTGATTTCCAAGGGATAGAGGCAGAAGGTAAAAATCTAAACATGGCGGCAAAGAGTACGTAAATAAATCCTATAGAAATTAGCAAATCGAAAACGTAGAGGTATTCAAACAGGTGCTCTGGTAATAAGCGTTCCAAACGCTTACTAAACGTACTTAATATAGAGGTAAGAACAAAACTTGTAAGGAGTAAAAAACCTATAATTAATATAAACCCAAAACTTTTTAAACGACTAACCAGTGTTGCGATGACACTGTTTTTGTATTTTGGTTTTTGCTCCCAGATTTTATCTAAAGCAGATTGTAATTGAAAAAAAACTCCTGTCGAGCCATAAATCAAGGTACCTACACCAACCACAGTTGCAAATATTGAAGTCGCTTCACTACCTCTATCCACCATCATTAGTCTAATAGATTCTGCTGTGTCTGGACCTAATGCTTTTGTAATTTCGTCTAATAATTCGCCTTGCACAATTTCTCTACCCCAAACACCACCCACTACATTTAAAATAATTATAATTAATGCAGGTAACGATAGTATAGCATAATACGCCACAATGGCGCTACGCTCAAAAGGTTCACCATCAAACCAAGAACTACCAGCTTTCGCCAGTAGTTTTGGTAAATGTTTTATTTTAAATTCTGCCATATTGAGTTTAAACTATTTAAGAGAACTCCAATATAATTACGTTACATCTCGAAATAAATTAAATAGAATAATTGTTTAGTAACTTATTTATAAGGCCTTTAAACCTGCTTCTGCTACTGCATGATCTTCTTCCACAGTACCTCCGCTCACACCTATAGCACCAATAACTTTATCGTTAGCATCTTTAATTGGTAGGCCTCCAGGAAAAGTAATTAATCCATTGTTACTGTGCTCTATATTCCATAGCGATTTTCCTGGCTGAGATAATTTTCCTATTTCTCCAGTAGGCATATCGAAAAAACGTGCTGTTTTAGCTTTTTTTAATGCAATATCTGCACTACCAAGCCACGCACCATCCATACGTATAAATGCTACTTGATTTGCACCTTCATCGACAACTGAGATATTCATTTTTGTATCTGTATCAATTGCCTTTTCTTTTGCTTTGTTAATTATATTTTCTGCTTGTTTAAGTGTTATACTCATAGTTTTATATTTTAATTGGTTATTATTTTTTTAAAGTTTCCATATCGATAACAAAACGATATTTTACATCGCTGTCTTGAACGCGCTTAAAAGCTGTGTTAATATCTTTCATATCTATCATTTCTACATCACAAGTAATATTATTTTCGCCACAAAAGTCTAACATTTCTTGAGTTTCTTTTATGCCTCCAATCAATGATCCTGCTACTCTTTTTCTTCCCATGATAATGTTACCACCGTGCATTGGCTCCAAAGGTTCTATTGCACCTACCATTACCATAGTAGAATCGCGCTTTAATAACTGTAAATAAGGATTGATATCATGTTTTACTGGAACGGTGTTTAAAAGAAAATCGAATGTACCTCTGTGTTTTTTCATCTCTTCTTCATCTTTAGAAATCAATACAGCATCTGCTCCTAATTTCTTTGCATCGTCTGCTTTTTCTAGTGATGTAGTAATCATATAAGTTTCGGCACCCATGGCATGAGCAAATTTAATACCCATATGGCCCAATCCTCCAAGTCCAATAACACCAACCTTATCTCCTTTTTTAATTTTCCAGTGATTAAGTGGTGAATAGGTAGTAATTCCGGCGCACAATAATGGCGCCACTGCCTTGATATCTAAATTTTCTGGTACACTTACCACAAACTCTTCTCGTACTGTAATACTTGTAGAATAACCGCCAAATGTTTGTTTGCCAGTGTGTTTGTTTTTTCCATTATAAGTGCCAACCATTCCTTTTTCGCAAAATTGCTCCAAATCGTCTTCGCAGGCACTACATTCCTGGCAAGAATCTACCATACAGCCAACACCTACCAAATCGCCTTTCTTGAAGTTCTTAACTTTATCACCCACATTTACTACTTTACCTACAATCTCATGTCCTGGTACTAGTGTGTAAGTTGTGTTTCCCCAGTCATTTTTTGCTGCATGAATATCGCTATGGCAAACACCACAGTATAAAATATTAATTTCGACATCGTTTTCGAGAATGTCGCGCCTTTCTACAGTTATTTCTTTTAAATCTTTTTCTTTACTTTCGGTACCGTATGCTTTTACTTCTGTCATTTATTTTGGTTTAATTAATTCTGTTTATGCTTCTCCTCTTGCAGGATAATCTTCTTTTAAAATATAGTCTATGCCACCTAAAACATCATTAAATGATGGTCTACCAAAAGGCATGGATTGTATAGCTTCCCAATACATGGTCTGGTCTGGTTTTAAAAGGAACAGTCCTGGTTCTGTGAAATATTCTGGCTCTTTTTTAATACCCGAAGAAATAAATAGTCCCCATTTTCTAGCTTCTTCAATTGGGAAACCATATCCTATTGGAATATTGGCAATATCCCATTCCTCATAAGTTTCTTTTGCCACTTTTTCGGTATCGGAACTGATAGCAATTACATTTATACCGCGTTCTGTAAATTTATCTAATTTCTTGTTAAGTTCTTCTAACTGTTTTTTACATACAGGACAATGTTTGCCTCTGTACACTAAAATTAAGATGAAATTCTCTGGTGATTGCTCACTCAGTTTCCACGTGGTATCGTTTACTAAGTTTATTTCTAAGTCTGGTGTTTTTGTTCTTGGTTTTATCATGTTCTTTTTTTTTATAAATTTAAATCGCCTTCATTTCCAATTTTTGGCTGTTCTCCTTTTATTGCTCCCATTCCCATTTTAAATAGTGTCACTAACTTATTGTGTTTTGGTTCCCAATAATGTGCTTCAATGGGTTTTATTTGTAAAGCTGTTAAGTTTGGGTCGTCCAGTCCTTTAAACCACATATCGTCACTCTTACCATATAATTCTTTTAAAATAGAATGTTCGGTAGTAATATTGGCACTACCGTAAACAATCATAAAACTCATATCACCTGGTTTTGAGTAAATTAATTGAACCTTATCATCTTTAATAATATGTTTATTGTGTTCGCTATCCCTTCCGCTTAAAAACCAGATTACTCCATTTTCATCTACTTTTTTTGTACTCATAGGTATTGCAGAAAACGGTTTGTAATCAAGATTAGTTGCAAGCATTGCAAAATCAATACCTTCAGCTAATTCCTTAACCTTTTCTTTTGCTTCGTTATTGTATAAATTTTTATCGCTCATTTTAACTTTGTTTTGTTTATTTAAAGTTATAAATTGATGGTTATCTTTCGTATCTCTTTTACTTAAAATAAAGGTTTAAAAGAACATAATGCGTTAAACATATCTTAAATAAAAAAGGTATCAATTTTTTTTTAATGAATTATATTATTAAATTATCGTATTACGTCAAATAGAAACAGATATTTAGAATATACTTGAACTCATTATTTTTAATTAAAACAAGCAACATGTCTTTAATAACAATTATCTTAAATTTAATTTTACCTCCATTATCTGTTGCAATGCAACATGGCATTGGAAGTAAATTTATTATTAACTTATTACTTACTATTTTGGGTTGGTTACCTGGTGTAATTCATGCCTTTTATGTTAGCAAGGAATAACTTGAAAAGAAGGATAGTTCGTTGACTATCCTTTTTTTTTTTTTTACGAGATATCACTATTCTTACATCACAGTTCTTCTCCAGATGCTCTAAATTCTACGTCTTTGTTTTTGCCTTTTTGTTTAAACTCTACATCGTAAAATTCTCCTTTAGTAGCGGAATCTACCTTTTCAATTTCAGTAATTTCTTCGCTTCCGTAGTTTTTTTTAATTGCTTCTTTAATTGCTTTTGGCAGATCTTTTTTATCAATACTGGTTTCGGTTTCTACCCAATCGCCATTTGGTGAAAAATCGGCTCTGTATTTAATACCATCTATCTTAAAATGCGATTCGTAATTGCCGTTAGAATCCATTTCCCAATCTGGATCATTTTCTCCAGGATATTTAGTTTGAAATGCTGTTTTTACAGCCTCTGGTGTCTGGCTTTCTACTTTTTGATTACAACTTAACAATGCGATTATACATGTGGTTATTAATAGTATTGATTTGTTTTTCATATTATTTTTTGTTTTTTTAAACTAAAGCCTAAACATAACTAATAAAGAATATGTTTTTAATAAATTTATCATAAAACTATTCGCTTTAACATGTACTTAACTTAAACAACAAAGACCTAATGCGATTGCATTAAATTTATTTAATAAATTACTTGAAAATTTATTTTAAACCGTTACAAATAAGATACTTTTGTAGTATTAATAATAACAACTAATGATAAGAAAAATTATCCCTTTAATTATACTTCTGTTTATTTTTAATAGTAACACTGAAGCACAAGAATTATCTACCAAGCAAATACAAAATTTAATCGAAGCCTATAAAAAAGATCCTCGTGGTCCATTTCATCGTATTAAATGGTTTTGTAAAGATGGTACAGAACGTGAACCAAAAGATCCTTGTCCTGATGCTATAGGAGGAGGTATTCAACATGCCAGTTTTAAGGAAAGTGCCATTAGATTAAGAAAAACAAATCAGCTTTATTTTGCAGATATTATCGCCGCAGTAAAGCAAAGTGATTTTTTAGACAAAGACAATGATTTTAGCCGATTAAAACAGTACCAATTGGGTAAATATTTGGCTAGTATTAACGATGGTTGGGTATTGCAAAAAGCACAGTACTACAGAGGTGCTTTGCAAAGTGAAGATGAAGAGGCCTGGGGAAAAGACTTTTTTGAATCCATCCTAAAAAACGATCAGTTAATTAATGCTCACTACTATTTAGTAAGGCAGGCTTTAAAAGATGTACCTCACAATGGTGACGATAATATCGCCCAATTAATGCGTAGCCAGAGTAAAACCATTTCAGAAGAAATGAAATCTTTTATGGATATTAGAATTAAAATTCATGGACAACCTGAAGTTACAGATATTAATCTGGTTAAAGATTTTATAACTGAAAAAACCATTCCTGCGAAATTAAAAAAAGATTTCGATGAGTTAATTGAAACAATGAATACGTTTTATGCGCCTATAGATTTTGAAAGGCTGGAAAAGGAAATGCAATCTTTACCATCATCTAATCCCACCACTAAAAAGATTCAGGATTTTATAGCTTCAAATAAAAAAAATAAAACACCAGCGTCTTTTGTATCGGAAATCGCCAATACCCTATTGGAAATTCGTGAAAACATTCTTAGCTATAAAAGCAGTAAAAATCGTTTACAATTATTAGACTTATCTAATAAATTAGAACATACGTTGTTAACCGAGACTCAAAATTGGGAAACTACAACAATTGGCGAAAGCTTAGATAAAATCAATATTTTATCGTGTGCAGCTTCTGGGACAGGTTTAATTGAACAATGGGAATACAATGCCATTGAAACTTCAATTAACGAGAAACTATCTAAAAATGAACTTAGCATTAATGAGCTAAATCAGTTACTCACTACCAGCAGAAGTATTGTGGAATGGAGTGCCTCTATGGTAAAAGCCAATTATCAAGACATTGTAGATAAATACACAGCTTTCGAGCCGCTTACTTATGGCTTTATAGACGATCGTGTAAGAAGTAGTGTTGCATTAAGTTTAGGCGAAACTGTTGGCGATTTAGGAGCCTTTGTAGCTAAAACTTCAAACATTAATAACGAGGTTATGACTATTAAAAACCAAAGCACCATTCGCGGTTTAAACCCAGGTTATGCTTTTGGAGAATTGGTTGTAGTAGATGGAAACCCAGATAAGGTTGAAGTTAATACAAATAACATCTATATCTTCGAAAAGCCTCCTCACGACTTAAAACCAGTGGCAGGAATTATGACGGTTTCTGAAGGTAATTTAGTTTCTCACGTGCAGCTTTTAGCACGTAATTTAGGTATTCCAAATGCAGCATTATCTTACGATAACTTAAAGGCAATGAAAAAATACAGTGGTAAAAATGTGTTTTATGCAGTATCTAATAAAGGTAATGTGATATTGAAAGCTGAAGACGATATGACATCAACCGAAAAAGAACTTTTTAGTAAAAAAGAACGAAGTAAAAATGTAATTGCCGTTCCTGTAGACCAGATTCGTTTAGATGTTTCTAAAGTTATTAATATGCGTGATGTAGATGCCAGCGATTCTGGAAAATTATGCGGACCGAAAGCAGCTAATTTAGGAGAACTTAAAAAATTATTTCCAGAACAAGTGGTGGAAGGTGTCATTATTCCATTCGGAATTTTTAGAACCCACATGAACCAGCAAATGCCAAACCAAGACAAAACCTATTGGCAATATTTAAACAATACTTTTGAAAGAGCTGCTATTTTACGTTCACAAAACAAAAGTGAAGCAGATGTAGAAAAATTTCAGTTAGATGCTTTAGATGTGCTACACAAAGCCATCATTAACATGCCATTAGAAGATAATTTTGTTAATGACATGAAAGCGAATTTTAAATCGGCCTTCGGGAATAGTATTGGTAATGTACCTGTCTTTTTACGCAGCGATACCAATATGGAAGATTTAAAAGAATTTACTGGAGCCGGATTAAATTTAACGTTGTTTAATATTAAGGCAGAAGACGAAATTATTAAAGGTATTAAACGTGTTTGGGCAAGTGCTTATACAGAGCGTAGCTTTAAATGGAGACAAAAATATTTAAGTAATCCGGAAAACGTGTTTCCTTCAATTTTAATAATTCCAAGTGTGGATGTGGATTATTCTGGTGTTATGATTACCAAAGGAATTAATTCTGGAAATGATAACGATTTAACCGTCGCCTTTAGTCGTGGTGCTGGAGGCGCTGTAGACGGACAAAGTGCAGAGACACGTTTAATTACTTCAGAAAATAATATATTATTGGCGCCAGCAAGACAAAGCGATTACATACGGTTGCCAGATTATGGAGGTACAAAACAATATGTCACCTCTTTTGAAGCCCCAATTCTTAACGCTAAAAATATTGCCGAAATAAGAAAAATGGCTGGTAAAATTAGAAAAACAATGGCCAAACATCAAGATGGTTCAAACCAGGCTTACGATGTGGAATTTGGTTTTAAAGACGATAAGTTGTGGTTGTTTCAAATTCGTCCGTTTGTAGAGAACAAGCAGGCGAAAAGTTCAGAATACCTTTCTTCAATTTCTCCAAAAATAGAAGCAGATAAAATGATTAATCTTTCAGAAAAATTATAAGATGAAAAATATATTTTACATATCAATTGGCCTATGCATATTACTCTCTTTTGGGTTTATATCTTACCCAATAGATGGTTACGAGCGTACAGGAATTAAGCGCTTGTACCAAATACAAAAAATGCAGATAGACAGTGTACCATACAACCGTATACCTTTTGGAGCCTATAAAAAATTGGCAGATATTAAATTAAATTTAACGTCGAAAACAGAAGATAGTATTAACGACTTGTTAGTTGACGACCCAGAATTTTCAGCAAAAATAAAGCGACTAATACCAAGTGGGAATTATTCTATTGCTGTAATGGATATGACAAATCCAGACGAATTAAAATATGCATCTCATAGAGAAAATGTAGGTTACCAACCTGGTAGTGTAGGTAAAATTGCTGTTTTAAATGCTGTATTTACACAAATGGCTAATGTTTGTGAGAATTGGGAAGATCGCATTATGTACTTAAAGGACATTAAAGTATCTTCTCGTTATTGGGGAACAGGAGATCACCACACCATTCCTATTTACGATATTGAAAAGGATAAATTGGTAAAGCGACAAGTTGTTGCCAGCGATACCTTCTCCCTATTCGAGTGGTTAGACCATATGGTTTCAGTTAGTAATAATGGTGCTGCAAGTGTTATGTACCGTGAGGCGATGCTTATGGCAGCATTTGGTTCGGATTATGTGAATTTAACAGAGGAGCAAAGTGAAAACTATTTTAAAGATACACCAAGAGATAGTTTAACTAATTTAGCAAATACTGTTGTAAATCAACCCTTAAGAGATTTGGGAATTACAGAGGACGATTGGCGTCTTGGCGGTATGTTTACGCGTCCAGCTGGAAAATATGTTGGTAGAAAAGGTGGCAGTATTGGTACACCTAAAGGCTTGATGAAATGGCTGGTAAAATTAGAACAAGGTAAAATTGTAGACGAAAAAACAAGTCTTGAAATGAAACGCCTGCTCTACTCTACAGACAGACGTATTCGTTATGCAAAATCTAATAGATTAGATAGTGCTGCTGTTTATTTTAAATCGGGTAGCTTCTACAAGTGCGATAGAACAAAAAATCCTGATTGTAGAAATTATGCAGGGAACGTATTTAATTATATGAATTCTGTAATAATTGTAGAACATCCAGATAATGGCTCGAAATACATTGTTTGTTTAATGTCTAATGTACTAAACAAAAACTCTGCAGGTGCTCACATGTATTTAGCAAGTAAAATCGATGATTTAATAGCCAAGAACAACGAGAATTCTGATGCTAAATTAGATGAAAATTTTAAAGATAAAGATGATGAAGGTGGAGATAATGGCGCTAATTAAGGCCTAATATTTGTTAGACTTTCTATAGTGGAATAAGCGAAAAACTTCACGTCTTTATTTTGATGCTTTTTTAAAGGAGTTACTATTGGCACATAATATTTGTCATCCAATACTTTAATAAGATGAAGCACTTCTAACTTTACGCGTTTGCCTCGTCTTTTTATAAGCATTTTAATGTAAGCCTTTTCAGGGATAAGATTGATTTTAAGGACCTTAGAATCGAAGTTATCCTCCTCTATTATAGTATGCTCAATTAAAGGAAAAACACGTTGTTTTAGTTGAGCGTTTAATAAGTTGTCTAAAAACTCTAAGGCATTAACACGCGCTTCTTTTATATCACTAAATAGTCCTGAATATGTAACATCAATATCTGCCTCATCGTAAACCAGACTTAATAATTTAAAGATGCATTTTAAACTGCTGTTAAGTTGTTCTTCCAAGACCTCTATTAAACTTTGTCTTGCAATAAAAACTTCGGTATCACTGTCATTTTTAGGCTCTAAAAGCGAATTGTTAATAGTATTTTGTAAAGAAGCGATCGCATCAATAGTGTTTTTATAATATTTGCTTTCTCTAAGAATGGCTCTTTTAAAAACGCGCTTGTTATAAAATAAAGATGGATTACGCTGTCTTAATTTTAGCAACGATTTGGACGATTCTAATCTAATAATCACATCATTACTTTTAAGTAAACTCAATAAAATTTTAACCGAATTCTGTGAATTAAATGCACCTATTACTTTAGGTAAATGCTGTTTAATGCTGTCTTGTAAATCTTCTCTTTTGTCTAAATCAAGAATGGTTTTAGTAATGCCTGTTCCGTAGCTTTTTAAAGCTTTAACAGCCGATTTTCTATGCGCTTTAATTGTTAAATATTCTAACAAATCATCTATAAAACGAGGGTCGGAAGAAATCCCTGCAGCTTCAATTGCATGATTAACAATATATGGATCACGGTTGTTTAAATGCACGGTGATAAAAGGATAGAATTTAGAAATGCCAGAATAGGCAATGGTAATTAATAACTCGGAAACGGCTTCTTTACTACTAAACCCCTCTGGAGAGTTTAATAGCCTTATTCGATCTGAAATTCTGGAATGTAGATTATACTTAACAGAAAGCTTGTTATTGTTTCTACCTTCTTTTGCAAGACACAACAATGCGACATTAGAAATATACTTACTTTCATGATTTAAATACTTATCGAAAAATGTATTGGTATTAATATACGAATGGTGAATAATATAATCTAACGCTGTGTAGACTACATTATCACTCCCTTCTACCACTAAAGATTCTACTTTACTTATAGCTGTACCCTTATCGTATTGAAATAACTGATTGATTGCAGCTGTTTTAACAAGACTTGAAGGATGATCTAACAAACTTATTATACTGTCTTTTAAGGCAATTAGTCTATAAGACGATAACTGCTCTAACAGGCTTAAAATTTCAGCTTCACCTCCAGAATTTAATATGCGTCTTGAAGCGACTAAAGTGGTTTCGTATTTTTTTCGTTCTTTTCGTTTTTCTTTAACCACTAAAGTCTTCTGGATATTAGTTCTGAACGAATTAAAATACGCTTCTCTCAATCTGTAAATTAATAGAATCCATATAAAAACAAATAACAGAATAATCACCGTAATATACGATGTGCTTAAATCTAATTTTTTAATTAAAAAAATAAGTAAAAACCCAGCAATACCAGTGGCAACACTATCTACAGCAACATCGATAAAAGATTTAGCCTGATTTTTAATATTAAGAGGAATTGGCATGATGGACAATTCTAACGCTGCTTTATTAAGAGATTGTTTAAAACTACCGTCGATTCCCTTAATAATAACCAATACCCATAATTCTGGAAAAGTTAAAAATAATAAACTCCCTAATGCAATACCTAATGGCAGAATTAACAAGGTTGAAGACACGCCTAAACGACTAAGAAAACGGTTAGTTACAAATAGTTGAAGCGTTAAGGCAATAACATTAAATGTTGAAAACCAAAACCCGAAAAATGAAGCTAACTCGTCAGAGTCAGTTATGGCTTTATTAGCAAAATCGCTAAATTGAAAATCCACAAGTTTAGCCACAATAACACTTATTCCTGTAATAAGTGCTAAATACGTTAAATGTTTAGACTTTGAAATGAGTTTTAAGGACGATGCCTGAGCATTAGCATCGTTGTATTTACGTTGCTTTCTAACATAGGTTGTCATTTTCTGAATTCTTAATTTCCAAATTTTCTGAATAATTGGAATACAACACAAAATCAAAATTGCTGCCAGAAATATTGCAAATTTATTGCCGTAAGAAGAAACAATAATACTTGTTAAATAGCCACCAAACACGCCACCAGCAATAGCTCCTGCTCCTATAAAGCCAAATAACCGCTTCGCTTCTCTTGCATTAAATACCATGTTTGCTAAAATCCAAAACTGAGAGGTAGCAACTACAGCGAATAAGGATATACTTAAATAATAAAAATAGAGAATCCAATTATGAAGAATCCCAAAGTGCAAAATCAAACTTAAGGCTATAAACCCTAAACTAAATACAACTAGTGAGACAATTGTAACTTTTAAAAGCGAAAATTCTGTAATGGCCCTATTGTAGAACGTAGCGGTTATCACTGCTACCAAAGCCACCAAGAGATAACCGTAAGGTAAACTATCTGCTCCTAACTCATTAACAAATAATGCGTTAACAGTTGGTTTAACAATTAATAAAACAGTTATAATTAAAAAGATATATAACTGCATTAAAAAAGAGATGTATATTTCACCATCTCTTAGTCCAAATGTTTTATTAAAAATTTTTTTTAGCAAGGGCAACTAAATGTTTTTTATTTCTTTGCTAAAGAACGTGATTTTTTTAGAACTTTCTCTATAGGCACCACTAAATTCCTGATAATTTGTTCACCAAAATCATTATCTATTAGTGCTACAATAATATATTTACGTTTAGGTCCCCAAACCAAAGCAGAATCTGCATGGTAATTTTTCCATGAACCAGACTTTCTATAAATAGTCGCTTTTGGAGCTATTCTATCTAATGTGTTTACAAATTTATGGTGTAACGCTGGATCCTTCATAATATCTAACATTTCTTTAGAACGTTCAGTACTTACTAAATTCCCTAATGCTAACTGATAGTAAAAACTACAAACCTGCTTCGTGGTCGCAGCATGACTTAGACCTTTAATAGGTTCTGGATAACGTCTTCCTCCAGAAGCATACCTTTTTCCTACCCATAGTCCACCTCCTACTTCCTCATCGTAGAGTTTGGTTTTAGGCGCTCTAAGTACCTCTTCTATTTTTTCGTAACCCACTCGGTCAATCATTCGTGTAGACGCTGCGTTGTTCGATTTGCTTATCATCAACCGCATATCTTTTCGCACTTCTTTACTGTCTATTAATTCTCCTTTATCAATAGCATCCATAGCTGCTAAAAGAATGGCGATTTTAGGCAGACTTGCAGCATACATCATATGCTCATCATTAAGACCAGCATATTTAATGTTACTCTCATCTGTTAAATCGACAATACCAATAGACATTTTTTTATTTCTTATAAGCTGTTTCCACGCAGAATTTGCGTTAATTTCAGTTTCTAACAGCCGTTGTAATTCAACACTTTCTAATGTTGCAATAGGACTTATAACTTTTTTAGACACAAGAGGTAATTCACCTTGAGCAAATGTAAACGAACCGATAAACATGATAAATGCTATCGCTAAGTACTTAAATGTTTTATTCATAAATTGGTTTTAAATTTTAAAGTTATATATAGTATACAATTAATGTACCAAAGATGCGAAATAATTTTCACAATTTAATGTTAATAATCATATTATAAATTACTGGTTATCAGAAATGTAAAAACCATAAAGATAAAAAGATTTAATAATCCTGAAATTGAATAAAGTAATCGCTTACTCAATTAAACGCCATAAATTGTAATTTGTTATAACTTAGTTAATTAAAAAAAGATAACACATTTTACGCCCTTTTTTTTTATAATCTTTTTTAGCATAGGCATAGCTTAAAACATGGTTTTCATTAAATTTGCACTTTAATTACGACTATATTATTATGCTTAAAATCTTTAGAATTGTAGCCTTTTTAGAAGGTATTTCTTATTTACTATTAATGTTGGCTGCAATTTATAAGCGCATGCCAAACGGAAATGATGAGTATGTGAAATTATTGGGCATGCCTCATGGCCTCTTGTTTGTTGGGTATGTTGCATTAGCAATTTTTTTACGCTCAACTTACAAATGGGATACAAAAACGTTTATTATTATTTTAATGGGTTCGCTTATACCTTTTGGAACGTTTTACGTAGATAGCAAGTATCTAAAGCCTTTGGCATAAAAATTATTTAGAACGATAATATTATTGAGAAAGTTCGTTATAGCGTTTTAAAACAAAATCTTTATTCACTACAAAAATTCCATCTGTAAGCTTTGGTGTAAGTATCCTGCTTGGGTCTCCCTTTTTTATTAAACGTTTACGGCAGAGTTTTGTTAGTAAAGGATCATCTTCAAAGAGTAAACTCTCTAATTCATATTCAGCTTGAGATGGCGCTTTAATAATAGGAAATATTTGCTTTAATTGATTGTAACGTCTGTCGTTTCCAGGAATAAAAGTAAAAAAAGTATAGCGACCGTTAGAGTCTGTTTTTATCCATCCTCTATGGTGTACATAGCGTTTTTCGTTTTTCTTTTTTAATTCAAAGTCACCATTTTCATTGGCTTGTTCTATATAAAAAAGCACATTATCTGCAGGTGTAACTCCATCATTTTTATATATAACTCCAGTTATTTTTAGTTTGTTCTCCTTTAAAACATACTCTGGAATTGTATCTCTGTTATTTAAATTTGATGTTGTATAATCATAAATAGGACTACGTTCTAAAAAATCTGCTTCTTGTGCAAAACTTAATGAGCAGAAGAGAAATAAGGTAAAAGTGAGTAACAATTTCATAATAATAGCGATTTACAATATTTAAAAATGGCTGTTATATTTTAAAATGTCACTAAAAATCGTATCACTTTCATAATTACACGTTTAAATGTTTTATAAAGTCAATAATTTCGATGAACCGCAAATGGAACTGTAGTGAATAGAGAAGACATTTTTATTATAATTAAAATGCATTCGAGACTCTAAAAGTATTTTAAAAAGAATCCATCTAAAGGAAAAACAAGACTTGTTTTGGAAGTTTTTTTGTGATTAATAAGGTCTTCTTAAATGAAAAAATCTCTTTTTTAAAGGAGAGATTTGCAGTAATTCACTACCAAGTAATTCGTCGTAAAAATATGCGTTTTATCTAATGTTTACACCGTTTATCCGATAAAAGAAACATTTACACGATAAAAAAATCTTAAAAAAAATCTTGAAATCAGTTGTTTTTTTCTATAATTTATATAGATTTGTTTAATTCAAATAAAATATATCTCCCAAAATGAAAGCAAAAACGTCCCTACTTACCGTTATCTTTTTTATGTTAATAAGTATCGGTTTCGCACAAAAACAAAAAGATCAAATTAAATTAATAAGTGGCAAAGTAAGTATTTCTAAATACCATAACTTAGAAGAGCTTAATAAACTATCTAAAGGCGAATTACTAAAATTATATGTAGAGCGTATAGAAGTTATAGTAAATATATTACCTAATATTGCTTTTGCAACCAAACCAAATGTTACAATGTATAGTTTAGGAATTCCTGAAACTAAAGAAAACAAAAAAGCATTGGAAGCAAACCAAGAAGCATCTGTTGAGTATTTTGACAGCACTGTGACCTTTCAAAAATCAATATTGCCCTACTCCGATACTAAAGATTTAATAGCTGCTATATTATTTTATGAAGAAACCTTAAAATCGCTTCATACCTATAATGATTTTAAAATAGATTAACATGTTTTTTAATAAAGCTGAAACACGTTATTTCTATTTACAACTTCTGCAATGACACTTAATTGTACATTGATAATAAGCAAATAGAACTATTTTTGTAAGAAAAAAACTATAAAATATTAAATTACATGCATTTTATCGATATAATTTGCATTTCATGTGAATAATATTTATGTTTGATAAGTATTTTAGCCCCAAATAATACATAAAACAAACTTAACCACTATGAAAAATATCACCCAATTAACACTTCTCCTTTTATTTACGTGTTTTAATGTGTTTGCTCAACAAGAAAAAGGAATTACTGGATTTGATAACTGGTTGAACCCTTGGACAGAATTTAAGCCTAATAAAATTGAACATGGTAAACCCACACAAATACTTAGTGGTGATATAACAAAGGATACAAAATTGTATAAGAAAGATATTTATCTTTTATTAGGTGATGTTTTTGTAACAGACAGCACCACATTAATAATTGAACCTGGCACATTAATAATAGGCGATTTTAAAACCAAAGGCTCTCTTACAATTAGCAATGGTAGTACCATAATCGCTCATGGCACAAATACAGATCCAATAGTATTTACTTCCAGCCGAAGTGTAAAAAAACCAGGCGATTGGGGAGGACTATTTATTTTGGGTGATGCTCCTACAAACAAAATTGAAAGCCAAACCTCTTTAAATTATGGGTTAAATACCAAAAATCCTAAAAACATTATCTATGGTGGTGAGAATACAGAAAGTAATTCTGGTGTCTTAAACTATGTTAGAATTGAATATGCTGGAAAGAGAACTAAAAACTACGGTTATTACAACGGCCTTACTTTAGCTGGCGTTGGTAACGAGACTACACTTAATAACATCATGGTAAGTTATTGTGCTGGTAATTCGTTCGGCATTTTAGGTGGTGCTGTTAATTTAGATAAATTAGTCTCTTACAAATCGAGCAGTAATGATTATAAAATAAATTATGGTGCCCAATGTACTATAACCAATTCTTTAGCTGTAAAGTCGCCTTATGTTTCTGGAGCTGAAGCTTCAAGATGCTTATATATTTTAAATCATGATGCAGAAGGCGATGGAGATGCTACTAAAAATCATACCATTGTAAATGCAGAAAATCTAACGTTACTTAACCTTAGTAACGACTTAGACTACGATATTAAGGTTGGTTTAGTTAACGAAGCCATATACATTGCAAACAATGCTTCTTGCAATATTGACAGAAGTGTTATCTCTGGTTTTAATCCTGCAGTTATTTTAGATAGAACGATTAAAATTAATAATGACAGTTTAGAAAAAATAGTATTTACGCAAACTTATTTTAATAATTGTAACGGTAACATTTTTATTAAAAATAATGAGAATAATGAGGATTTAGAGAATTGGTACGGTAGTAGTGCTTTTAATAATGTGTACTCAAAAGGACCAGATTCTGAAACCTTTATTGATGCTAAAAATTCAAAACATCCAGATTACAGACTAAGAATAAATAGAATTGTCGCTTCCAGAAACGACTAAAAATAATATGAAAACAAATTAATTAAAACAATTAATAATACCTACAAACACCATAATAGCCTATAGACAGAATTACAAATCACACCAATGTATACCTTCCCAAAAAAATACAACCTGTATGTATTAATATGTCTTTTTGTTTGTATTATACAATTAAAAAGCCATGCACAAATAGTTATAGGAACACCAAGTTTAGGATTTAGTCAGGCATGTGCCAATGCTAATTTTAATACCTACTCTACTACATTTGTTTTTTCGCCAGAAAATGGATTAAGCGCAACTAATCAATTTTCGATCGAGCTATCCAGTCCTGATGGAGATTTTTCTAATGCTATTACAATATTCACATCTAATCCTGGAGCTATTACCACCTCTCCAGCTACTGTAGATTTTTCACTACCAACCACCGCTAATGGTGAGAATTATAGAATTCGAATTAAAAGTAGCGCACCTGTAGCCACTAGTTCTGGGTCGGCTTCATTTGCTGCTTACTACAAAATTCAAGATGCACCATTTTCAATAAATAATTTAGTAGAGACAGGAGCTTATTGCTCTGGCGGAAGTTACCTCCTAACTATAGACAATCCTGGCTCAGGAAATAACGACTCACCATTAAATTATCCTTCACTTAATTATAAATGGTATAAAGAAACAGGGCCAACAACTTCAGTCTTTGTCGCAGATGGCGCCTCTCTTACTGTAAGTCAAGAAGGAACATATTTTGTAGAAACAAATTACGGTACCTGTACCTCTAACTCCTTTTCAAATAGAGTAACCATTACAGAGGTTATATCTGGAGAGGCAAATGCCGGGATTTCTTCAAGTTTAGGCAACCCATTTTGTCCAGATCAAGGTGCAACAACACTTAGCACAATTGGAGGAAACAGCTACCAATGGTACAAAGATGGTGTAAGCATTCCAGAAGCCACAAACCAAATGTACGAAACAACAGAGTCTGGCACTTATGCTGTACAAGTAAACTTAGGAAACTGTTCCGCTTCTGGAGCTATTGTTTTGGTAAGTGAATTGTTTGAAGGCTCTTTAAATGTAGAAGAAATAAACACTATTGAAGAAGGTGAATCTCTGTTAGTAATGGTAACTACAACAGCAAATAATCCGCAATTCGAATGGTATTTAAATGGCAATTTAATTTCTAATGCTACTGAAGATAATTTTGAAGCCACAGCTTTTGGTAACTACGAAGTTGTTGTTTCTGAAACCTCAGGCTGTACAGGTTCAAAAAGTTTCTTCTTCGAAATTAATGAAGCCTTAGATCTTTTTCCAGACGTAGAAGACATCCCTAATCTTATCAGTCCAAATGGAGATAATATAAACGATACTTGGGTGATACCTACAAAGTATGTAACAGGTACAAATACGCAAGTTGTAATCATGTCTAATCGTGGCGAAGTTGTATTAAGCACAGATAACTATCTTAACAATTGGCCAACAGAAAATGTAAAAACCACAAGCATTAATCAAGTCTTTTATTATGTGATTACCACATCAGATAATACTACTAAAAAAGGCTCAATAACCATTATTAAATAATATGAAAACACAACTTCTGTTAATAGTATTATGCTTCTGTTCTATACAGCTGTTCTATTCTCAAGAAGATAATGGTGTTGTTGCGTTTAATTTGCCGTTAAGAAACTCTTTAACCTTTAATCGATTTACTATAAACCCAACCTTTAGTTTTGTAAGAGAACAAAACAAATACATTAGTGTATCTAATAAAAGAGAGTGGGTTCAATTTAATGATGCTCCACTAACCTATTTGGCTAGCTATTCTGGAAGAATTGGCGAAAATATTGGTGCTGGTATTGGAGTATTTCAACAAAATTATGGTGTTTTAACGACCTTTGGTGGTATTTTAAATTTCGCATATAATGTAAGATTAGAAAGAGATAGTAACCTTACGTTTGGTCTTAATATTGGCGCATACAAAAGCGGATTAAATACAGGAAAAGTAATTACCAACTTCAATGATCCATCAGTAGAAAATATTCCGGAAAACTTCTTGATTAATGCAAATCCAGCCATTAACTATGGAACAGGGTTTTTCGATTTTGGTATAACACTTAAAAACATCATAGCATACAATTTAGAATCATCGATGATGCTTGAGGAAGATCCAGAAAAAAGTTTTCAAGGACATATTATGTATACAGGGTATATTAATACAAGAGGATTTTTTGATGAAAGTAAGTTTACTGGCTTAATACAATCTGAATTTAGAAAAGATAACACTACACTTTCTGGAATTGCTATGTTAACCGTACCTAAAGGAATTTGGGCACAAGTTGGTTACAACAACATTTATGGTGTTTCTGGTGGTTTAGGTATTAATATTTCACCTCAAATAGCTATTGAATATAATTTCGAGAAAGCAATAGGTGATTTAACCGCATTTGGTTCCTCACATGAAATTTCACTTGCCTATAGATTTAAAAATACCCAAAGATATGAATACAGCAGTGGTGATGATGTAAGCGGTTTATTTTCAACCGATAATAAAAAACGTAAAAAGGCTAAAACTACACGCTCTAAAACAAATCAAAACGTAGTTGTAGCAAGAAAAGCCAAAGCAGAAGCCAATGCAAAAGCAAAACTGTTAGCAGAACAACAGGCAAAAGCTGAAGCTGATGCGCAAGCAAAACTCTTAGCAGAACAACAAGCTAAAGCAGAAGCCGATGAGCAAGTAAAACCGTTAGCAGAACAACAGGCAAAAGCTGAAGCTGATGCACAAGCAAAATTATTAGCAGAACAACGAGCAAAAGCAGAAACCGATGCTCAAGCAAAACTATTAGCAAAACAACAAGCAGAAGCAGAAGCCAATGCACAAGCAAAATTATTAGCAGAACAACAAGCAAAAACTGAAGCCGATGCACAAGCAAAATTATTAGCAGAACAACAAGCGAAAGCTGAAGCTGATGCACAAGCGAAACTATTAGCAGAACAACAAGCAAAAGCTGAAGCCGTTGCACAAGCAAAACTATTAGCAGAACAACAGGCAAAAGCTGAAGCTGATGCACAAGCAAAACTATTAGCAGAACAACAAGCAAAAACTGAAGCCGATGCACAAGTAAAACGGTTAGCAGAACAACAAGCAAAAGCTGAAGCTGATGCACAAGCGAAACTTTTAGCAGAACAAGATAAAGTTGAAACTGATGCCCAAACCGAAGAGGAAATCATCATAGAACCTTCCAGTGCAATTGAAAGATCTATGCTCGCATTGACACAGCAAACCGAGGCATCGAAAGCGTCTCAAAGCCAGCTATTAAAGCGTTTGGAATCATTGGTTGAAACTAAAAATCAAGATCTTAAGGATTTAAAAGAAGAAAATGATTTAAGTGAACAAGGTATTGCTGTTGAACAAAAACCTTTTAAAAGTATCTCTGAAGAAAATAAAAAGTTGAATGCAATAAAAACTGACTTAGAAAATATTATTACGGTAAGAAACGAAGAAATAAACACTTTAAAAAAGTTATACGAAGACACTTCGGAGGAAAGAATTATACTATTAGATAACGTTGATCTTTACTACAGAAAAACAATAAAAAGATTAGAGTTAGAACAACAAGAGGCTACAAAATCTAAAAATAAGTTAGATGAAAGATTAAAAAACATTAAAATATCTACAGAATTTGAACGTAGAAGAAGAATTAAACGTGCTGCGTTTGATAATGATGATGAGCGCTACACACAAGATAGACGCACCTTACAAAACTTAAAAGATAATAGTATTACAAACACCACTTCACTTACATTAAATGATTTTGACTTTGGAGAAAAACCGAGTGAAAATATTCAAATTTTAAAAAATGTATCTCGTGAAGAAAGTGGATTTTACTTAGTAATTGCAATACACAGTGATATTGCAAAACGTGATGCCTTTTTAACTAAGGTCATTCAATCTGGTCAGGCAGATGTAAACTTCTTCTATGACCTCAACTCAAGTAAATATTACATATACTATAATAAATTCGATAATATTCAAGCTGCTAACCAATCCTTAAACGCTAAAGGAAACAAATTATATAACACTAATATGACTATAGTAAAAATAGAAAATTAACAATCCCAATTCTGTTGTCAGCGTCGCCCAAGTTGTAGACAGGAAAGTAATAAAATTTAATATCATGAAAAGCCCTACTTATGTTAGAATAACCCTCGTTATTTCATTGCTATTTTTCTGCCTGCTATCCTACGCCCAAAACTACGAACCTTTTACACCACGATTCGATCAAGATTTAAAAGGAGATATTGTCCTTATTGGAAATAATATTCTTGGGCCAAATAATAATGCTTTTAATAATAATTCCACATACAACCATAATGTAGATATGCAATATATCGACATTGATGGAGATACCTCTACATTTAGCTCTTCAAGTTCAGATTTAGAAATACCAAATCCAAACTGTTATAGAATAATATATGCAGGGCTGTATTGGGGAGCTGTAAATCCTGGAAATGAACCAATAGACAGTGTAAAGTTTAAAGGCCCTGTAGGTGGGTATAACGATATTCAAGGTACAATTATCTACGATGCAAATGGTAACTCTGTGGATGGTGGTAATAGCTTTTCATACGCTTGTTTTGCAGATGTTACAGCTATCGTTACAGGCTTTGGATCTGGTGTAGACTTAGGCACTTATACTGTTGCAAATGTGTCTTCAGGGTTGGGTGAAACTGCAACATTTAATCCTTATAATGGTACAGGCCAATCTGCTGGATGGTCACTTTTTGTTGTCTACGAAGATCCTACACTACCTGGTAAATCTATTACAAGTTTTGATGGCTTTACTGCCATTAGTTTAGCAAATAATCAATCGTTAGATATTCCTATCGATGGCTTTAGAACTGTACCTGCTCCTGCTCCAGTAAGAGCTAATTTTGCTTTTGCTACTTTAGAAGGAGATAGTCCAATACTGGGAGACCAAATGTTACTTAACGGTATTAACTTGTCTGCCGTTGATCGCCCAGTAAATAATTTTTTTAATAGTTCTGTCACACAGTTAAGTGCATTCCCTGTTAATAATAGAGTGCCTAATAGCACCAATACTTTGGGTTTCGATACAGGCGTTATGGCAATACCAAATCCAGGCAATTCGGTTATTGCAAATGATGCAACATCGGCCACAGTTACTTTAGAGACCGATGGTGACACCTACTTTCAATATTTTTTCGCATTTGCTGTAGATATTATTGAACCAGATATTGTTTTAACAAAAATTGTAGAAGATGATTCCGGTAACGATATTGGTGGCCAAGTAGTAGATTTAGGTTCTTCTTTAAATTATGTTATTGGTTTTCAAAATACAGGAAATGACCATGCAACTAACTTTCAAATTAGAGATATTTTACCAGTAAATATCATTTTTAATTACCCAACCGATTTAGTTTTACCTCCTGGCGTTACCGTAGTTAGTTATGACCCTACAACGAGAGAAATTATTTTTGCTATTGAAGACTATTTAGTTGAAGAAAATGATCCAGTGTACGAGATTCGTATAGAAGCTCAAGTGGTTGACAACTGTAATCAACTCGCTGATGCTTGTTCTAATATTATAAATAATCAAGCTTTTGCAACTTACAACGGATTTTATAATCCAACTTTTCAAATTACGGACGATCCAAGTTTAAGCAGTAATACTGGATGTTTGCTAACACCACAGGCAACTAATTTCCTTGCAGATCTTGATTGCGAATTCAGTGAAAATATTATTCTATGTGGTAACAGCGTTGAGTTAACTGCTGCCAATGGCTACGACTCCTATTCATGGTCTACGAATGCGAGTGGTACTCCTGTAATTGGAACTAACCAAAATATAACTGTAACGCAAACAGGTACTTATTACGTTTTTAATACTGCAATTGCTCCTTGTCAATCTATTGAGCAAGAATTTGTAGTAGAACTTTTTGGTGGTACTATTGAAAACCCTGTTATTCCTTATGCAGATGAAGTTGTTACCTGTCCTAACGATGGTAAACTGTTACCAAATATCTTTTTATGCGGTGCTAATGATTCTAGAGATATAGAAACAAATATTTCTGGTGCAACATCCATTATTTGGGAGCAATTAGATGAATCAAGTTGTACAGCGGTCTCAAATCAAGATTGTGCTAATGAGGATAGTGCTTGTGTTTGGAACCAAGTAGGTACAGGTCCTAATTTTTTAGCAAATGCTGCAGGACAATTTAGGTTAACCATCAATTACTCTGGAGGCTGTTTTGTACAATTCTATTTTAATGTCTATAAAAATGTATTAAACCCTACCGTAGTTGCTACAGATATTATTTGTACAACACCAGGAAGCATTACTGTTAACGATGTGCCTTCAGGTTACGAATATAGTCTTGACGATATTACCTATCAAAATAGCAATGTGTTTACAATTACTACACCAGGAATTTATACTGTTTATATCAGACAAATTGGTGTACCAACCAATCCTTGTGTCTTTACAGTGCCAGATGTTCAAATTAGGGATCGAGATTTTACTGTATCATCTGTTATTACACAGCCTCTTTGTCATGGAGACAAAGGCAGTATTCAACTGGCTGCCAATGATGTAGATCCACAATACTCATATGACATATACGAAAATGGAAACTTGGTTAATAGTGTTGGACCAATTTTAGAAAATACTTATATTTTCGAAAATCTAAACCCAGGAACATACACTGCTACTGTAGAAACCGAAAATGGTTGTACTTATTCTGAAGACATAACAATTATAGAACCACCATTATTAACAGTTACAGCAGCAGTAACTATACCTTTAACCTGTACAGATGGTGAAATTACGGTTTATCCTATAGGAGGAACACCTCCTTATTTTTACTTTGTTAACAGCACAACCACGTTTCAAACTGTACCAGAAATTGTAGTTACAGCCGCAGGAGATTATAATATTATGGTAGTAGATTCTAATAACTGTAGCGCAAGTACAACCGTTACAGTAGACGCCACTTTAGAACCTATTTTTAATATTGTATCTACAGATATTGCCTGTGCTGGAGCAGCTACAGGATCAATAAACATAAACGTAACTGCAGCAAATGGTAACAGTATTGAATATAGTGTGGATGGTGGCAACTCCTTTTTTAATTCGCCTGTATTTACTGGACTATCGGCTGGTGATTACGATGTTGTGCTTCAATACTCAATGGGTTCTTCAGTATGTATTACCGATCCGCAAACAGTTAGTATACTAGAAAGTAATCCTATTATTGGTACTGCAACATTAACTTCTCCATATACTTGTAATACAAATGGAACTATTACAGTTACTGGAGTATCAGGAGGTACTGTACCATACCAATATAGTATTGATGGTATTACCTTTCAAACCAGTAATATCTTTTCAGGTTTAACAGCAGGAACCTATACAATAATTGTCCAAGATGCAAGCAATTGTACGATAGCAACTAACGATATTACTATTGAACCGTTAAACCCACCTACAGATTTAGATTTTGATAGTACACCAATAACATGCCCTTTAAACACATCTACTGTAACTATAACTGGAACTACAGGTGGAACTGGAGTTTTAGAATATCAAATAATAGCGCCAGCTTCAAGTGCAACACCATATCAAACATCTAATATTTTTTCAGGTTTAACACCAGATACCTATACGTTTCAAGTAAGTGATGAAAACGATTGTATTTATTACGAATCCATAACCATAAACCCTATTACAGCACCAACCGTAAATGTGGTTTTAACCGAGGATTTAGATTGTACATCAACTCCAGACGCTGTAATTTCTGGAACACTTACAGGTGTCGCTCCATTTACTAATTCAGTATCTATAAACGGAGGCACTTATACATCGTTGGGAGCAACTGGAACTACATTTAATTACTCAACTTCCAATGCAGGCACGTATCAATTTCAGATTACAGATGCTAATAATTGTACTGCAGAGTCAAACATAATAACAATTAATCCAATAACACCTCCTACTTTAAGTGCAATCGTAGAGACACAAAACATTTTATGTCATGGAGATTCTAATGGCGCAATAGCTATTACAATAGACACCACTGTTGGTACTGCTCCTTTTACTATAAATGTTAATAATGATACAACTGGAACAGATTACGGTACTCAAACCTCTGGATTAGAAGCTGGTACTTACACCATTACTATTACAGATGCCAACTCTTGTTTTACAACTGATACAGTAATAATAAATCAACCAGATCCAATGGTAATGAATTATGACACAGTAGATATTACTTGTACTTCTACTGGTGTTTCACAGGGCTCTGTAATTGTAACCTCTGTTACTGGTGGAACTGCACCTTATAATTATTTTGTTACCGGAACTAATGGGTATTCTAATTCTGAATTAAATACAAGTGGTTCAACCTCTGTTAGTTTTGATGTTGTGGATTTTGGCTTGTATGAAATTAATGTAGTTGATGCTAATGGCTGTTCTATCTTAGCTCAAAATGTATTAGTTGCATCACCTCCAACAGACTTAGATATAAATATAACGACTACTGTAGATTGTGCTGCAGGTGGTGAAGCTGTGGTTAGTGTAGGCTCTACATTAAGTAGTATGGGTCCATTCTTTTTTAGTATTTACCAAGGCCCAGGAACAGCATATCCTACAGGAACGTGGTTAGCCGAAGATAGTCCAGGAAGCCAATCTGCTACATTTACAGGTTTAACTTCTGGTGTTACTTATACTTTTATTGTTTATGACGCCTCTACTTTATGTAGCTATTACGAGCCTGCAACTACTCCTATTCCTACTAATTCAACACTTACAGTAAATGCGTTAAGCGCTAATAATATTACTTGTACTGGTAGTGACGATGGCAATGTATCTTTTACAATTAATAGCATCTATAATGTAGGAACTACAGTTTCTTATGAAATTTTCGATTCCTTGTCTCTTTCTTCTACTTCTATTACAGGAACAGGTACAGTAAATGCTAATGGCTCACTAACGGTATCGAATTTGGGACCTTTACCATTTGGGAATTATTTTGTTGCTATTACAGAAACGTCTGGTCCAAACGCTGGATGTGGTGTGACTACAGCTCCTTTTAATATTACTGAATCTGCTATATTATTAGAATTAGCTGTGTCAGTTGATCAAAATGCAAATTGTAATCCTAATTCCGGAGCAATAAGTGCTGTGGCACAGAATGGAACCGCTCCTTATTTGTACCAAATAACTACAACAGCTACTGCTCCATTAGCCTCAGATACGGCTTGGGCTAATGCAAGCACATTTAATGTTAATTCCGGTAACTATTATGTTCATGTTTTAGATGCCTATGGCTGTATAATTTCAAGTCCAGTAGTTGTGGTGCCACTTGACGATGCTCCTGTAATTTCTGCAGCAGTTGGAGATGTATGTACAACTTCCGAAGGTAATTATGAAATAAATGTCGCTTTAGATTCTGCTGGTATCGCACCCTATAGTTTTAGTATTAATGGTGGTGCTTTTCAGTCTCAAACAACACCATTTATAATCTCCAATTTATTTTCAGGAACGCATACCATAGAAATACAAGATGCTAATGGTTGCGGTAACAGCATAACCGTAGATATTCCTGCACCATTAAATATAACACCTAATGTTACAGCCTTACCAACATGTAATGACAATGATGGTGAGATTACAGTTAGTGGCTCAAATGGCTCAGGAATGTATAGCTACAGTATCAATCCAAATCCAGCCTCAATAACCTTAACTGGATCTGTTTTTTCTGGAGTCCCATCTGGCATTTATGTAGTTACTATTTTGGATACAGTGACTTCATGTACTGAAGACGTTATCGTTTCTTTACCAGCTGCTATAGCTCCAACAATTACTATTACTAATGCAGTACCAGTAACTTGCTTTGGAGATAATTCTGGAAGCTTCGAAATTAACATCAATAATTATTCTGGTGCTTACACTTACGAGGTTTTTGATAGTCCTGGAACGACCGTAACAGGAGTGGTTAATGCAAACACAAGTACAAATCCACTTACCGTAAACGGTATGCAGGCTGGCAATTACAATGTAGTGATTACAGAAACAGAAAGTCCTTTCTGTTCAGCGAATGCCACAGTAATTATTAATTCTCCCACAGAAGCTTTAACGCTTACAGCGAATGAAACCTCCAATGTAACATGTAACGATGGCTTAGGAACAATTACCGCTATTGGTTCTGGTGGTTGGGGAAGTTTAGAATACGAATTAACAGGAACTTCAACCGTTCCTTATTCTTCGAACAACTCATTTACCAATTTAGTGGCTGGAAATTATACCGTTAATGTTAGAGATGCCGAAGGTTGTATTGTTTCAGTTGATGTCGTATTGTCGTTACCAAATCCAATTACTGCAACTTTTACTCCAAGTACAAACTCGGTATTATGTTTTGGAGATCAATATGCTTCTATTACAATCGATAATGTACTTGGAGGCCAAGGCTCAAATTACACATATACATTAAATACTATTTTACCAACGCCAAGTTCATCTGGTCCGCAAACTGCAAACGTATTTAATAATTTAGGTGCAGGAACCTATTCTGTAACAATAAACGATGGTTACAATTGTGAATTAACTTCAGTAGATATTATAATTAATGAACCTACACCAATACAAGCTAATTTAATAAACACGAGTTCTCAATCTTGTCCTGTATTGTACGAACTAACGTTATCTGCAACAGGAGGAACAGGCTCATACACGTATAGTGACAGCAGTAATTTTGCTAACATATTAGGAACATTTAATACGTCGACAACAATTTCTGTAACATCAGGAACATACCAGTATTATGTTAGAGATGCTAATAATTGTATTGCCACTGTTTCTAATGAAATAACAATAGATCAATTACCACAATTAACCATCAATTTACAATCTGCTAATCCTACTATTAATTGTGCAGGAGATAATAATGCAACCATTATGGCTACTGCTCAAGGAGGTTTGGGTAATTATAATTATTCTTTAGAGGATGCCAATGGTAATACCGTTGCTACTACTCAAGATAGTCCAGCTATATTTACAGGGTTAGCTGCAGGCACATATCAAGTTAACGTAACTAGCGACAACTGTCTTACAGAGTCGGCTAACGTAACCATAACAGAACCAAGCGCACCTTTACATGTAGAATTTGAAGTTAACGACGTTACATGCAGCGGGAGCAATAATGGTAGTTTACTAATAACTGCAAGTGGTGGAACAGGTATAATTAAATATGCTATTTCACCACAGTTAAATCAGTTTTTCGATGCTAATCTATTCGAGAATCTCGCTCCAGGCAATTATAGCTTTATTGTTCAAGATGTTTTAGGGTGTTATTACACAGATACTTTTACAATAACAGATCCTGTTCCTGTAATTCTTGAAATTGTAGCAGATTCTACAGTTGAAGAAACCTGTGACGGTGAAGCTGATGGTGCTTTTAGCATAAATGTTTCTGGTGGAAGCTTGCCATACAGTTGGAGCATGGACGACTATAATGGAACATATACAGATGGTGGCCCATTACAAACAGGCTTTGATTTTACTAATTTAACTGGTGGCGATCACACAGTCTATATTCGTGATGCAGAAGGTTGTGAGTCTGAATGGAATATCTCGTTCCCAGATGGCGTATCTATAAACCCAACCTTGAATATTGAATATATATGTGATGACAATACGCTGTTAAACACCGTGACAGTTATTGTAGACGAAAGCATTACAGATCTTAGCGCGTTAACGTTCTCTTTAGATGGCGGTACGCCTCAGGAAAGTAACGTCTTTACAAATGTGGATCCTGCAAACGGTGCAGAACATTATATTGAAGTAGAACATATAAATGGATGTATTCAATATTCAGAATTCTTTACTATTCAAGATTATCAACCTTTAGCATTAAACTTAGAGTTAGGTGAGGAACCTGGCGAAATTATAGCTAATACAGCTGGAGGTAATGGCGATTATACTTACACACTTAATAATGAAAATTACGGTAGTACAAATGTATTTGAAGTAACAGAAACAGGTACATACACTGTTATTGTTACCGATAGTTTAGGCTGCCAGGCAGAAGCCGTTATAAATATAGAAATTTTTGGACCATGTATTCCTAATTATTTTACGCCTAATAACGATGGTGTAGTAGATACTTGGGCTCCTGGTTGTGTAGAGGATTTCCCAGATTTAACATTCGATATTTTCGATCGCTACGGGAGAATGGTTGCCACCTTAAGAGTAGGTGAATATTGGGATGGAAGATATAATGGCGCAGAGCTACCAACAGGAGACTATTGGTATGTTGTGCAAACAAATAGCTCTCTATTAGACAAGGAATACGTTGGACACTTTACACTTTACAGATAATTAAGAATTATAAAAAATTATTCAAATGAAAAAATTAACATTATATGTCGTTCTTATTGTCTGTTCTTTTAACTACGGACAAGAATTAAATTTGCCCGTATGGACACAATACTTAGCAGATAATGATTTTATTATCTCTCCTACCTACGCAGGTATAGGTGATAATTTAAGAATTAGAGCCAACGGATTAACGCAATGGGTAGGCATTAAAAACGCACCAGACAATCAAGCATTGTATGCAGATTTTAGAATAGCAAATCAGTCTGGCGTTGGTGTATCTATGTACAACGATAAAAATGGTAACACACGACAAAAAGGAATTAAATTCTCTTTCGCACACCATATTATTTTAGATTATAAATGGAAACAATATTTATCTTTTGGTCTATCATACAACATTAATAGTTTTAGAATTAATATTGAAGACTTCGAAGGCACAGAAGAAATGCCCATTGTAGATCCCAGTATTACAGACGATAGAGGAATTTCGAACAATAATTTTGACGTTGGTATATTATATCGTTTTAACCGCTTTTATTTAAGTTTAAATGCTAACAACATTTTAGACAAGAAAATTGATGCTTTTACAGGTATAGAACCAAGTAAATTATTGAATTTTCAAGGTTATGCAGGTTACGTCATTAGCAGTAAAAACAGTAGAAATACAGAGTTTGAACCTTCAGTTTTTTATCAACGCTACAATAGCGATGGACGCTCCAGTACGGACATTAATTTTAAATATAGAAAATTTAATCGTGCTGGCGATTATTATTGGATAGGTGCATCGTATCGTTTTTTAAACGACCAAATTTTAAAACCGTTAAATATTGGGCCAATGGCTGGTATTATGAAACGTGGTTTTTACTTAGCTTATTCTTACCAGATTACAATAAACGATTTGTCTGGATTTAACTCCGGAACACACGCAGTCACTATAGGTTTAGATTTTTTACAAGGCATTAGTAATTGTGCCTGTACAAGAGGGACAAGCTATAGAAAGTACAAAAATAACGGTAATAACCGTAATAATTAAATAACCAAATATTATGTTTATTTCCTGTTGACAAAAAAAATAAGGTTCTTGATTATACGCAATTTTTTATTGTATCATTACGCTGTAAAACTCAGTGTATGAATAGGTTCCCTCATTTTTCTATATTTTTTATTTGTTTAATTTTTTTTAATTGTAAACAAAATAACAAATCCGAAACGCTCATTACCAATGAAATAATTGAAGAAGAAGATTCGCTTTTATCAGAAAATTCCTTTAAAATTAAAGGCATAACCTTCTCTCCTAATGATACTTACATTTATCTTTTTAAAGCTCAAGATGACACCTTTGATTTGGTGGATTCAACAACAGTTAATAATAACACGTTTCAGTTCTTAGGTGTGGCCGAAACACCTTCGATGTATCGTATCTCTGAAATTAGAAATAAAAACAAAGGTTTTTCTCTTTTAATTGATGCTTCAAATATTGAAGTTTTTTTAAATAAACGTATAGATTTTTCTTCTGCCCACTCCTCTTCCACAATTCAAAAGGAATATGAAGTTTATAACACTCAAATGACTGCCTTTAAAGATAAAGGCATGGGATTATACTATAATTTAAAAGGTAATTTTTCAACTGACAATATTAAAAAATTAAGAGCAGAACGCACGGCTTTATTTACCGAACAAAACGAATTTGTTCAGTCTTTTATCGAGAAACATCCTAACTCCTATTTCGCAGCAATGTTATTGAACAATAATATTGAAACCTATAATTCTAAAACGCTAAGAAGTCTTCATAATGGCCTTTCGCAAGACATTAAAGATTTGGCTTTTACAAAGTCTTTAGATTCTGTAATAATTGAAAAAGAAAAAAATGTAAGTGATCGTTTACCAGTTGTTGCCGTTAAAAAAATTGAAGAAGATTTTACAGAAGACTACAGACCTAAAGCTTATAAAATTAGCGGTTTAAACCCTTATGGGCAGTCCATTTCATTAAATTCCATTCCCAAAGGAAAAGTAATCTTAGTCGATTTTTGGGCAAGCTGGTGTGCGCCATGTCGTGCTACAAACCCAACACTGGTTGCCTTGCATAAAAAATATAAAAATCAAGGTTTCGAAATATTAAGCGTAAGCGAAGATAAAGGTGAAGCAGAGTGGCTTAACGCTATTGCAATAGATGGCTTAACATGGGATTATCATGTTATTGATAAAAATAAAAGCATAGCCTTTCGTTATGGAGTAGAATCCATTCCGTTTAAACTTTTAATCGATAAACAAGGTCGCATTGCCAGCGAGAAAATATCTGGTGTTGCTTTAGAGCGTAGAATACAGCAATTATTAGAAGAATAACTTCAATCCTTAAGTCTGTCTTTAACGTATTCTATTTCCGTTTTACCGTGTACTTTTGGCTTACCATCTTTTCCTAAATTCACCATTACAATATCTTCAACGGTAATAATGGTTTCCCTTGTCATCATGTTTCTAACTTCACATTTTAAAGTAATAGACGTACGCCCAAAGTGCTTAACTTCCATCCCAATTTCAACTATATCACCTTCTATTGCTTTACTATTAAAACTAATTTCGCTCATATATTTAGTTACAATTTTTGGGTTGTTTAGTTGAACAACAGTGTATAACGCTGCTTCTTCATCAATCCAGGCAAGTAAGCGTCCTCCAAATAATGTTCCGTTAGGGTTTAAATCTTCTGGTTTTACCCATTTTCTTGTATGAAATCTCATAGTTTAAAGTAAATTTTGTTGATTTTTATCTTCATTAGGAATTACCAAATTGTAGCCTAATTCAGCGTTTAATTTTTTTATAAAATAAGCCGAAAGTAAAGGAGATTCCTTTTCAATATTTTGGTGAATAAAAAAGTCTATTTCCTCTATACCTTGCTCTTTCCACGCTTTTAAACGTTGCACCCAATCGTCTAAACGCGTATAGTCACTTGCATGATTTGCGCCCACATAACGCACAAATGCAGTACCATTTGTTAACCGCATATGCATTAAATCTCTGCGTCCAGCAGTATCTACAATAATATTAGAAATATTATTTGTCTCTAAAAGCTGGTATAGCTGTTCGCTAATTTCAGAGTTATACCAGTCTGTATGCCTAAACTCAATTGCCAGAGGGATTTCTTTAGGCCAACTTTCTACAAAACTGACTACACGATCAAAATCCTTTGGTGCGAAATTATTATGCATTTGAAGAAATATGGTACCCAACTTTTCTTTTAAATTAGATGCATTGTATAAATAGTTTTCCACTACACTTTCTGTATCTTGTAAGCGTTTCCAATGGCTTATTTCTTGATTTAACTTAGGAAAAAACTTAAAATTTGAAGGTGTTTTCTCGTGCCATTTGGCAAACTGCTCTGCGGGAAAAATACGATAAAAAGTTGCATTAAGTTCAATAGCATTAAATTGAGAGGAATAATAACCTAATTCATCTTTAGTGCCTCGTGGATAGAAACCTTTTAAATCTGCTCGATTCCATTTCGCGCAACCTACATAAATATCTGGTAATGTATTGTGTGTTAAAGACTTAAGCATTCGCTTGGTTTCAACGTGGTCTTTTGGTAATGTGAAATCGATGCTTTCGGGATTATCTACGCTTCCAAATTTCATATAATATAGTTTTTTGATTAAAGATAATAATACCAAGTTGTAAATAATACGTTCATAAGCTATTTCTTACCATTCGTAGAGAAAAAGAGGTCAATACTTTTTTTAAACATATTTTAACCGCGTTAAAATTTAAAACTAAACTTAATATTCCTAAATATGAAATTACCCATTACCTTACTCTTCTTTCTCAGCATAACACTTGCATTTTCGCAAAAAGAAATGACCGCAAAAAGCGATTGGTCTGTTGTACATGATGAAGAAAGCAATTTTACAATAAGTAAACGCTCTGTTGATATAGATGATATGCAAAACGGTCTTTTTAAGGCCTATTATCAATATAAATTTGAAAATAAAACTAACAAACAACTGTTTTTAAGTTGGCATTTTATTACAGATTATAAAAACTTTTCTAATACAAAATCGGCTAACGATGAAAACTACCGTGTGCTGTTGTTAGAACCTAATGCAACTTACATTCCGGATTTTTCTAAAATTAAAGACAAATCGTTTTTTGTATTTACGCACTTTAATAAAAGACAATCTAACATAAAACTGAACACAGTAGAATTCAGTAATCTGAAATTTAAATCGCTATAAATTCTTCCTCCTAATGAAAACATTTTCACTTTCGCTATTATTATCTTTCTTTATATATACTGCTCAAGCACAATGCCCAGAGCCAACCAACTTAGCTTTTTTTAATATAACTGAAACCACTGTCGATATTTCTTGGACAGAAAATGGCACAGCGACCACTTGGGAGATTGAAACCGTTTTGGGTGGAGCTACTCCGTCCGGAACTGGAATAAGTGTTACAAACAATCCTTTTACGGTAAGCAGTTTGGTTTCTGGAGAAAATTACGACTTTTATATTCGTTCCAATTGTGGAGCAAATGGTTTTAGCGCCTGGGTTGGCCCATTAAATGTAACCACTTTATCTTGTATTTTTTCTATAGATGCTGTCGAGAATCCAGGCGCGTGCTTGGAATATTGTTTCTACGCTAATGGTGCTCAATTTGGTACGTTTTTCGACTTTAATTCTGGTGTGCTTCCTGCAGGATGGAACTCCTCTCCCTTTACTGTTGGCTCGCCTTGTTTAACAGATATGATTGACAACTCGCCATACTTCTGGGCTGGTGTAACAGACAGCAACGGAGAACGACAAGTAACCACTAATCCGTTAGATGTAACTTTGGGTGGAATTATTCAATTTTACATGCGTTACGGTGCAGATGATCCAGATCCTGGTTGCGAAACCGCAGATTTACCAGAAGAGGGAATAAATCTTCAATATTCTATAGACAATGGTGCTACTTGGGTAAATATAAATTACTGGCAACCAACAGATATTTTAACCGATCCGCTTTACAGCTGGACCCAATACACAGAAACTATACCTGCAGCTGCTCAAACCAACAGTTCTATGTTTAGATGGTATCAATCTGATAATAGTGGGCCTCAATTCGATAATTGGGGATTAGACAATGTTTTAGTTTCGGCGAACACAAATGCTAATTTTCTTTGGGATTTTGGAGATGGGAACTCTTCAACTTTAAGTGCTCCTTGTCACACGTATGCATCAGAAGGTCCATTTACGGTTACATTAATGGTCGATGCACCAAACTGTAATAATACTGTATCTACAAATATCGTTGTAGAAGATAGTGTACCTCCAACAGCTGTTTGTCAAAACATAACTATAGATTTAGATATTAATGGTAATGCAACTATTGCAGCAACAGATATTGACAATGGGAGTACGGATAATTGTGGCATACAAGCCATAACTTTATCTCAAACTAACTTTAGTTGTAATGATGTAGGACAAAACAATGTAACAATGACGGTTACAGATCCCTATGGAAATATAGATAGCTGTGTAGCCATTGTAACTGTTAACCCAACTATTTCGGCACCTACAGCCGTAACAATAATACCACTTTCACCAACCTCTGCCGAAATAACATGGACACCTGGAGGTACAGAAACCTCTTGGGAAATAGAAATAGTCCCAGCAGGAACACCTCCAACAGGAACAGGTATTATAACATCCACTATCCCGTATTTAGCCACGCCATTAACAGAAGACACAGATTACGATGTGTATATTCAGGGCATTTCGGGCACAGGATGTTCAGAATGGGCTGGACCAAATACGTTTAGCACTCCATGTACGGTATTAGCTGTTCCGTACGTAGAGCCCGTTGAAACTCAAATTACAGGAAGTGCAGACGCAATTGATAATTGCTGGAATGCAGAAAGCACCGTGTTTAGCTGGAGAGCGAATTCGTTTGGAACGAATTCTACTGGTACAGGACCTGATGCTGCGGCAAATGGTACTAACTATTTTTACACAGAAGCTACTGGTGCCAATACTGGTGATGTTGCAATATTGTTATCTCCATTTTTTGACTTAACAACATCCTCTAATACCTATTTACATTTCTTTTATCACATGTATGGTAGCAATATGGGAGAATTACACGTCGATTTGTTTAATGGTGCAACATGGGTGGATGATGTTTTTGTAATTACTGGTCAACAGCAATCTTCAAACAGTGCTGCATGGGTGCAAGAATTTATAGATATTAGCGCTTACGAGACTGTTGCGAACTTTCAGGTGCGTTTTAGAGGTATTAGAGGAGACGGATTTAGATCAGACATGGCCATAGACGACATAACAATAGAAAGTATTTTAGCGTGTCCAGAGCCAACAAATTTTATGGCCTCTAACCCAACAGCTACCACAATAGATTTAAGCTGGACAAGTCCTGCAACCGTATCACAGTGGCAAATTGAGGCTGTAGAAACAGGCAATACGCCTACTGGTGCTGGAATTACTGTTACTACAAATCCATTTACTTTTACTGGTTTAAATCCTAACGTTACTTACGATTTTTACATTATAGCAAATTGTAACGATGGTACAAACAGTAATTGGGTTGGCCCAGTAACATTAGCCACCATTTGCAATGATATTAGTTTTAACTTTTGTCCAAACGATTTAACTATTGATACTGATGCTGCGCAATGCTTTGGCACTCCAAATTACAATTTACCAACCATTATTGATAATTGTGATGCCACCAACACCACGGTAACCTTAACCGCTGGTTTAGCACCTGACGGAGAGTTTCCTATAGGAACAACAACTGTAACCTACAGTGCATCAAATGCTGCCGGAACAACAGTAACCTGTACTTTTGATGTTACAGTAAATGATCCTTTTAGCGGATTAAACCTGCAAGCTTCCGAAACAATAAATGCCAATACGGTAACTCTTTGTAACGATAACACGGTAGATTTATCTGCTACAGGAGGTGATTTTGATGGAAGCGAAACATACCAATGGCAATTAAATGGAACTACAATAAATGGTGAAAATTCAAGTATTTTATCTGCAGTTAATACAACAGGAGATTATACAGCCATTGTTTCATTAGGAACCTGTTCAATGTCTTTTACTATTTCTATCAATCAAATTGATGCCGATGCGAGTTTTACTTATAATGCACCACAATGTGATAGTGCAACAGTAACGCTTTCAGGAACGGCTGGAGGGACATTTCAATTTGAAATACTTCCAACAGACAACGCCATTTTAGATACCACCACAGGAATGATTAGTAACGGTGAATATGGAGAAACCTACAGTGTAACTTACACTACTCAACCTGGTCCATGCCAGACGAGTGAAACACAAAATGTAACATTATTAGAATTAGACGATGCTGGTTTCTATATTGAAGATGAGAGTATTACCTGTTATTCTGCAAATATTATTGTTACAGGAACATCAATTGGAGTGTTTACTTTCGACCCTATCCCTTTCGATAATGCTACAATAAATCAAACTACAGGAGAAATAACAAATACAACACCAAACACAACATATACCATTGTTTATACCACGAATGCTGTTTGTAGTAATACAGAATCTGTTACCTACACTACTCCTATTAATTGTATTATTCCACAAGGCATTTCACCTAACGACGATGATTTTAATGATTATTTTGATATCTCATGGTTAAGAGCAGAGCATCTGTATATTTATAATAGGTATGGAAATCAGGTATACGATAAAAAAGACTATAGAAAAGAATGGAATGGCTTCTCTAACAAAGAAGAAATCTTACCAACTGGTACTTATTTTTATGTAATTAATACAGAAGACAGTAAACCCATAACAGGATGGGTCTATATCAACAGAGGCTAAGTATTAACTATTGTTGATAAGACGGTTAACAAGAAATATCAATAATGAAACTTTATGGCTTCATTATTGATATTTTTATAAAAACCCGTAAAGTTATGACAGTTAGAGATCAACAATTATTAGCCATTAGACCTACAATTGCTTCTATTAGAATTACTGATAACATGAGCAGAGACGAGCGCTTTCAAAATCTAACGCTACGTCCAATAATTAAATTACAAAACGATTTGTTTATTGAGGTCTTTAGAAATTACATTGCAAAACATAAGAACGTTTTTTACGAATTAACTACGGAGCGGAGATTGCATTTTATAGATAATGCTATCCACAAGGATATAAAATTTAGAAACAGTTTAAAAGGTATGGTAATTGGTCAATTTACTACCGAAGAATATCTTAATTATATCGAAAACTCATCGGCTTTAAATAAGCGTATGATGAATATAGTTATACAGCGACTACAAAGTAATATTCAGCTATTTGAAAATCCCCGAGTACTTTTGGCGGTCTAATCACTAATTAATGAGACACCATTTAAATCGGTAGTTAAAACATCGCTCATATAATTGAAAAATGGTCGAATGCTTTTGTATGCCTCGTCTATAGTATGAAGTAGGTCTTCGCTTTGCACCTCTTTATCTGTAAGTTTTTTAGTAAACACAAATTGTTTTTTTCTAATTAAATCTATTGCAGGATGTGCTTTATCAAACCCCTTTGGTGCGGTTTTTAGCTCATCGCCTTGTATATCTCCCCAAACAGATTGAAAGGTGTTGCTATTTATTATTTTTCTTACTTCATTATCGTCCATTTCAAATTCTTTTCTAATTCGCAATAGATCTTCCTTAGCAGGATCCCAAAAACCTGTAGCTATAAAACTTTCGTTATTGGGTTGGATATGAAAATAATAACCACCACGCAATCTTGGTTTAACTCTGTGAAACGATCCACCAAAATGGGTTTTGTAAGGCTGTTTGTTTTTTGAAAATCTGACGTCTCTATAAATCCTGAAAATTTTTACTTTATCGGTTTCATCATGCATATTTAATCTATCATTTATCGCATTGTAAAAGGATTTTACTTCCTTTTCTAATGTTTTAAATTCTGATTTGTTTTCATTGAACCATTCACGATTATTATTTTTTTCTAATTTTTTAAGGAAATCGAATACTTTTTTAGAAATCATTTATCAATCTTAATAATATTATAGTTAAATGTATAAAAAAAGCCTCAGTAAATAATTTATAAACTAAGGCTTTATACTTTGTATGTGTTGATTTAATCTACAGCATCTTCCATATCATCTGCAACGTCTTCTACTGCATCTTCAACTTTAGATTCTTCTCTACAGCTTGTAAGCGCAATAGACATTGCAAATAATAATACAAATAAATAAGGTAGTTTTTTCATTTTAAGTGTGTTTTAAGGTTAATTGATTATATAAATATAGTGATTAATCATTTAAATTTTTGCTTCTAAACTTTATTTACTGTGATTAATCACTATTATTTTAAATTTCTAAATGATAGTTATGCTCTTCCTCTTATTAAAGATAGAATAAATAGCACAATAAATATAAAGAAACATATTTTGGCTATTCCTGCTGCTCCTCCTGCAATGCCACCAAATCCTAAGATTCCTGCGATAATTGCAATAATTATAAATGTGATTGTCCAACGTAACATAATTTTTTGTTTTTAATGGTTAATAAATAATTTTATTTTTATTAGGCATCTGCCTTTTGTGATTCTTCTTCTTTTTCTGATTCTTCTTTCTCCAAGCTCAACTTATTATCAAACTGTAGCGTTCGTATTGGGAATGGGATGTTAATATTCTCTTTATCAAAGGCTTTTTTGATAGCTATAATAGCATCACTTTGTCCGGTAATTTTATCCTTTGCTTTATTTCCCGTAATCCAGAACCTGGTAATAAAGTTAATTGAACTATCTCCAAATTCCTGATAATAAAATTCTACATCATCTTCACTTTCAACTGTACCAAATTGATTGGCTATCGCTGTTTTTGTTAATTGTTTTACTTGTTCTAAATCAGATTCGTAACCAACTCCGCAACTCACTATTATTCGCATTTTTTTGGTTAACGAATAATTTTTCACCGGATTCTCTAAAATAGACTTATTAGGAATCATTACCAGTTTATTATCTGCCTCTTTAACTACGAAGTTTTTAAGGCTAATTTCTACAACTTCTCCAGCAAATCCATTAGTTTCTACCCAATGACCTAATTCTATACTTTTTCTAAAACTTAATACAATACCAGCAAACGTATTACTTAATGTGCCTTGCAATGCCAAACCTATAACTAAACCAGACACTCCTGCTGCCCCAATTAAGGTTTCTAATGTTTTGCTTAAGTTTAATATGCCTAATGCTAAGAATAGACCAGCTGCTATAATTACAATCGCCACAATTTTAGTTATTATGTTAACTAAAGAGTCTTGATTTACTTTCTTCGAAACCAACCTTCCTATAATTCGGGAAACGTATTTGGCTATGTAATAAAACACAACTAATACAATAATTGCAATAATTAAGTTTGGTATGTTTTTTACGATGGCATTAAACCATCCTATTAATTTATCTGATAACAGCTCGTATGCTTTATTTAATTCATCGGTCATAAGTATTCTTGTTTAAATTTAATTTATCTTTTGTTTAAATTATATCCTTAAACAATTAACTTTTAATGTCATCACGTTTTAATTGATCATTAGTACTTTTAGACCATGCGTTTAACATCCAACTAGATTTTTCTAATTCTCTAATGTAAGCGCCAATTAAATCTATGGTACCCTCATCTCCTGCTTTATCTGCTTTTTCAATAACCGTAGTCATTTGTGCTAATATGAGTTTATGATCTTCTAACAGTGTCTTCACCATTTCCTGATCTGTAGACATACCTGAAACTTCTACAAGCGTAGATGTTTTTAAATAATCGCTGAACTTACTCATAGGATGATGCCTGAGCGTTAAAATACGCTCTGCTATTTCATCGATTTTAAGTTGGGCATCATTATACATTTCTTCGAATTTAATATGCAAATCGAAGAAGTTTTTACCCAAAATGTTCCAATGAAAAGTTCTTAGTTTTTGATAGTAAATGTGGTAATCCGCCAAAAGAGTGTTTAATTCCATAACGACAGGAATTAATTTTTGGTCTTGTATATTTAAGTAACTCATAATTTGATGGTTATTTTGGTTTCCATTTAAGATATGAGTAATAACATAAGGAAGGGAATATTTTAACGCCCTTTAACCATATAGGGAATTTATTAACTTAAATTATGTTAAAGAAAGTAATGCTATGTTAATGAAATTAACAGAAGTTATTCAAACTGTAAACGCTTTAAAATTAAACCAGAAGCAGGAGCTATATACTCCATTTTAACAGTGTTTCCAGGGATTAGTGAGTTCTCAATATCGTTTAGTGTAAGTTTTCCTTTGCCTAAATCTATTAGAGTACCCATCATTAATCGAATTTGGTTTCGCATAAATCCTTTACCTCTTACTCGCAACAAATAGCTTTGCTTAGGAAAAAAATTTGCTGTGTAAATATTGTTTTCAACAATTTCACAGGTTAGTATTTCACGATTGTAAATACCGTTGTCTGATGGCTTATAACAGTACGTTTTTAGATAATGTTGTCCTTCAAATAATTTCGCGCCTTGTTTCATAATTTCAATATCCAAATCATCTAAAATGGTAGTGAGAATAGGTGCGCAAAAAGGATGGAACTTATCGCCAAATGCAAACACATAAAGGTATTCTTTAACTTTAGAACTGTTAATAATATTAAATTCCGCATCAACTTCCGTTATTGTTAATGCTCGAATATCTTGTGGCAAATTTGTATTAAATAGTTTTAAAAACGCTTCATGATTCGAAATAGGTTCGAAAAGAAATAATTCAATCGCTGTTTCTTCTGCCGAAACCATAGCATCGGTTCTACCAGACGCCAAGCTCTTAAAACGCTTACCTTCTAAAATAAAGTTTAAGGTTCTATCTACCATGAGGTGTAATGTTTTAACATCTGGCTGTTTTTGCCAACCGTGAAAACGATAGCCTAAATATTGAATGGTAATTAAATAGTAGTATTTTTTCAAAAGATGCTAAACATTTATTTGCCCGAAATTAACTATAAATAGACATTAAAAAAAATTTTATAAATTGTAACATATATAACTAACCAACACTTTTTAATTATGAATTTAGACACCACACACAAACCGCCTATTTGGTTCTGGATTGTAGCCATTATTGGTCTTATCTGGAACGGAATGGGAGTAAATGCCTACCTACAGCAAGCATTTAACACAGAAAGTTTTAGAAACATGTATAGCGAAGAACAATTAAATATTGTTGCAAGTACGCCTGTTTGGGTAACTGCGGCTTTTGCTGTTGCCGTTTTTTCAGGATTTTTTGCTTTTGTTTTTATGCTACTTAGAAAAAAATTAAGTTATACCTTAATGCTAATTTCTTTATTCGCAGTACTTGTGCAAATGAGTTATTTGTTGATTAATGGTTACACGAGTAGTATGGTCATGACGATTATGATAATTGTTTTTGCAATTATTTTCGTCCTTCTGGCAAGATACTTTAGCAAAAAAGGATGGATAAAATAATGTAGGACTTTAAGTAAAAAAGCTGTTACAATATTTAGTAACGGCTTTTTTATTTTTCTCTACTTCTTAAAACATTTACAATATCCTTTAATTTATAGCCTTTAGCTTGTAACAACATTAAATAATGAAACAACAAATCGGCGCTTTCATTTAAAAATAAATTGTCGTTATTATCCATTGCTTCAATAACCACTTCTACAGCTTCCTCTCCTACTTTTTGAGCCACTTTATTTATACCTGAAGCAAATAATGATGCTACATAAGAATTTTTAGCATCTCCTGTGTTAACACGGTCTTCAATGGTATTTTCTAAATTTGATATAAAACCAAATCTTTCTTCGTTTGCTTCATTCCAACAGGTATCACTTCCTTTATGGCATGTTGGACCTTCAGGATGAACTTGTATTAACAATGTATCGTTATCGCAATCTAATTTAATATCGACTAAGTTTAAAACGTTTCCGCTTTCTTCTCCTTTGGTCCATAAACGGTTTTTGGTTCTGCTAAAAAAGGTCACTTTTTTAGTGGCGTTGGTTACATTAAATGCTTCCACATTCATATAGCCCAACATTAGTACATTTTTAGTTGTTGCATCCTGAATAATTGCTGGTACTAATCCGTCGTTATTTTTATTGAAATTTATATTCATATTATTCTAATTTTTATCAGTTCGAGTGACATTGGTTTTTCTACTATTCTGTGTCGAAAACTGTTCAAGACTTCTTAATACAATTTGCTCATACTTAGCAAATCACTCGAAGTGACATCTATTTTTTTAAATTCTTACAGGTATATTTTCGTTTTTTAAAGCTTCTTTTAAATCTTTTATAGGAATTTCTCCAAAATGAAAAACGCTCGCAGCCAATGCAGCATCCGCTTTTCCTATTTTAAATGTATCTATAAAATGCTGAATAGTTCCTGCTCCACCTGATGCAATAATTGGAATATTTAAACTCTGCGATAATTTAGCCAAAGCGTCATTTGCAAATCCTGCTTTTGTGCCATCGTTATTCATAGAAGTAAACAAGATTTCTCCAGCGCCACGTTGCTCTACCTCTTTCGCCCAATCGAATAAATTTAATTTGGTTGGAATGCTCCCGCCAGCCAAATGTACTATCCATTCACCATTAATTTGTTTAGCATCTATAGCAACGGTTATACACTGACTTCCAAATTTTTTTGATAATTCATTTATTAATTCTGGTCTTTTAATTGCTGAAGAATTAATGGAAACCTTATCTGCTCCAGCTTTTAAAAGCCTGTCTACATCTTCTACAGACGAAATTCCGCCACCAACAGTAAACGGTATATTTACATGCTCTGCAACTTTTAAAACCATTTCTAATGTAGTATTTCTACCCTCTAAAGTTGCAGAAATATCTAAAAAAACGAGCTCGTCTGCTCCTTTTAGTGCGTACTGCTTGGCAAGTTCCACAGGATCACCAGCATCTATTAAATTAACGAAATTAACACCTTTTACGGTGCGTCCGTTTTTAATATCTAAACATGGTACTATTCTTTTGGTTAACATAGATATTTTCCACTAAAGTGGATGTTTTTAATTAAAAATACATTTATAACACTTCGACAAGCTCAGTGTGACATTTAGGAATTAATAAGGTAATTATTATAGAAATCGTTCTAATTGTTTTAAACCGATTCTGTTTTCGTAAATGGCTTTACCAATAATAACACCTTCGCAACCCATTGCTTTTAGTTTAGGTAATTCTTCAAACGTTGAAATACCACCAGATGCAATAAGCTTAATCGATTGACCTTTACTGTGATTGCTACATTCTGAAATGATATTTTTATACAATTCAAATGAAGGCCCTTCTAACATACCATCTTTAGCAATATCTGTACAAATTACATATTGAACACCTTGTTTCTGATAATCTTTTATAAACGGAATAACTTTTAAATCGCTTTCTTCCTGCCAGCCACTAATAGCAATTTTCTCGTTATTACAATCGGCTCCTAAAATAATTTTTTGAGCGCCATATTTTGCAACCCAACCTTCAAAAACTGCTCTATCTTTAACAGCAATACTTCCTCCAGTAATTTGTCTGGCACCAGAATTAAAGGCAATATGCAAATCTTCGTCGGTTTTTAAGCCACCTCCAAAATCAATTTTCAAATTGGTTTTACTTGCTATTTGCTCTAATACTCTATGGTTTACAATATGTTTGGCTTTTGCACCATCCAAATCTACTAAATGAAGATATTGTATGCCTGCATTCTCAAAGGCTTTCGCTACTTCCAACGGGTTCTCGTTGTATATTTTTTTTGTGTCGTAATCGCCTTTTGTGAGTCTTACACACTTTCCGTCTATAATGTCTATTGCTGGAATTATTCTCATGTTCACATCCCACGAAAGTGGGAATCTTTTTAGTTATTAATTAATACTTGCCAGGTTTAACAAACCTTACAGGGTCTTTATTCAAAATTTTTTATTTATACCTACAAGGTTTTTTAAACTTCTAACTTTAAAAAATTCTTCAAAATTCGTTCTCCTGCTACACTACTCTTTTCTGGATGAAATTGTACGCCATAAAAATTATCTTTTTGTAATGCTGACGCATAATTTAATCCGTAATTAGTGGTTGCAATGCTTTGACTGTTCTCTTCGGCATAATAACTGTGAATTAAATACATAAAGGCATTTTCGTCTATACCATTAAACAAATCGGACTTTAAATTGGTTATGGTATTCCATCCCATTTGCGGCACTTTAACAGTGTTATTAAAACGCTTAACATCTACGTTAAAAATCCCTAATCCTTTAGTATTGCCTTCTTCAGTTTTTTTGCACAACAATTGCATACCTAAGCAAATGCCTAAAACTGGCTGTTTTAAATTAGGAATTAAAGTGTCTAATCCGCTTTCTTTTAGCTTATGCATTGCAGAACTTGCTTCGCCAACACCTGGAAATATAACTTTATCAGCGTTCTTGATTTCTATAGGATCGCTTGAAAGTATCGCATCCACACCCAGTCTTTTAAAAGCAAATTGAATGCTTTTTATGTTTCCTGCTCCGTAATCTATTATTACTAATTTCATTTTTCAGCTTTTGGCTTTTTGCTATTTTACAACATACCTTTTGTACTTGGCAAAATCATTTTTTCTACATCACGCTTTACTGCCATTTTTATTGCTTTTGCAAAAGCTTTAAAAATAGCTTCAATTTTGTGGTGTTCATTTGTGCCTTCTGCTTTAATGTTTAAATTACATTTTGCACCATCGGTAAAAGATTTAAAGAAATGAAAAAACATTTCAGTTGGCATTTTTCCTACCATTTCACGTTTAAAATCGGCTTCCCAAACCAACCAATTTCTGCCGCCAAAATCTATGGCTGCCTGCGCTAAACAATCGTCCATTGGTAAGCAAAAACCATAACGTTCTATGCCTAATTTATTCCCTAAAGTTTCAGCAAAAACTTCGCCTAAAGCAATGGCTGTGTCTTCGATGGTGTGGTGCTCATCCACTTCCAAATCGCCAACCACTTTTATATTTAAATCTAATTGGCCGTGACGTGCAATCTGATCTAACATATGGTCGAAAAACGCAATGCCAGTTTCAATATTACTTTTTCCGGTTCCGTCGAGATTTAAATCTATTTTAATTTTGGTTTCATTGGTGTTTCTTTCAATGCTTCCAGTACGTTCTTCGGCTTTTAAAAAAGTGTAAATTTCTTCCCAATCGTTACTTTCTAAACCAATAAATGAATCTAAAGCTTCTCGCTTTACAGTAATTTCGTTGGTACCTAAATTAGTTTCATCATTAATAAAAATCCCTTTGGCTCCCAAATTTTTAGCCAATTCAATATCTGTTAAACGGTCACCAATGACGAAAGAATGAGCTAAATCATAATCTTCTGAATAATATTGCATTAACAAACCTGTGTTTGGTTTACGCGTTGGCGCATTGTCTTTGGCAAAAGTTCTGTCTATAAACTGCTCTTTAAATTCAATACCTTCAGCCTTAAACGTCTCCAATATAAAGTTATGGACTGGCCAGAAAGTCTCTTCTGGATACACTTCTGTTCCCAAGCCGTCTTGGTTGGTAATCATTACAATCTCGTAATTTAACTCTTTTGCAATACGCCCTAAATATTGAAATACTTTTGGGTAAAACACCAGTTTTTCAAACGAATCGATTTGCTCATCTGCTGGTTCTTTAATTATTGTGCCGTCTCTGTCTATAAATAGTATGCGCTTCATAGTGTTTTATAATTAAGATCTAACAGATTTTAAAAACCTGTGAGGTCTTTTAATGCTTTAATTAATTTCTTATTTTCAATCGATGTACCAACGGTTAATCGCAAGGTATTCTCACATAATGGTTGCGTTGTTCTATTTCTAATCACTATACCTTTGTTTATAAGCTGGTTATATCGTTTTGTTGCATCGTCAACTTTTACCAAAACAAAATTAGCATCGGTTGGATAGATTTCCTCAACAAAGTCTATAGTTTTTAAAGCTGATATCAATGCCGAACGTTCTTTAATTATAGTTTTTATTTCCTTCTGAATGACTTCTGGTTTCGAGAGTCTTTCAATGGCTTTAACTTGCGTTAATTCGTTAACGTTATATGGTGGTTTAATTTTATTTAAAACAGTAATAATAGCTTCTGAAGCATAACAAATACCTAAACGAATGCCTGCCATACCATAAGCTTTTGATAAGGTTTGTGTAATGATTAGATTTGGAAATTCATTTAACCTATTGAGCCAGCTTGCTTCATTTGAAAAATCTATATACGCTTCATCAATAACTACTAAACCTTGAAATTTGTTTAATAATGATTCAACTTCATTAACATCAAAACTGTTTCCTGTTGGGTTGTTTGGCGAACATAAAAACAAGATTTTAGATTCGCTGTTTGATGTGTTTAAAATCGTGTTTACATTAGGTTGAAATGCTTTTGAAAGCTCAATTTCTATGTTTTCAACATTATTAATATTTGCCAAAACATCGTACATACCATATGTTGGTGGCAATGTTATGATATTATCTTCTTTTGGTTCGCAAAAGGTTCTAAAAATAAGATCTAACACTTCGTCGCTTCCATTACCTAATAAAATGTTCTTAATTGAAACACCTTTTAACTTTGAAAGCAAGTTTTTTACTTTAGATTGCTGCGGATCTGGATAACGATTGACGCCGTTTTCAAATGGGTTCTCATTTGCATCTAAAAACACCATATCTTCCACTACACCTTTAAATTCATCTCTTGCCGATGAATACGGTTTTAGGTTCTTTATGTTATCTCTTATGAGATTGTTCAGGTTGAAGTTTGAATTCATTTATATCTGTATGTCAATTCGAGTGAAATTTAAATTTTTTATCGAGAACTTGTTATAGCTTCTCGATACAATTTCTCATACTTAGAAATCACTCGAAGTGACATTTATTAGTTAATCTATATCTTTTAATCTAATTGAGACCGCATTTTTGTGTGCCTGTAAACCTTCGGCTGCTGCCATTAATTCTATGGTGTTTCCAATGGTTTTAAGTCCTTCTTTTGTTATTTTTTGAAATGTTATCGCTTTTGTAAAACTGTCTAAATTTACTCCAGAATACGCTTTACTAAAACCGTTTGTTGGTAATGTATGGTTTGTGCCCGAAGCATAATCGCCAGCGCTTTCTGGCGTGTAATTACCAATAAATACAGAGCCTGCGTTGCTTATTCTGTTTATGTATAAGTCTTCATTCTTACAGCAAATAATAAAATGTTCTGGTCCGTATTCGTTAATTAATTCTAAAGCGGTGTTATCATCTTCAACAAAAATTAACTTAGAATTTTCAATCGCTTTTTCCGCAATGTCTTTTCTTGGTAATACTGCCAATTGCAAATCGATTTCTTTTGAAACGGCATTTATAAATTCCTGAGAAGTAGATATTAAAACCACCTGGCTATCTGTACCGTGTTCTGCTTGGCTTAACAAATCTGAAGCCACATAACTCGCCTTTGCGGTATCGTCTGCAACTACTAATAACTCACTTGGTCCAGCAGGCATATCGATAGCGACACCAAACTTTGTTGCCAATTGCTTAGCAACGGTTACAAACTGATTTCCTGGTCCGAAAATTTTATACACTTGTGGCATTGTTTCCGTGCCAAACGTTAATCCTGCAATAGCCTGAATGCCACCAACTTTAATGATTTTTGTGACACCGCATAATTGTGCTGCATATAAAATTTCGTTAGCTATTTTACCCTGTTTATTTGGTGGAGAACATAAAACCAATTCTTTGCAACCTGCAATATTTGCTGGAATCGCCAGCATTAAAACTGTAGAAAATAATGGTGCTGTACCGCCAGGAATGTATAATCCTACTTTTTCAATAGGTCTTTTCTCTTGCCAACAAGTAACACCTTTTGCAGTTTCTACCGAAACTTTATCGGTTTTTTGTGCACTATGAAATTTTTCTATGTTAGCTTTTGCTTGTTGTATTGCAGTTTTTAATTCTGAAGATACGTCGTTTAAGGCTTGTTCTATTTCTTCAGCTGAAACAACTGATGATTTTAAATTTACACCATCGAATAATTGGGTGTACTTTGAAATGGCTGTATCACCATTTCGTTTTACGTCTTCAAAAATCTGAATGACTGTTGTTTCAATATCATCCACCGTTTGTGTTGGCCTTTGGAGGATTTGTTTCCAGTCTTCTTTTTTTGGGTTGTTTATGATTTTCATAATTATTTTCCGCGAAAGCGGGAATCTTATTAAATTACTTCTCGATACAATTTTTCGTACCTCCAAATCACTCGAAGTGACAAAACTTTATTAAAGTACCATTTTTTCTATTGGACAAACCAAAATACCTTGTGCGCCTTTGGCTTTTAACTCATCGATAACTTCCCAAAACTGGTTTTTATCGATTACTGAGTGTACGCTACTCCATCCTGCTTCGGCTAAAGGTAAAACGGTTGGACTTTTCATACCTGGTAAAATGGATATAATTTCCTCAAGCTTATCATTTGGTGCGTTTAATAAAACGTATTTTGAATTCTGTCCTTTTAAAACTGATTGAATCCTGAATTGTATTTTTTGTAATAAAATTTCGTTTTCTGCAGATAATTTTGGTGATTTTGCTAAAACAGCTTCAGAGGTTAAAAGCACTTCAATTTCTTTTAAACCATTTTTAAATAAAGTGCTTCCGCTGGAAACGATGTCGCAAATACCATCAGCTAAACCAATATTAGGCGCTATTTCAACTGAGCCATTAATAATATGTAGATTGGCTTCGATATTATTCTTATCTAAAAACTGGTTAACCGTATTTGGGTACGATGTAGCAATGCGTTTATCTTTTAAATCTTTTAAAGTTTCTGCTTCAGAATCTTTTGGTACAGCAATAGAAACACGACATTTAGAAAACCCTAAACGTTCTACAATTGGTAAATCGTTTCCTTTTTCTACTAAAACATTTTCGCCAATAATAGCAACATCTACAACACCATCTCTTAAATATTGTGGAATATCTCCATTACGTAAATAGAAAACCTCCAAAGGAAAATCACTGGATTCTGCCTTGAGCTGGTCTTTCCCATTGTTTATAGAAATACCAATGTCTTTAAGAAGCTTCATTGAATCTTCGTTAAGTCTTCCCGATTTTTGTACTGCAATTTTTAGTTTATTCATAATATTTCCTGAGAAAGCAGGAATCTTGTTTTTTAGATTTGGGCAAAATCAAAATAGATTTAAATAAAAAAATCCGCTTGATTTGCTCAAACGGATTATAAAAATATGTTGGTTTTATTCAATACATCTTTAGCTCGCTTGATTGCAAGTATAAAAATGATGGTGATGTGATTGAATAAAATTCATGTTTCCTGTTGTTATATACAAATATTGTAAAAATATGTTTAAATATCCTAATTAATTTATATTAAAAAATTAGAAAATAATATTATATTATATTTTCACGATGCTATTGATTACCTAATATTATAGGCATGCCGCTATCTCCAGAACCAATAACAATGACCTTGCTATTTGAAGATTCTGATAATTTAACTGTAGCTTCAATCCCTTTATCTTGCAAAATTTTATCTGTTAAAGACGCACTTAAAATTTTATTTGCTTCAGCTTTTCCTTTAGCATCAATAATTACTTTTTCTGCCTCTTTTTGAGCTGTAACTAATCTAAATTCATATTCTAAAGATTCTTGTTCTTGCTTCAATTTACGCTCAATAGCCTCCTTAATAGTTGGTGGAAGTGTAACGTCTCTAATTAAGATATCATTAATTTGAATGTACTGAGGCTCTACTATTTTTTTTGTTTCTTCTAAAATTTCATCTTGTATGGCATCTCTTTTACTAGAATATAATTGCTCTGGTGTGTAACGCCCTACAACGCTTCGCGCTGCACTTCTAATAGCTGGCTGTAAAACTCTGCTTTTATATTCTATTCCTTTTTGGTTATGTAATCTACCCAAATTTTTAAAATCTGGCTCGTATAACACAGAGGCGTCCAACTTAATATCTAATCCATTAGAAGATAGCACAGACATTTTTTCTGGCATTTCCTGTTGTCGTGTTTCATAATCTATAACTCGGTTCCAAGGTGCTATAATATGAAAACCTGGTCCTAACGCAGCTACATCTGGATCTACACCATCACCAAGCGTTTCGTGCACCACGCCTGCATGACCAGAATCGATGGTTACTGCCGATTTAAATAACACTATTAAAACTATTATTATTCCAATAATTATTGGTATTCCTATTTTTGGTAATCTTTCCATATTATATTTTTAATTAAATTAATCCGTTATATTTTCTCATAAACCACTCAATGGCTAAGGCTAAAGCGATCAATGCTAATAAGAATTTCCAATCGATTAAAGGTACAATTTTTTTAGTGCTTTTTTGAATTGGCTTAAACCGCTCATCTTTAGCTAAATCGTCTATTATCGTTTGGTAATTAGTTGTAAAATAGTCTGCACCATTGCTAGTTGCAGCGATGTTTTTTAATTGTGAGCCATTTGCATTTAAAAACTGCTGCTCTACGTTATATTCTAAAATTTTAAAATTGCCAGATTTTGAAATATTTTCACTTGTTGCCTTAACAGTAAAGGCATAATCTGAAGCTGGTAAGCTACTTAAATCTACCTGATAATTATTATTTTTTAAAATAAAAGGAATGGTTTTAGAGGTGTTGTTAACCTTGTCTGTAACAATAATTCTAAGACTTTCATTGGCATCGAACTCGTAATTTTTGTTAAAAAATTGAGCAGACATTACAATATTGTTGTTGCCTTGGTAAAACGATTCGTATTCTAAATTCAATCTATTCTTACGTTTATTGGATGATAAAAATTGCACGAGTTTACCTATAAAATTATCGAAACCGTTAAAATTATTGGTATTAACAAAACTTTGTGCTCTCCACTTCCAAATATTTTCACCAAACAAAACAGCTTCTCTTCTCCCATTAGTTTCAAAAGTTGCCAATAATGGTTCTTCTGTATCTATAGCGCCAACTTTTTTAAACAAAATGCTTTCGAAAGGGATAGAAAATGTAGGTTCGCCAAAGTTAGAAAGCAAAGGCGGAAAGGATTTAAAATCTAAATCCTCGATTATAAACGCACTATAATTCGTGTTTAAAGTAGATTGATATTCTTCGGTTTGTGAGGTGATATCGTGCTGGTAATTTTCACTTTCTGTATTAAGAAAATTATAGTCCGTTTTTGTTCCAGTAATTACTAACTTATTTTTATTTTGAAGCTTTAAAGCCTCAAATAGCCCTTTAAACGTATTGTTTGGCTGGTATAAGATAACCAACTGCAAATCATTTAATTGACTTATTGCTTCCTGTGGTTTCAAAAAGACAGCTTTGCGCTGCTCATTCGTTTCTATACTCTTTTTTAGCATACCTAAATCTGGATGTAAAATAGTACTAACGATAGCTACTTTTGTTTTTTCATCGACGACCTCTACAGCAAAATTTTTGCTATTATTGGCTTTGTTTTTTTCGTTAGCTACAGGAATTAAATTAGCGGTATAACTCTTAACACCAACACTATTTGCTGGTAACGTAAAATTTAAAATTTTAGAATTATTGTCTTTTGTAAAGGTTATATTTTGAGAATATACCGTGCTTTTTCCAGAGTTAACCACAAACCGTGTGTTTACATTCTCTTCTCCCGAATATACTAAAATAGCCTCGACAGGAAATTTATTCTTTAAAAAAGCATACTTATTAACACTCAGCTGCTTTAATTGCAAATCCTGATACTGTGTGGTATCTCCAACGACAATGCTATATATAGGCTGGTTGAATTTTTTAGCTGAATATTTGTAGTCGTTACCATAAGTTTGATTGCCATCTGAAATTAAAACAGTTGGTGAAACCGTGTTTTTATAGATTTGATTTAACTCGCTAAAAGTTTTATCAAGATTGGTTTGTGTTTCGGCAAAAGTTAGAGAGTCTGTGGTGTTGAGCGTCCTTCCGAAAGAAAACACATCTATATTAAATTTGTTTTTTAATGTAGTATTGTTCTTTAATTCCTCTGTAATTTTTAAAACATTTTCTTCTTGATTTAAATGTGCAATGGAATTTGAATTATCAACAGCTAAAACCAAATTTGGTTTTTCGTTATATATTTTTACCTGCTCGAATTTTGGATTGATAAGTAATAACAATACTCCAAAAATGCTTAAAAAGCGTAAAAAAGCAAATAGTGCATTCTTTTTAGGCGCTCCTTTAGCTTTATATTTATATTGGAAAAGCGCTAATAAAAGCGCCACTATTCCTGCAAGGATAATATATAAAATGTTTTCTGTTGACAATGTTAAAATTAGTCTTTAAAATTAAATGAACTAAAAAACTTCTCTAAATTTTTATTACCATCTTTCTCTATCATACAGATGGCTTGAATAGCATAGAGTGTTTTTTCTTTTAAATACATTTGCATATGTATAAATGCACCTTGAACTTCAATTTTCGCTTTTCTACCATGAAATCCATCTTTTACAACTTTTTCTACTGATACTAATTTACCACGAACATTTGCTACTGCTCCATCTACAGAACCATCAAGCATTTTTTGAACGCCTGCGTCGTCTAATATATCTTGATTTATAGGGTAATCTGTGTGAATAACCATATAAATTAAATTATTAGCTGTTGTATTGCCTGATTGATCTACCACAAACATATTCATAGTGAGCTCTCCAACTTCGGTAGGCACTTTTTGATCCATTGTTTCGGGCTCTGTTGGTAAATCTACACTGAAATTAAATTCATCGTTTTTATAAGTTACCCAATCCTGAGCAATAACAGATGACGAAATAAGTAATGCAAATACTATTAGAGTGTGTTTCATAATTTATTTTTAAAAGTTAATTTGTAATTGCCTAATTGGCTTTTTCAATTGTTTTTGAAAGTTTCTTCAAGTCTTTTGGCTTTAAAGTAAAAGACATTTTGTTGTATTCCTGTAAAATAACTTCTCCAGTATTGCTTTCGATAACATTTAAAATTTTGTTAGAGTTTATTTGATGGTATAGCAAATAGTAGAAAGACTCCTTGTTTTCAACAATCATTTTGTTAAGTTCTTGGTTGCTAATTACTTTGTAATCGTAATTATAATCTTCGAAAATTTCTTCTACTGTTTTTGCGTCTTTTTTATCAACAAAACCAGCATCGTAACCGTATATTAGTTCTTCTGAAAAATATAGGGTATTTTTTTTAAGTGTCTTAACTTTAGAATCATTAGAGAAATCTTCATAAATATCTACAGCTTCTCTATTTATTAATTTTGAATTAATATTTTGAAATGCATTTTTTAAGTATCCTGTTCTATAATTAAAAATGTCTCCTGTAATTTTCTTTTTTTGTGCCACTACTTCTTTTCTACCATCTACATCTAAGGTAAAATATAGTGCTCCTAAACGTTTGCGCTTAAATTTATACTCTCCATTACGTTTTTTCTTGATTTTTTCTGGCATAAAAATGTCGAAAACAGTGAAAGAATGTACAGATACTTGAACAAAATCTTTTTCTTTAGTAATGGTAAAACTATCAAAATAAACCAATGAGTTGCCTTCTGTTAAATATCGGGATGTCTCCTTAGACGTAACGACTTCAAAAGGTGTTACTGTCCATATTTCCTCAAGTATTTCCTCAAAATCTTTTGTTGTTAGCGCTAAATTATCGTTAATTACAAAATAAGTTTTGGAGTTTTTAAAATCTTCTAATAACGACTTAGAAACATTGCTGTGAGAATATTGGGCAACATTAAAATCGCCAATTCTAACTTGTGCAGTAACTGCGATATAAAAGCATAAATAGACAACAAATAATAACTGCTTTTTCATAATATACACAAATTTAGGGTATAATTTATTAGGTTAACATGCCTCCATCAACATTTAATGTTTGTCCTGTTACATATGCAGACATATCGCTTGCTAAAAACACGCAAACATTTGCAATGTCTTCTGGAGTTCCTCCTCGTTTTAATGGAATAGCATTTCTCCAGCTTTTAACGGTTTCTTCGTCTAATTTACCTGTCATTTCAGTTTCTATAAAACCCGGAGCAATAACGTTACTTCTTATGTTTCTTGAGCCTAACTCTAAAGCTACAGATTTAGAAAAACCTATAATACCAGCTTTTGAAGCTGCATAATTAGTTTGTCCTGCATTGCCTTTAACACCAACCACAGAACTCATATTAATAATTGAACCTTTACGTTGTTTTAGCATGGTACGCTGTACAGCTTTGGTCATATTGAAAACAGATTTTAGGTTAACTTCTATTACCTTGTCGAAGTCCTCTTCTCCCATTCGCATTAATAAATTGTCTTTTGTTATTCCTGCGTTGTTTACCAAGATGTCGATACTGCCAAATGCTGCCAGCACGTCTTCTGCTAATTTTTGAGATTCATCAAAATTTGCTGCATTACTTTTATAACCTTTTGCTTTAACACCTAAAGCATTTAATTCCTTTTCCAATTCGTTGGCTGCCTCTACAGACGAACTGTAAGTAAAGGCTACATTTGCACCTTGTTGTGCAAATACCTCTGCAATACCTTTTCCAATACCACGACTTGCTCCTGTAATAATAGCTGTTTTACCTTCTAAAAGTTTCATTTTTATAATATTTTATTTAGTTGATAGTGTTTTAAAACGCTTGTTTAATTTACAATTACCAAAGTGAAAAATAACCAAACGTTAGTATTCAAATATAGTCATTAGTATGTGTATTGTACAATAAAAAACCTCACAAATTATGCAATTTGTGAGGTTTTTATATATGAGTTTAAGCTTAGTTCTATCCTAAAACTTCTTTTACTTTTTTTCCAATTTCAGCTGGAGATTCTACGACGTGAATACCACAATCTCTCATTATTGCTTTTTTAGCTTGTGCAGTATCATCACTTCCTCCTACAATAGCGCCAGCATGCCCCATTGTACGACCTGCAGGAGCTGTTTCTCCAGCTATAAAGCCTACAATTGGTTTCTTGCTTTTACTTGCTTTGTACCAGTTTGCAGCGTCTGCTTCCAGTTGCCCTCCAATTTCACCAATCATAACCACACATTCTGTAGCTGGATCGTTAATTAAAAGTTCTACAGCTTCTTTTGTAGTTGTCCCAATTATAGGATCTCCACCAATACCAATTGCTGTAGTTATACCTAAACCTTGTTTTACAACTTGGTCTGCGGCTTCGTATGTTAACGTACCAGATTTTGATACTATACCAACTTTACCTTGCTTAAAAACAAATCCTGGCATAATACCAACTTTAGCCTCCCCAGGAGTAATTACTCCAGGACAGTTAGGCCCGATTAATCTACAATCTTTTCCTTTAATGTAGTCTGATGCTTTAATCATATCAGCCACTGGGATACCTTCTGTAATACAAATAATCACTTTAATTCCAGCATCTGCAGCCTCCATAATTGCATCTGCTGCGAACGCTGGTGGTACAAAAATTATGGTTGTGTCTGCTCCAGCTTTTTCTACAGCTTCTTCCACTGTATTAAAAACAGGCTTATCTAAATGAGTTTGACCTCCTTTTCCTGGAGTAACTCCACCAACAACATTTGTTCCATACTCAATCATTTGTCCAGCGTGAAAGGTACCTTCACTACCAGTAAATCCTTGAACTATAATTTTTGAATCTTTGTTTACTAAAACGCTCATGTTTATGTTTTTTGTCCCATTGTCTTTTTAAAAATTTCCTAAAAGGAAACAATAATGGATTTGTTTTTAATTATTTGCCACAAAAGTAAGTTTTTAACAGCTAATTCTTAAATGTATTTATAAATTTATTTCAGAAAAAGAAGTTAAGTTTTCTATACTGTCATCCAGCAGCTGACTAATTTCATAACCTCTGTAAAGTTTTTTGTCTTTTACTTCCCAAATGGAAATAAAATGTGCCAATGGCTCTTCTTTCAAGGGTCTTTCGATCACCGTGCAATACACTGTGTATCTAGCTGTTATTGTGTTTTCGTTTTCTAATAAGTGGCTTAATCTATAGGTAAAGGATAAATAAGATTTTCTTATAGCAGCCAGTCGGCCTACAATGTCTTCTTTATCTAAAGAAGAAAAGCCTTTACTACTGTTCCAATTTAAAACGCAATCTTTATGAAACATGTCTATTACATTCTCATCTGTAGCTAGGTTAGAATCATAAAAAGCTTTAACAATTGTTTTTGCTGACATCTATTTGTTTTTTAATTGATCTATAATATTTGGAATTTGCTTGACATAAGCTAATTCTTTTAATTTGACTCTGGATTCTTCGATTGGCGTTCCAAAATAACTTTTTCCTCCTTCAACAGATTTTGTAACACCTGTTTGACCAAGAATAACCGCTTTTTTGCCTATAGTAATACCACTATTTGTGCCTACTTGTCCCCAAATTGTTACTTCGTCTTCTATAACACAACAACCTGCAATACCAACCTGCGAGGCTATTAAGCATTTTTTACCTATTATGGTGTCATGTCCTACTTGTATCTGGTTATCTAATTTAGAACCAGCTCCAATAGTTGTATCCCCTGTAACACCTCTATCTATACTACATAGTGCTCCAATATCTACATTATCTTCTATTACCACACGACCTCCAGAGACCAATTGATCGAATCCTTCGGGTCTGTTTTTATAGTAAAAAGCACTTGCTCCTAAAACGGTGCCAGAATGTATAGTTACATTGTTACCTATAACGGCATTGTCATAAATAATTACATTCGCATGTAAAATACAGTTATTACCAATTAACACATTGTGCCCAATAAAGCAGTTGGGCTGAACAATAGTGTTCTCTCCAATTTTTGCCGATGGCGAAATACTTACATTCGCAGCTTGAAAAGGTATAAAATGCTGTGTGAGTTTATTAAAATCACGAAATGGATCGTCGCTTATAAGTAGCGCCTTACCTTCCGGACAGGTTACATCTTTATTGATTAAAATTATTGTTGCTGCAGATTGTAGTGCTTTATCGTAATACTTTGGATGATCTACAAATACAATGTCTCCTGGTGTTACCACATGAATTTCGTTCATACCTAAAACCTGAAAATCATCTGCACCAATATAATCACAATCAATTATCTTGGCTATTTGTTTTAACGTGTGTGGCTTTGGAAACTTCATTGTTCTGGATCAGTAATCAATTAGCATGTATCAATTATTGACAACTGTTAAATGATAATTTTTTTTTATAAATTTACTCTTTTACACGTTCTTTATAGGTTCCTTTTTCGGTTTCAATCTTTATTTTGTCGCCTTCGTTTATAAATAATGGTACGTTAACTTCTGCTCCTGTCTCCACTGTTGCAGGCTTTGTTGCATTAGTAGCGGTATTTCCTTTAACTCCCGGCTCTGTTGCTGTTACCTCCAATATCACTGTTGCAGGCATATCTACAGAAAGAGGCATGTTGTCTTCTGTATTTATCTGAATTGTTACAACCTCACCTTCTTTCATTAAACCCGGGTTGTCTAATGCCGCTTCCAAAAGACGGATTTGAGTATAATCTGCTTCATTCATAAAATGATAAAATTCACCATCGTTATATAAATATTGAAATTTGTGCGTTTCTACACGTACGTCTTCTAATTTGTGTCCTGCAGAAAAAGTATTGTCTAATACTTTACCATTGGTTACACTTTTCATTTTAGTTCGTACAAAAGCAGGTCCTTTTCCTGGTTTTACGTGTAAAAATTCAATAATTTTATAAATGTCGTTATTGTATTTAATACACAATCCGTTTCTTATATCTGAAGTAGTAGCCATTATTGTCTGTTGTTATATTGTTTGTTATTGAGTTGTTTTACCCAAATGCTGTTTATGTTTTTTATTTCTGAAGCAGATTAATTAGACTTAAAATATCCTTTCATTATTCCACGATGCGAATTTTTAATAAATTGAAGAATCTCGTCTCGCTCGGTCGTTGCCTCCATTTCTGCTTCAATAATACCAGCAGCTTGCGTATTGTTATAATTTTTTTGATATAATATTCTAAAAATATCCTGAATTTCTCTAATTTTTTCGGTAGTATAACCTCTTCGTCTTAATCCAACCGAATTAATACCAACGTAAGATAAAGGTTCTCTACCTGCTTTAACAAAAGGTGGTACATCTTTTCTTACCAATGAACCTCCTGTAACAAAGGCATGACTACCAACAGAACAAAATTGATGTACAGCCGTCATTCCTGCTAAAATAACATAATCTCCAATAGTTATGTGTCCTGCTAACGTACTATTGTTTGAAAAAATACAGTTGTTACCAACAATACAATCGTGTGCGATATGGCAATAAGCCATTATTAAACAATTATCGCCAACTACTGTTTTCATTTTATCTGTCGTCCCTCTGTTTATAGTAACGCATTCTCTAATAGTAACATTGTTACCAATAATAGTTAAGGTGTCCTCGTCATTATATTTTAGATCCTGAGGTATTGCTGAGATAACCGAGCCAGGAAAAATATTACAATTTTTACCTATTCGCGCTCCTTCCATAATGGTAACATTACTTCCTATCCACGTCCCTTCCTCTATCACTACATTATTGTAAATTGTTGTAAAAGGTTCAATAACTACATTTTTTGCAATTTTTGCTCCTGGATGTACGTATGCTAAGGGTTGGTTCATTATTATATTATTATTGTAATATTATTTAACTTTAGATATCTGTGCCATTAATTCTGCTTCTGCACATAGTTTGCCATTTGCGTAAGCATAACCTTGCATATGGCAAATACCTCTTCTGATTGGTGATATTAATTCGCATTTAAAAATTAACGTGTCGCCAGGTACTACTTTTTGCTTAAATTTTACATTATCCATTTTCATAAAAAATGTAAGATAGTTTTCTGGATCTGGCACAGTACTTAAAACTAAAATACCTCCTGTTTGCGCCATGGCTTCTACAATTAAAACACCTGGCATAACTGGTGCTCCGGGAAAATGACCTTTAAAGAACTCCTCGTTCATGGTCACATTTTTAAGACCAATAACCTTACTGTCTGTAAGCTCGAACACTTTATCGAGTAATAAAAAAGGCTGCCTGTGTGGTAACATATCCATTATTTGATGAATATCCATTAAAGGCGGCTTATTTAAATCTATTTTAGGTACATTATTACGTCTTTCATTTTTTATTAGCTTAGACATTTTTTTTGCAAACTGAGTGTTTACATAATGTCCAGGTTTGTTAGCAATTACTTTTCCTCGAATTCGAGTACCAATTAACGCTAAATCTCCTAACACGTCCAATAACTTATGTCTTGCTGCTTCATTAGGATGATGCAACGTTAAATTATCAAGAATCCCGTTAGCATTTACTGCAATATTTTCTTTGTTGAATGCTACTTTAAGTTTTTTCATGGTTTCTGGAGATAATTCTTTATCTACATAAACTATTGCATTATTTAAATCTCCTCCTTTAATTAATCCATGCTCTAATAGCGATTCTAATTCGTGTAGAAAACTAAATGTTCGTGCATTGGAAATCTCATTTTTAAAATCTGATAAATGATTTAATGTTGCATTTTGGGTGCCTAAAACCTTAGTGCCGAAGTCTACCATAGTAGTAACCTGATATTCTTTCGCTGGCATAATTAAAATTTCGCTACCTGTTTCCTCGTCAACATAAGAAATAACGTCTTCTACAACATACTCTTCTCGAGCAGTATCTAACGCTACAACACCTGCTTTTTCTATAGCTTCTACAAAGAATTTTGAAGAACCATCCATAATTGGAGGCTCAGAATTATCTAATTCTATTATCGCATTATCGATATCTAAACCAGTTAATGCTGCTAACACATGCTCACAGGTTTGAATAGTGACACCGTTTTTTTCTAAACAGGTACCACGTTGGGTGTTGGTAACATAATTTGCATCGGCTTCTATAACAGGACTCCCTTCCAAATCTATACGTTTAAAAGCAAATCCTGAATTGGCTGGTGCCGGCTTAAAGGTAATGGTTACGTCTTTTCCTGTATGTAAACCAACCCCTTTTAATGAGACTTCTTTGTCTATTGTTTTTTGTTTAATTTCCGAATTAACTATTGCCATTTCCTTTTTTTTCTAATTCGTTAATAGTTTTAACAAGTTTAGGTAAATTTTTAAAATATACATAGGATTTATTGTAGTCGCCATAAGATAAGGCTGGCGAACCTTGCAATACTTCGTTATCCTTAACATTTCTACCTATTCCTGACTGCGCTTGTATTTTTACTCCATTACCTATAGTAATATGTCCTACGATACCTACCTGACCACCAATTTGGCAGTTTTTACCAATTTTGGTTGATCCAGCAACACCTGTTTGCGCAGCGATTACCGTGTTTTCGCCAATTTCTACATTATGAGCAATTTGAATTTGATTATCTAATTTTGCTCCCTTTCTTATAATTGTTGAGCCTAAAGTAGCTCTGTCAATGGTGGTTGCTGCTCCAATATCTACAAAATCCTCCAATATTACATTTCCAATTTGAGGAACCTTATCATATTCTCCAGCCTCATTTGGCGCAAAACCGAAACCATCTGCTCCTATAATTGCTCCAGAATTGATAACACAGTTTTTACCTATAATACAATCTGAATAAATTTTAGCACCTGCAAACAGCACGGTGTCATTATCAATTTTAACATTATCACCTATGTAACATCCAGGGAAAATTTTAACGTTATTTCCTATACTTACATGATTACCAATGTACGAAAAAGCACCCACATAAACATCGCTTCCTAACGTTGCATTATCCGCAATTGAAGACGGCTCTTCAATACCAAATTTATTTAATTTAACCTGATTATAATATTCAAGCAATTTAGAGAACGATTTATATGCATCGTCTACCTTAATTAAGGTAGCCGTAACAACTTGTTCTGGTTCAAAATCTTTATTTACAATCGCAATAGATGCTTTTGTACTATATATATAAGGCGTATATTTTGGGTTTGCCAAAAAGGTTAACGCACCTTCTACACCTTCTTCTATTTTCGATAATTTAGAAACTTCAGTTTGTGGATCTCCCACTACCTCACCTTCTAAAATACCAGCTATTTGTTCTGCTGTAAATTTCATCTCTCGCAAAAATAGAAAATTATTACAACTTTTGTTTTGGATAACAGATATAATATTTAGTCACCGACTTCGAGAGCGCTTTAAGGTTTAATTGGTCGCTTGCCTTGACGACGTCTTCAATTTTTCCGTTTTTATGTAAAATATTAATACTTTGCGCTTCTCTTGTATAAGCCTGATTGGAAATTTCTCCACTAAACACAAAGTACTCTGCTTCGGTTTCAGAGATTGAGTACTGCTCCATTAAGTCTTTTTTATATGCTGATATCAAGGCGTCTTTAATGGGCTTTTTCTTGATTTTAACCTTCAGTAAATTTCTATTAATAATCATTTCACAAAGGTTTTTCAATATAAAATCTTCTTCATATTGCCATGCTTTCATTGCAGAAACAATATCGAAGTCGTCTAATTTTGAAAACGTCTCAAGACTTTCAGCATTAAAATTTTTAAGCGAAATTTCATGATTTAAAAAATACAATAACGGTTTACTCGCTGGCAACTTTACGCCAGCCTTGGTCAACTCTTTTGCTCGCTTAAGCACCCGAATAAGCAATTGCTCTGCTGCCAAACTTGTTTTGTGCAAATACACCTGCCAATACATTAAGCGTCGGGCTACTAAAAATTTTTCAATACTATAAATACCCTTGTCTTCTACAACTAACTTATCGTCTTTAACATTAAGCATAGTAATTAAACGGTCGCTATTAATGTTCCCTTCTGCAACTCCCGTATAAAAACTATCACGCTTAAGGTAATCTGCCCTATCCATATCTATTTGACTCGAAATAAGTTCACACATAAACTTACGAGGATACTCTCCTTTAAAAATTTGTATCGCCAAAGTTAAATCGTTGTTAAATTCCTTATTTAAAGTTTCCATAAAAAGCATAGAAATATGCTCGTGAGAGATACCATTAACGATGCTGTGTTCCATGGCATGAGAAAATGGACCATGCCCAATGTCGTGTAATAATATAGCTATGTAAAGTGCGTTTTTTTCTTCATCTGAAATGTCAACACCCTTAAAACGTAGCACTTGCACAGCTTTTTGCATTAAATGCATGCAGCCTATTGCGTGATGAAAACGCGTGTGGTGAGCTCCTGGATATACCAAATAGCTCATACCCATTTGAGTAATGCGACGGAGTCTCTGGAAATATCGATGTTCTATTAAATCGAAAATTAACGAATTTGGGATAGTAATAAATCCGTAAATTGGGTCGTTTAATATTTTAAGTTTGTTACTTTTTTGCAAACTGATGATTTTTCAATGATTTATATAAACAAATATACATGGATAAAATAAAAATACTTTGGGTTGACGATGAAATAGATTTACTAAAACCACATATTATGTTTTTAGAGCAGAAAAACTATACCGTTACCAAATGCAATAGTGGTACCGAAGCGCTCGAAATATTAGATAATGATAAATTTGACATTGTTTTTTTAGATGAAAATATGCCTGGATTAACTGGCTTAGAAACCTTGAACGGTATTAAAGAAAAGCAAGACACACTTCCTGTGGTTATGATAACCAAAAGTGAGGAAGAATATATTATGGAAGAAGCCATAGGCAATAAGATTGCAGATTACCTTATTAAACCGGTTAATCCAAACCAAATCCTGTTAAGCCTTAAAAAGAACTTAGATCACTCACGTTTGGTTTCAGAAAAAACAACGTCTAATTACCAGCAGGAATTTAGAAAGATTGCTATGGATATGGCGATGGTAAATAGTTACGAGGAATGGGTTACACTTTACCAAAAGCTAATTTACTGGGAAATGCAGTTAGAAAATATTGAAGATTCTGGCATGTTCGAGATTTTAGAATCACAAAAAAACGAAGCGAATATTCAGTTTGGTAAGTTTATAGATAAACATTACCCTACTTGGTTCGAGCCTAATGTAGATGCACCAACCTTATCTCATAACTTATTTAAAGATAAAGTGGTTCCAGAATTAAGCAAAGAGCAACCTACTCTTTTAGTGGTGGTTGATAATTTGCGTTACGACCAATGGAAAGCTTTCGAACCCTTTGTCACCAACCATTATAAGAAAGAGAGCGAAACGCCCTTTTTTAGTATATTACCAACGGCTACGCAGTATGCCAGAAATGCTATTTTCTCTGGGTTAATGCCAAGTGACATGGAAAAAATGCATCCGGAGTTTTGGAAAAACGATACCGATGAAGGCGGCAAAAACATGCACGAAGACGATTTTTTAAACGCCCAAATGAAGCGTTTAGGACTTACAAACTACAAGCATGAATATTACAAAATAACCAATCTTAAATCTGGAAAAAAATTAGCCGAAAACTTTAGGGGCTTAAAGGATAACGATTTAACTGTTGTGGTTTATAATTTTGTAGATATGCTCTCGCATTCTAAAACAGAAATGGATGTTGTAAAGGAATTGGCGTCTAACGACAAAGCTTATCGCTCACTTACGCAGAGTTGGTTTAAAAACTCACCTCTGCTCGAAATGATACAACAGGCACAACAAATGGGTTTTAAACTCATTCTTACTACAGATCATGGTACAATTAATGTAAAAAACCCATCGAAAGTAATTGGCGACAGAGATACAAGTTTAAATTTACGCTATAAAACAGGACGCAGTTTAAGCTACGAAGATAAAGATGTGTTGGCTGCTAAAGACCCAAAGTCTATTCATTTACCCTCACTTTCTATGAATAGCTCTTTTATTTTTGCTAAAAGCGATTTGTTTTTTGCCTATCCAAACAACTACAACCATTATGTTAGTTACTATAGAAACACCTACCAGCATGGTGGCGTTTCTTTAGAGGAGATGATTATTCCTTTTGTAGTTTTAAACCCAAAATAAAATGAATTTGTTTTTTTAATTTAAGTTTTTAGTTTTACCTCATGCTTAAAATGGAATACGCTTTAAACGAAATTGATGCCGTTGCAATACAAATACTAGAGCATGCAACCTCTAAAGTATTTCTATTTAATGCTGAAATGGGAGCTGGTAAAACCACACTTATTAAAGCATTAGTAAAAGCATTGGGTTGTAAGGATGTGGTTAGTAGCCCAACCTTTTCTTTGGTAAATGAATACGAAACTGAAAAAATAAAAATCTATCATTTCGATTTATATCGTGTAGAAACCGAAGATGAGCTATACGATTTTGGCATAGAAGAGTATTTAAATACGGATGCCTATTTATTTATTGAATGGCCAGAATTAGTAAACAATATGTTAACTGATTTTGAAACTATTAAAATAGAACAAAAAGAAAATAACTCAAGACAATTAAAAATGTACTCAAACAAAAAAAAATAACACTTTTTTATGTTACTAAAATGTGTATTTTTACCCGAAGTACGGTTTTTACCGTACTGAAAAAAGCTGAAAATGCTTTTTTTAACATAATTTTAACATTTAGAGTGTAATACGGTTAAGGATTTATCTAATTTAGAGTAATTAATTAATTTAAATCCCTAACAATTATGAAAACAAAAAAGTATGTAATCGCACTAGCGATTTTCGGAGGTGTACTATTCACCGCAAATGCAACTAACATTATTAATTTAGATGACCAACAAAAAACTGAAATCGACGGAAGAAAAGTCAAAGTTCCGAAGCACGGTTAATAGAAAAAAAACAATTATATTAGGTAGTTTTACTGCAACAATTATTGGTATTACACCTTATTTGTTTTACACATACGAAGGTGTTCCAGAAACTAAAATCTGGAACACTTTTTTATTTACATATGATAGTGAGGTTTATCAAGATGCACATATGGTCGCTTGGACTTTATGTGGTAAGCTAACACCCCTTCTGCTTTTACTGATTTGGTTCTTTACATGTCGCCACTGGTGGTATCATGCTATTTTGATTCCAATAATAATGTATATCTATCAAATAATAGGTTTTATTTCTTCGGATACAGGTTTTTTTGATGAATTTCAGCTTATGCATTTAGTTCCATTTATGGCTGTTATACTGCCTTCAATATACTTAATAAGAGCTAGGATTTTTGATAGACTAAACTCTATAGATAAAACAACCCAAGAACTAGAAGATGAATTAATGCTTAAACCAAAAAATCTTTGGCAAAAGATTAAGCAGTTTTTTTAGTCGTATTTATTAATACCGTATAATACTTGTAAATTTGCTATTTATTCGTAATTTAATTCCTAAATAAAACGAACCACAAACAATGGCAAAATCCATTACTCCTTTTTCTAAGGCACAACTTTTACCACAAGAAGAAAAATTAGAAATTTTAAAGCAAAAAAGCTCTCTATTTATAGGCATACCTAAGGAAACGGCGTTTCAGGAAAAACGTGTTTGTTTAACGCCAGATGCGGTTTCGGCGATTGTAAATAACGGACATCGTGTTTTAATAGAATCTGGAGCTGGCAAAGGTTCGAAGTTTAGCGATAAAGATTACAGCGAAAATGGCGCCGAAATAACTAACGATGTTGCCAAAGTATACAGTTGCCCAATGATTTTAAAAGTAGAACCACCTACTTTAGAGGAACTTAAATTAATTAATCCGCAAACAATTTTAATTTCTGCGCTTCAACTAAAAACACAGTCTAAAAAATATTTCGAAACACTTGCCAATAAACGGATTACAGCCTTGGCTTTCGAGTTTATTCGCGACGAAGATGGTGCTTATCCTGCGGTGCGTGCCTTAAGTGAAATTGCAGGGACAGCTTCGGTATTAATTGCCTCGGAATTACTAAGTAACACAAGTGATGGAAACGGATTAATGTTTGGTAATATAAGTGGTGTACCTCCTGTAGAAGTAGTCATTTTAGGCGCTGGAACCGTAGGCGAATTTGCAGCAAGAAGCGCTATAGGATTGGGAGCTAATGTCAAAATTTTCGATAATTCTATTACCAAATTACGCTGTGTGCAAACCAACTTAGGCAGAACACTTTACACCTCTACTATTCAACCTAAATATTTAAATAAAGCATTAAAGCGCTGTGATGTAGTTATTGGCGCTGTTAGAGGTAAAGATCGTGCTCCAGTTATTATTACCGAGGCTATGGTGGAGCAAATGAAAAAAGGATCGGTTATTATAGATGTGAGTATTGACATGGGTGGTTGTTTTGAAACCAGTGAAATTACCTCGCACAAACACCCAACGTTCGAAAAACATGGTGTTATCCATTATTGCGTGCCCAACATTCCCGCTCGATATTCGCGTACTGCCTCTGCTTCTATTAGCAACATTTTCACACCTTATTTGCTTAAAATTGCCGAAGATGGTGGCTTAGAACATTCGCTGCGTATGGATCGCGGACTCAAAAACGGACTCTACTTCTATCATGGTATATTAACCAGTCGTGCCGTTGGTGAGTGGTTCGATTTAAGTTATAACGACATTAATCTCCTTATTTTTTAATAAAATAATTAGTTTAAATATCTCTGTTATTAACCAGTTATATTTCCGAATTTTGCAAAATAAATAATGTTTTCGTTACTGCCCAACAAGCAAGTAGGTTCACGGAAACAAAAATTAATTTTCAATGAGTTTACTTAAAAGATTTGGCTACTATTTTGGCGGTTTTGCTATTGGTTTAGTGATTTTAGCCTTTTTTTTAAACGGAAAAAAAGTGTCTTGCGATTATGGGCCAGATGCCAGAGTTTTAAAGAATATAAACTCTAAAACATTAGTATATTCTACAGAAGCTGAAGCTTTTATAGCTTCAAAAAATATAGATACGACCCAGATAAATTACATTTTATATAAAGGCGATATAAATTTTTCTAAAAGTGATAGTAGAAAAACGCCTTGCGGCACTTATTTTGTTGAAGGCGAAATTAACGACAAAGACACAGGATTAACAATTGAAAACTGTGAAAAAATTGCTACCATACAATCTGTAGAATTTATAGACTAAGCCTTTCTGCGCTGTCGTTCTTTTTTAATTAAAGCTAATTCTCTACTTGTTTGTCCCGCAACCGAGGTGTTTTCTTCGGCTCGACGTATAAGATATGGCATCACATCTTTAACTGGGCCAAAAGGTAAATATTTAGCAACGTTATAGCCATTATTAGCTAAATTAAAGCTAATATGATCACTCATACCATACAGTTGGCCAAACCACACACGATTATCATCTTTTTTAATAGCTAAGGTTTCCATTAAATCCATTGCCAAATAAGTGCTTTCCTCGTTGTGAGTGCCAATAAATATCGACATATCTTCCAGGTTTTCTAAAACATAACGCTGGCAGTTGTTAAAATTATCGTCGGTTGTTTTTTTGTCTTTGCAAATTGGCGATTCATAACCTTTTTCTTCGGCTCTTTCACGCTCTTTTTCCATATAAGCACCTCTTACTATTTTAAAGCCTAATTTATAGCCTTTAGCTTTTGCCCGCTTATGCGAAGCTTTTAAAAAATCTAACCTGTCCCAACGGTAAGTTTGTAAGGTGTTATAAACGTAGGGCACCTCTTTATTATATAACGCCATCATTTGCTCTATTAACTCATCTGCGGCATCCTGCATCCAGCTTTCTTCGGCATCAATTAGCACTTCTACATCTTTAGATTTTGCCAAGCTGCATAACATATTAAATCGCGCTATGATTCTATTCCATTCCTCATTTTCTTCAGCAGTAAACGCTTTGCCTTCTCCCTTTTTTTGAAACAATGCAAAACGCCCTAAGCCAGTAGGTTTAAAAACCACAATTGGCATGGCTTCTTTTTTGTCTGAAAACTCTATAATTTTAGCTAAACGTGCTGTTGCATCATCAAATTGATTTTCTGATGCTTTACCCTCTACCGAGTAGTCTAAAACAGAACACACACCTGCAGTAAACATTTTATCAATCGCTGGTAAACAATCTTCTTCGTTTACACCGCCACAAAAATGATCGAAAACAGTTGCTCTAATTAATCCTTCTACAGGCAGTTTTGCTTTTAAAGCAAAATTAGTCGCAGCAGTACCTATACGAACCAATGGCTCGTTTGCAATCATTTTAAATAAAAAGTAAGCACGTTCTAATTCAGAATCACTTTTTAAAGCGAAAGCGACCTCTGTATTATCAAAGATTTTATTGGATGTCATTTAAACCAGAAAATTATTTGAACAAATATAAATTAACTAAATTATAATTCTTTAAAAACTCCTTACTTTTACATTTCAATAAAATTATTTTAATGACTTCAATTAACACTCAAGATTATACCATTTATTTCAATGATGATGGCTACAAAGCTATAAATGAGCATTTAAAACCTAAAAAATATTCAAAAGTGTTTATTCTTTGCGATAGCAATACAAATATAGATTGCCTGCCAACTTTTTTGTCCCATATCGACACAGATGTTACTTACGATATTTTAGAAATCGATCCTGGAGAAGAACAAAAAAATCTCGACATCTGCTTAGGCCTGTGGGAAACCCTGTCTGAATATGGTGCAGATAGAAAAAGTGTAATGATTAATGTTGGTGGTGGTGTTGTAACAGATTTAGGCGGCTTTGTGGCTTCTACGTTTAAGCGTGGGATAGATTTTATTAATATACCAACCAGCTTATTAGGCATGGTAGATGCATCAATTGGTGGCAAAACAGGAATAGATTTAGGGCATCTTAAAAACCAAATTGGAGTAATAAACACACCAGAACTTATAATTGTTGATACTTCTTTTTTAAATACTCTACCACAATTAGAGATGCGTTCTGGTTTAGCCGAAATGCTCAAACATGGATTGATTTTCGATGAAGATTACTGGAATAGACTACAGGATTTGTCTAAATCTTCAATTGAAGATTTAGACACCTTAATTTACGAGTCTATAATTATAAAGAAGACTATTGTAGAGCAAGATCCAACAGAGCAAGGCTTACGTAAGACTCTAAATTACGGCCACACACTCGGTCATGCCATAGAATCTTATTTTATGGAAAGTGAAGACAAAGAGCGCTTATTGCATGGAGAAGCCATCGCTATTGGCATTATTTTAGCCAATTATCTTTCGACAGTATATTGCGGCTTTTCTAAAGAGAAGAATAACGAGATTAAACGAATAATTAAAGCTATTTATGGGCATGTAGCATTAAATGAAACAGACTACGCTGCTATTACAAATCTTTTAAAACACGATAAAAAGAACGAGAATGGCAATGTATATTTTGTGTTACTCGAAGCAATTGGGAAGCCAAAAACTAACTGTATAGTCGACGACGAAAGCATAATTGAAGCTTTTAAATTTTATAGTGTTTAACTTTAAATAAAAATTTGTAATTTTATAAATAGCTTACTAAACATAATCACTAACCTTAAAACCAAAGTGTTATGCGCAGAGTCATTGTAGATTATAAAAAACTAACTCCAAACGTGTTAACTTTACTCACTGAGAAATTTCCAGATGGTTATGGAGATGATGACATCGTGGTTTTCGACAACCATCGAAACGAAACCATTGAAGCTGTAGAAGTTAAAACCGAAGACACTATTTACCTGGTTAAAATTGGCAGTAAATTGCATTATACCATGGCTAATTTTGCAGATGCAGACGATTTGGTGTTAAATGAAGATGGTCATATTTTAATTGAAGAATCCTTTAGCAACGACGAAGAAGAATAAGCAGTTAAAGATAACGTTTCTTTATCACTTCGCAATGGTGCTTTTCGTGTCCTGCAATTAAAAAACCTAAAGCACGAACAGAAACTTCTCCGCCTCCTGCTTTACCTGTACGCTTTAAAATTGTGCTATCAAAAGTATTAAAAAGTTTAATGGTTGCTTGTCGTAATAGCACATACTCCTCTAATAAATCGTTAAAATCTCTATTATTAGCAAAGCTTTCTATAACATAGTCATCCTGTTCAAAACCAGGGACAGGAGTATTATCGTTTCTTGCAAAACGCAACGCGCGATAAGCAAAAACACGTTCTGAATCGATTAAATGATTTACAATTTCTTTTATAGTCCATTTACCTTCTTCGTATCTATATTCTAATTTGTCTTGATCGATGGATTTTAAAAATTTGGTGGTGGTTTCTAAACCTTCGGTTAAACCATCCACGAGAATTAAATCGCCAAGTTGATTGATGTAAGGTTGAAAATAAGGTATATATTCTGTATCTGATAAATCTGAAACTCTCATAGTTTATAAAATTAAGTCCAAAAAAAAGTCCTTTAGCAAGATAACCAAAGGACTTTTAAATAGTATAAGTTTTTTTACAAAGAATTAAAAATATCGTGCATTAAACGTTTTTTGTCGTTAATGCTTTCTTCTAAAGAAATCATGGTTTCTGTTCTGTAAACTCCCTCAATTTCATCCAACATGAAGATTATATTTTTAGCGTGCTCAGTATTTCTGGCTCTAATTTTACAGAATATATTAAATTTCCCAGTAGTTACGTGTGCTACAGTAACGAATGGGATTTCATTAATGCGCTCTAATACAAAGGTTGTTTGCGATGTATTTTGAAGAAAAACACCTACATAAGCTATAAAAGAATACCCTAATTTTTTATAGTCTAAAGTTAAAGAAGAACCTTTTATAATGCCTGCATCTTCCATTTTTTTCACTCTAACATGAACCGTTCCTGCAGATATAAGTAATTTTTTTGCGATATCTGTAAAAGGTACTCTGGTATTATCAATCAACATATCTAATATTTGGTGATCAATTTCGTCTAATTTAAATTTTGCCATTTGTCTGATTTCATTAAATAATAATCAAAAATAATACATTTTTAATGAATTATCCATATCAAAAATACATATTAACTAATATTTAATGAAAATTTTACATTTTTAATGACAACGAAAAGGTTTTCGTAACCTACTTTCAATATCCCATTATCCTCACCGAAAACCTCGTTATTATTGGCTTCGAGATAGTTGTGAGCATAAAAATTAAATAATTTCTCGATTTTTTCAATTTTGGGCACAAAATGTATCTTATTATTAACTAATTGTTCTTGATATTGAATTGCCACATCTACTATTTCGTTTTCAACAAGTGCATTTTTAATAATAATATCATAAAACATTTTTTTATTCTCAGGGATTAACAAATAAGCTTTGTAATCTTCCTTATCGACAGCATTATTAGCAATGGTGTTCAAGGCAACGATGTAAGATTGAAATATTAACCTTCTCACTTCTTCTCTATCGTAATCATTAGCGTAGTGTCCAGCTTCAAATAGAACGGTTGGCACATTTAAACTCTGAAAAGTATCACCAACACAATTAATATTAAAAGCATCATCGTAAACACCAACTTGCTTTGGTATCTCGTTTTGAAGCATATTGTTCATTTTAACAATAACAGACATGGCAATCTTTCTGTTTTCCGTAATGGTGCAACCTTCGTCTTGGGCTGGCGATAAAAAAGACAACGTAGCAGGTTTATTAGTGTTTCCTGCACTAAAAATGGTGCGTTGTCCATGAAGATTAAAGGAATAATGCGGTTTAAAAGCTTTAAAAACATTAGCCAACACCTTGCTTTCGGGTTGTGTTAACGCTTGCGCATCACGATTTAAATCTATTTTATTGGCATTTAAGCGCGTATACGCCTTGGCTCCATCGGGATTTAGAATAGGAATAATACAAATAACACAGTTTTTTAAAAGGAATTCTGCCTTAGGATTTTCAGAAAGAAAGTTTAACAAATCGAAAACAGCCTTGGTTGTTGTCGATTCATTACCGTGCATTTGCGACCACATTAATATTCTTTTTTCTCCAGAGCCAATTTTTACGCTATGAATATCTGCTCCCAAAACCGATTGCCCAATAACTTCAATTTTAAATTTACTGGCATGTTTTTTTAACAGTGGCTTAATAGATTCATTGTTAATGTAACGCCCAAAAAGAGTCGTTTCTTTATGTGTTTCAAATATGTTTTTTAATTCTGTATTTATCATATAAATTTTATGTGTTACAAATGTAAACAATATCTATTTTACAATTGTAAACAGTAGTTGTTACAAATGTAATTTACAAGTGTAACCAAATTTTAAAAAAGTATAGCAATTGATGCAGCTTCAGCTTCGTTAAAATTAACAAAAATAAAAACTTACACCTAAATTATTCTTTTTCAGATATTTAAAATATATCATATAAAGTTTTAATTTAATTATTTTCGATTGTTTAATGGGATAATTCACTCCTTTTATTTGTTAAATATACAATTGTAAACATAAATATTGAAATCAATTGTTTACATTTGTATCGCAATGATAAACAACGAAGAATTTACCAAAAGACTGAAAAAAGTCATCGATTATTACGGAGAAACCGCCTCTTCTTTTGCCGAAAAAATTGGTGTGCAACGCTCTAGTATTTCTCATATATTATCTGGCAGAAATAAACCAAGTTTAGAATTTGTATTAAAAGTACTCTCCTCTTTTCCCGAAGTAGAATTATATTGGCTCATGAATGGGAAAGGAAATTTTCCTTCGGAAAAAACTGCAGACAAAAAAAATATAGTATCACCAAGTTTGGAAAAAGCAAATTTGTTTTCTGAACAGAAAATTGAAAATACTTTTGCTAAAACTCCCGAAATAAAAAATAGTGCTTCAAATCAAAAAAAAGAAATTGACCGTATTATTATTTTTTACAAAGACGGTAGTTTTTCAAATTTTGAAAATTAGACACTCACTTCAAGAAAATTTTGAATACGCGATTCTAAGAGATTATGAAAAAAGCACATTTTTGATCGTTTCATTTTGTAATTTTGTTTTAAAGTAAACCGTCAAAATGAAAAAACTCATCTTTCTCTTCTTCTCTATTTTTATTTTTAGTTGTCAGCAACCGGAAAGAAGTTGTAAAGATTATAAAACTGGTTTTTTTGAATTTAGTTATAATGACAATGGCATAGAAAAGACCGGTTATATTTTAAGAGACAATAAACTCCAGATTGAAACCTACGATAATAAAATAGATTCGTCTGAAGTAAGATGGATTAATGATTGTGAGGTGATTTTTAAAACCATTAACCCTAAACGCATGGTAGATAAAAATGATATTCATTTAAAAATACTATCGACAACAGATTCTACTTATACGTTTGAATATTCTTATGTAGGTAAATCGAATAAACAAAAAGGAATTGCTAAAACAGCTGAACTAATTAAAAGCACTAAATAATATGCTGGATTTTCTATTAACATCGGATGCTATTTTTGCGCTACTAACACTAACGTTTTTAGAGATAATACTTGGCATAGACAATATTATATTTATTTCTATTGCTGCAAATAAGCTTCCTGAAAATCAGCGTAAAAAAGCAACCAATATTGGGCTAGTGCTAGCCATGGTGCAACGTGTTGTCTTATTATTTTTCGTATCTTTTTTAATAGGTTTATCTAAACCTTTTTATACTATTGAAACCAGCTGGTTAACTATAGATTTAACCTGGCAAAGTATTATTCTTTTTGCAGGTGGTTTATTTTTAATATATAAAAGTACTTCTGAAATTAGAGAAAAAGTTGAAACTCCACAACATGACGAGAATACGGTGAAAAGTAAAGTTATTAAGTCTTTACAGCAAGCACTGGTGCAAATTTTAATTATTGATTTTATATTCTCTATAGATTCTATTTTAACTGCAGTAGGGATGACAAATGGATTGAGTGAGAACCATAATCATAATTTAGTTTTAATGATTATTGCTGTAGTTATTTCTATAGCTGTAATGATTGGTTTTGCAAATAAAATTAGATTATTTATAGAGCGACACCCAAGTATTCAGGTTTTAGCTTTGGCGTTTTTAATTTTAATAGGATTTATGTTAATTACAGAAGCTGCGCATTTAAGTGAAGCTACCTTTTTTGGTAAAAAAGTAGGTGCAATACCTAAAGGCTATTTATACTTTGCCATTGCTTTCTCGTTGTTTATAGAGTTTTTAAACCATAAGATTAGTAATCCAAAGAAAAAGAAACGAAGCGAGAATCTTTAAAACAATTTCGCTTGTCCGCTATCATCTACATCTGCATCCTTATCGTTTAAGTTCGTGTCTTTATTAGCGGTAGATTGTGAGTCATCATCTTTTGTGCTTTCAGCAGATACTTCGGTTTCACCTATAACTTCCATATCTTCTGCGTGTACTTCTTCGGGAGCTTCGTAAGGTAATGGTGTTAATAAACTAACCTGATTGACTTTGTGTTTTGTAAGCTGATTTCCTAATGCCGAAATACCTTTAATGGCAATAAAATCTTCGATATTTATTTCTTCGTTCTCACGTCTGTCTTTACCACGTTCTTTTGCAAAGACTATTTCTGCTATTGGTCTCCAATCTGTAGAAACAATCTCTAATTGGGAGTTTGGATGGTCTGAAATAAAAGATTCTTCTTTATCTTCATTTTCAATAAGGAAACGTTTTACATAGTATTTTTCCTTTTCACCATCAAAATAAATTGCGGAAATTGGTTTTTTAGGCAACCATTTTTCCATAACAATCATATCATCATCAAAATGAAGGGTTACTTCTGGTGTTACGGTTTTGGCTATTCCTTTTTGATTAATGATTAACAGTTTATCTTCTCCTCTAAATTCGCCAACCAATTCGCCACGACCATCTACATTTAAGCGCTGTACAGCATCATCAAACCATAGTTTTCTTGGTTTTAATGTAGACACACCTTCCTCTTTTAATTCTATTTTTTTAATAGCATATTTAGTAACTACATTCCCTTTACTATTACGACCTTTTATTAGAATATCTGCAAAATCGACATCCCACTTTAGTTTTTTAATACTACCAACCTGACGCAAGAAAATTGAAATAACCTCAGCCTCTCCATTCGGGTTTGCAGAAAAATACCAAAGTTTAGACCCTTTACTTCCATTGGTTAAATCGTACTCTTTATCACGAGTCATCGATGTAACAGCAAAACGCTTAATATAACTTGCGCCTTTGGCACCATCACGATATACCATATTGTAAATAGTCCGTTTGTCTTTCTTTTTAAAGACTGCTACATGAATAATATCTTTACCAATAAAGGTTTTAGAGTCTACTTTAGTTACCATCATTTTACCGTCTCCGGTAAAGGCAATAATATCATCAATATCACTACAATCGCAAACATATTCGTCACGACGCAGCGAGGTTCCTATAAAACCTTCTGCTCTGTTAACGTAAAGTTTTGTGTTTCTAATTATTACTTTAGTTGCGTCGACATCTTCGAAAGTACGTATTTCGGTTTTACGTTCTCTACCTTCACCATATTCCTTTTTTAATCTTGTAAAATATGCAATAGCGTAATCTATTAAATGTGCTAAATGATGTTTTACTTCAGCTATTTGCTCTTCTAAAGCATCAATTTTTTGCTGTGCTTTATCAATATCAAATTTAGAAATACGCTTGATTCTAATTTCGGTTAAACGTGTAATGTCTTCAACCGTAATTGCACGCTTTAAATGTTTAATATGTGGCTTAAGTCCTAAATCTATAGCGTTAATAACACCTTCCCAGGTTTCTTCTTCTTCAATATCGCGATAAATTCTATTTTCTATAAAAATACGCTCTAAACTGGCAAAGTGCCATTGTTCTTCTAATTCGCCAAGTTTAATTTCAAGCTCTTGCTTAAGTAATTGTACGGTATTATCTGTAGAACGACGTAACATTTCGGTTACACCAACAAACAACGGTTTGTTATCTTCAATAACACAACCCAAAGGCGAAATTGAACTTTCACAACTTGTAAAAGCATATAAGGCATCTATGGTTTTGTCTGGCGATAAGCCAGATGGTAAATGAATTAATATCTCTACCTCTGCAGCAGTATTATCTTCAATTTTTTTAATTTTAATTTTCCCTTTGTCGTTGGCTTTTAAAATGGAGTCGATAAGTGATGACGTGGTCGTACCAAAAGGAATTTCGGTAATTGCCAATGTGTTTTTATCTTGTTGTAAAATTTTGGCTCTTACACGCACTTTTCCACCACGTAAACCATCTTTATAATCTGAAAAATCTGCAATTCCAGCTGTTGGAAAGTCTGGCAAAATAGTAAAACGCTTCCCTTGTAAATGCTTAACTGAAGCATCTATTAATTCTATAAAGTTATGAGGTAATATTTTGGTTGATAAACCTACTGCAATACCTTCGCCACCTTGCGCTAATAAAAGCGGAAACATGACAGGCAAATTTACTGGTTCCTTACGTCTGCCATCATAACTGGCTTGCCATTCTGTAATTTTAGGATTGAAAACAACATCTAATCCAAATTTAGAGATGCGCGCTTCAATATAACGAGATGCTGCTGCGCGATCTCCTGTTAATATATTTCCCCAGTTTCCTTGAGTGTCAATTAGTAAATCCTTCTGGCCAATTTGTACCATGGCATCTGCAATACTGGCATCGCCATGTGGATGATACTGCATGGTGTGACCCACAATGTTTGCTACTTTATTGTAGCGACCGTCGTCGAGATCCTTCATAGAATGCATGATACGACGCTGTACAGGCTTAAAGCCATCCTCAATCGCTGGTACGGCACGTTCTAAAATTACATACGAAGCATAATCTAAAAACCACTCTTTGTACATTCCAGTAATTCTGGTAATGGTTTCTTGTGGTTCTTGGTTTTCTAAATTTTCGTTTGTTAGGTCGTCGTTTTCTTCTATCATATTACCTATTCCTGCGGAGGCAGGAATCTATTTTTCTTTTAGTGGATTCGGCATCAAGTGCAGAATAACAAATGGTTTATTTTTCTTCCTCAATTAAATCCAATTCCACTTTCAAATTATCTATTATAAATTCTTGTCGTGTTGGCGTGTTTTTCCCCATATAAAATGATAATAATTCTTCAATAGACATATTATCATCAAGCATAACAGGGTCTAAACGAATATCGTCGCCAATAAAATGAACAAATTCATCTGGCGAAATTTCACCCAAACCTTTAAATCGTGTAATTTCAGGTTTCGGCTTTAGTTTTTCTATAGCGTCACGACGTTCCTCTTCAGAATAACAATAAATGGTTTCTTTTTTATTTCTAACACGGAATAATGGCGTTTGTAAAATATACAAGTGCCCTTCCTTTATTACTTCTGGAAAAAACTGAAGAAAAAAAGTAATTAACAACAGGCGAATGTGCATACCATCTACATCGGCATCTGTTGCGATTACTACATTATTATAACGTAAATCTTCGAGTGATTCTTCTATATTTAATGCGGCTTGTAAGAGGTTGAACTCTTCGTTTTCGTAAACTATTTTTTTTGTTAGTCCGTAGCTGTTTAAAGGTTTTCCTTTTAAACTAAATACAGCCTGTGTATTAACATCGCGAGACTTTGTGATACTTCCTGAAGCGGAATCTCCCTCTGTAATAAACAGCGTTGTCTCGAGATTTCTTTCGTTTTTTGTATCGCCAAAATGCACACGACAATCGCGTAATTTTTTGTTATGTAAACTTGCCTTTTTGGCTCTGTCTTTTGCTAATTTTCTTATACCTGAAAGTTCTTTACGCTCGCGTTCTGCCTGAAGAATTTTACGTTGAATTTTCTCAGCTGTATCTGGATTTTTATGTAAATAATTATCTAAATATGTTTTTAAAAAATCGTTAATATAAGTTCTTACCGTTGGCAAATCGCCTCCCATATCTGTAGAACCTAATTTTGTTTTAGTCTGGCTCTCGAAAACTGGTTCCATAACTTTAATTGCAATAGCAGACACTACAGATTTTCTAATATCTGATGCATCGTACTGCTTACCAAAAAAATCGCGAATTGTTTTTACTAAAGCCTCACGAAAGGCATTTAAATGCGTACCGCCTTGTGTAGTGTTTTGCCCATTTACAAAACTATTGTATTCTTCGCTATACTGCGTTTTACTATGCGTTAATGCTACTTCGATATCGTCACCTCTAAGGTGAATGATTGGGTATAGCAAGTCGGTTTCTGCAATTTTTTCAGCTAAAAGATCTTTTAAGCCGTTTTCACTAAAATACTTTTCGCCATTAAAAACTATGGTTAAACCTGGATTAAGGTACACATAGTTTTTAAGCATTTTTACTACGTATTCGCTTCGGTATTTATAGTTTTTAAAAATTATGTCGTCTGGTATAAAGGAGACTTTTGTTCCTTTTCTTCGGCTTGTTTCTTCTAATAACTCTTGATCGATAAGGTTTCCTTGTTCAAAATCTGCAGAGGCACTTTTACCGTCTCGCGAGGATTCTACCCTAAAATAAGATGATAATGCGTTAACAGCTTTGGTACCAACACCATTTAATCCCACTGATTTTTTAAAGGCTTTAGAGTCGTACTTTCCGCCTGTATTCATTTTAGATACAACATCTACAACTTTTCCTAACGGTATACCACGACCATAATCACGAACGATTACTTTTGAGCCTTGTATAGAAATTTCTATGGTCTTACCTGCTCCCATAACAAATTCATCTATAGAGTTGTCAAGTACCTCTTTTAAAAGAATGTAAATACCATCGTCTGGGGAAGAACCGTCGCCTAATTTACCAATATACATTCCCGGACGCATACGAATATGCTCTTTCCAATCTAGCGAGCGTATATTATCTTCGGTATATTTGGTTTGTTCAGACATAGAGTTGAGTAAAATTTCGTGATAGGTTGCTAATATAGTATAACGATATAAAAAATAAAACACTGCGCGAATAAAGTAATTAACAATGTTTTTTAATAAGTAAGTAATCTGTTTTTGATCTCATAAGCTCAAACTTTAAGCCCTATCGTTAAAATAATCATAAGATGTATTCCTTAATTTATTTGTTTGTGTTTCTATCCTTATTTTTACACACAACGAATTTTAAAATATGAAAAATATAATATTATCCTCATTGGTATTCTTACTTGTTATAAACCTTAATGCTCAGAAAAACAATTCTCCTTATGAATGGGATTGGACAAGAGATGGCATATGGACTGGTGCTGCATTGGCAGGAACAGCGGCAGGTGTTTTAATTATTGGAAATAAAGATGGTTTTACCGAAGATAAAATTGCCGAATTAAGATCTAATGTCGATGACATTAATTTTGCCGATCGCTGGGTTGCAGGGAAATTTAGCGAAGATGCCAGTAAATTAAGCGACATTCCTTTTTATTTATCTTTTGCTGCTCCTTTTGCACTTTTATTAGACGATGAAGCCAATGAGCATAGCGGCCAACTGTTTGGCATTTACATAGAAAGTTTAGCAACAACCTCTACACTATTTACAATTAGTGCCGGAATTACTAACAGAGCAAGACCTTATGTTTACAACGCTACAACTCCAGAAGACAGATTAACAAGTATTACTGCAACACGTTCCTTTTATTCGGGACATGTGGCTGCTACCGCAACGGCTACATTTTTTGCTGCTAAAGCCTATCAGGATTTTAATCCAGATTCTCCAGCTATAGCTTATGTGTGGACTGGTGCTGTTATTTTACCAGCTGCTGTGGGATATTTAAGATTAGAAGCAGGACAACATTTTTTAACAGATGTCTTAATAGGATATGGTTTGGGTGCTCTTGCTGGTTATTACATACCAGAATTACATAAAAAATCTAAAGAGACAGGCATTGGTTTTTCTCCTGTTATGGGTCAAACCAAATTTGGAGACACTTACCAAGCCCTTAGTCTCAACTATAAATTTTGACACTACTTAAGTTGAATTGATTAAAACCAACTAAAAGATTAAAAAACGAAAAAGCGAGATGAACATTCATCTCGCTTTTTTGTTGTAATATTAAGTAGTCTTAACGCTAAGCTCTTAGACATTAAAAAGAAAATGCATAACATCGCCATCTTTAACGGTATAACCCTTGCCTTCAACTCTCATTTTACCAGCTTCTTTTACTTTTGCTTCACTACCATATTCCACGTAATCATTATAACCTATAACTTCGGCTCTAATGAAACCTTTTTCAAAATCGGTATGTATTACTCCTGCAGCCTGTGGTGCAGTTGCTCCAATGTTTACAGTCCAAGCACGAACTTCCTTGACACCTGCTGTAAAGTATGTTTGCTGGTTTAATAGTTTATATGCCGAACGAATTAATTTAGCCGAACCTGGTTCATCTAAACCTATATCTGCTAAAAACATCTGGCGCTCCTCATAATCATCAAGTTCTGTAATATCGGCTTCTGTACCAACCGCAAGCACTAAAACCTCGGCATTTTCATTTTTTACAGCTTCTTTTACTTTTTCAACATATGGGTTTCCAGAAACAGCAGAACCTTCGTCTACATTACAAACGTACATTACTGGTTTGTCTGTAATTAACTGCGATGGTTTAACAAAATCACGGTCCTCATCTTCTGTAAATTCAATAGCCCGAACAGATTTCCCTGCCTCTAAACCTGCTTTAAGTTTTAAAAGGACAGCTTCTTCCTTTTGTGCTTCTTTATTACCAGTTTTAGCTGCACGCTTTACTTTATCCAGCTTTTTTTCTACTGTATCTAAATCTTTAAGTTGTAGTTCTATATCTATGGTTTCTTTGTCTCGAATAGGATCTACACTACCATCAACGTGTACAATATTATCGTTATCAAAACATCTTAATACATGTAAAATTGCATCTGTCTCTCTAATATTAGCTAAAAACTGGTTTCCTAAACCCTCTCCTTTACTTGCACCTTTTACCAAACCAGCAATATCTACAATTTCAACAGTAGCAGGCATTACGCGTTCTGGATTGACTAATGATTCTAATTTTTGAAGTCTTGGATCTGGTACATTTACCACACCAATATTAGGTTCTATAGTACAAAATGGAAAATTCGCACTTTGCGCTTTTGCGTTTGATAAACAATTAAATAATGTTGATTTGCCAACATTTGGTAGGCCTACAATTCCTGCTTTCATTGCGTATAATTTATTATATTATTTCCGCTAAAACGGAAATCTTTTTTAAAGAATGCAAAGGTAGTTAATTCTTTAAATCTTCATAGTTACAAAATATATTAATTTGTTTAGTAGGAAAAAATACGATTAAGTTGTTATATTTATGATACTAAGGCTATTAGCTTACATTCTCGTAATTAACCAAAAACCAAAACAAAATGAAAACATTTATTTTATCTGCATTTCTTCTAATTTTTGTATTCTCATGCTCTAAAGATGAAGATCAACCAGCTATAAATCCTGAGAATATTTTAATTTCTGGAAAATTATTAGCACCAAACAATCTCGATCCAATAGTTAATGCTAAAGTGTTGGCATTACAAAATAATGTTATAAAATTCGAAACCATTACAGATCCTGAAGGTAATTTTCAAATATCCGTCCCAAAGGGAGACTATAATTTAACGCTCACAAAAGGGTTATTTTCAACTCAAAAACAAATAACAGTTGAAGAAGAAGTGGTTTTAGACGCATATAAAATTGAAACGCTACCCAATATTGGTGTAATAACTGGAAGCTTCGATAATATTGAAAGTGTGCTTTATGGTATTGGCTTAGTCGATCCTGTAACTGGAGAACCAATATTTGACATTATTGATGGAATTAATACTAATAAAAATACTGTTTCTGGACATGGAGAACATGGTCATGGTGCTTCAAAAAGCAACTCTCAATTTAAAAATCCTTTACTGGACCCAAATGTGAGTTTTTCTTACGATGATTTAATGTCTGATCCTACATTATTAGCCTCTTACGATGTTTTATTTATTAATTGTAGCTCTCATAGCGACAATCCAACTTACGAACAAAACTTAATGGATTATGTTAATAATGGTGGCTTTTTATATGTAACCGATTGGTCTTCGAGCCTCTTAAACACCATGACAAATAACGACACTAATTATTTATCATTTTACACACCAAGACGCAGTGGTCAATCTTTATCTACTACAGCAACTATTTTAGATACAAATTTAAGTGCCTGGTTGTTGTTAAATTTTGGAATTTCTACTAATGGTACTGTAGTCATCGATGAATTTTTAGGTTCTTGGCAGGTGGTAGACTCTTACGATCCTGCTACCACAATTTCATGGCTTAATGGTCCTGTGGAATATAGAGATGCTACTAATAACACTGTTGCTGAGACTAAAGATTTAGCTTTTACGTTTTTATTAGGTCAAGGCGCTGTGTTTTATTCTTCATTTCATACAGAAAATGATGAATTCGATTTTACTACAACCGATAGGGTTCTGGAATATTTAGTATTTGAAATGACAGATATAGAATAACATTAATTTTACAACATAAAAAAACCGGGCAAATGGCTCGGTTTTTTTTGTATCGTCTATTTCTAATTTATTATCCCTCAGGATGCATAAATTTCTGTTTCCCTAATAAAACCTCTTCTGTTTCCACATGATCATCATCTGGAACACAACAATCTACAGGACATACTGCAGCACATTGTGGCTCATCATGAAAACCTTTACATTCTGTACATTTATCTGGTACTATATAGTATATTTCATCACTAATAGGTTCTTGTGCTTCGTCGGCATCCACCGTCTTACCATCGGGTAATACTAAATTCCCTTCAAGGCTCGTACCATCTTTATAACGCCAGTCGTCTGCTCCTTCATAAATTGCAGTATTTGGGCATTCAGGCTCGCATGCTCCACAATTTATACATTCATCTGTTATAATAATTGCCATAGTAATTCTTTTATTTAGTTTGCGTAAATTTGCAACTGCAAAAATAACGACTAAACACGTATTACGCAAGTATAGAATGGAATTACAACAAAGAATTAACGCTTTTGCCAAATTAGGAGCCTTTATTAGTCAGTTTACTTCGGAAACATTCGAAAAACAAGACAATATTCCGCATAATGATTTATTTTTCGATGGTTTTAAACACCAAATAAAACTAGCCGAAGAAAACAACGGATGGTTTACAAAAGCCAATATTATTTTTGCGTTAAACGGCTGGTCTAATTTACTCACATCAAGTAACCTAATCCATTGGTTATCAAATTATAAAATGAATGCCGAGAAGTTGCAAACTGTAGCAATAATTATGGCTGGGAATATTCCACTTGTTGGCTATCATGATTTTTTATCTGTATTAATTTCAGGACATGCAGTTTTAGTAAAACAATCTTCAAACGATAAGCATTTACTTCCTTTTTTAGCTAAATATTTAGAACACGTAGAACCAGGGTTTAAAGGAAAGATTAATTTCACAGCAGGCGAACTTAAAAATTTTGATGCTGTTATTGCCACAGGAAGTAGTAATACTGCACGATATTTTGAATATTATTTTAAAAATAAACCCTCCATTATAAGAAAAAACAGAAATTCGATTGCCGTTTTAACAGGGAACGAGACAAATGAGCAATTAGAAAACCTGTCTGAAGATATATTTAGATATTACGGTTTAGGCTGTAGAAATGTATCCAAGCTATTTCTACCTAAACAGTATAATTTCGATGCGTTTTTTAAAGCTATTTATAAATGGCATCCCATAATAAACGAAGCCAAATATGCCAATAATTACGACTATAATAAGGCTGTTTATTTAATGAGCGAATTCGATATGCTGGAAAACGGTTTTTTAATGATTAAAGAAGATGAAAGCTTTGCTTCACCAATAGCCACAGTATTCTACGAGTATTATGAAAATTTAGATGAGTTACAATCCCTAATTAAAGACAAAAAAGAACACATTCAGTGTATTGTTGCCGACGGTTGGGATGATAACGAGGTAAAATTTGGGCAAACCCAAAAACCAGAACTTTGGGATTATGCAGATAATGTGGATACTATTTCTTTTTTGTTAAAATTATAGTTGATAAATTATCATATTCATAACAAAAAAGCGCAGATAAATTAGCACCTTTGTAGCGCTTAAAATTTAATAAATTTCCTATTAGCGGAAATGAATAAAATATTTTTCTATGAAAAGACACAATTTTAGCGCAGGACCTTGCGTATTACCTAAACAAGTGATTATGAAAGCTTCGGAAGCCTTATTAGATTTCGACAATGGGCTTTCCCTTATTGAAATTTCTCATCGAAGTAAACCATTTGTAGATGTTATGGAAAAAGCCAGAGCCTTAGCTTTAGAACTTTTAGGTTTAGAAGGCAAGGGTTACAAGGCTTTATTTTTACAGGGTGGAGCAAGTACACAATTTTTAATGGTAGCTCTAAATTTATTAGAAAAAAGAGCTGGTTACCTAAATACAGGAACCTGGAGCGATAAAGCAATAAAGGAGGCTAAAATTTATGATGATGTATACGAAGTAGCATCCTCTAAAAATGCTAATTATAACTATATCCCGAAAGGTTACGATGTTCCTTCTAATTACGATTATTTCCATTGCACATCTAACAATACCATATTTGGAACACAAATGAAAAATTTTCCAAAAATCGATATTCCTATGGTTTGCGATATGAGTAGTGATATTTTCTCGCGTACATTAGACTTCTCTAAATTTGACTTAATATACGCAGGAGCACAAAAAAATATGGGACCTGCCGGAACAACCTTGGTTGTTGTAAAAGAAGATATTTTAGGTAAAGTGTCTCGTAAAATCCCATCAATGATGGATTATAAAGTGCATATAGATAAAGGTAGCATGTTTAATACACCTCCTGTTTTTGCAGTATATACATCTATGTTAACCATGCAGTGGTTAAAAGATTTAGGTGGTATTAAAGCAATTGAGGAAGAAAATGAAAAGAAAGCTACCTTAATGTACTCCGAAATTGATTTAAACCCACTCTTTAAAGGTTATGCAGCGAAAGAAGACCGCTCTAATATGAATGCGACATTTACATTAGAGAATGAAAATCTCAAAGAAACTTTTGAGTCTATGGTACAAGAAGCTGGCATTAATGGTATTAATGGTCATAGAAGTGTTGGCGGTTATAGAGCATCAATGTATAATGCCTTATCGCTTGATAGCGTAAAAGTATTAGTTGAAGTAATGAGTGAATTAGAAAGCAAAGCATAACCGCTCTATAGTAACCCGTTTGAATTTTAAATAAATTATTAAATATATTTCCGCTTTTTCGGAAATAAAAAGTAAAATTTTTTCAATGAAAGTATTAGCTAATGATGGTATTTCGCAAAGCGGAATTGACGCCTTAGAACAAGCAGGATTCCAAGTTTCTACAACCACAGTTGCTCAAGAACAACTTGCAAATTATATAAATGAAAATAATATTAGCGTAGTATTAGTTCGTAGTGCTACAACAGTAAGAAAAGACGTTATCGATGCCTGTCCAGATTTAAAAATCATAGGACGTGGTGGTGTTGGTATGGACAATATTGACGTAGAATATGCGCGTAGTAAAGGATTACACGTTATTAATACACCTGCAGCTTCTTCTCATTCTGTGGCAGAATTAGTGTTTGCCCACTTATTTACTGGTGTACGTTTTTTATACGATGCCAATAGAAATATGCCTTTAGATGGAGACAAACAGTTTAAAAAACTTAAAAAAAATTACGCTAAAGGTGTTGAATTAAAAGGAAAGACTTTAGGTATAATTGGCTTTGGTCGCATTGGTCGAGAAGTTGCTAAAATAGCTTTAGGTGTTGGTATGAAAGTAATAGCATCAGATAAGTTTGTAGGTAAAGCAGATATTAAGGTAAAATTCTACAATGGTCAATTTATTAATGTTGAAATTGAAACAGAATCGATGGAAGAGGTTTTAAAACATTCCGATTTTATAACACTTCACGTACCTGCACAAAAAGAATACGTTATTGGTAAAGCAGAGTTCGACATTATGAAAACAGGTGTAGGCCTTGTAAATGCTGCACGTGGTGGTATTGTAAACGAAGTTGAATTAGTAAACGCCTTAGACAGCGGTAAGGTTGCTTTTGCCGGTTTAGATACCTTTCAAGATGAGCCAACTCCAGCGGTACAAATTTTAATGCATCCTAAAGTATCATTAACTCCGCATATTGGAGCTGCAACTAATGAGGCACAAGATCGAATAGGTTTAGAATTAGCATCACAAATTAAAAGTTTGTTACTCACCGATAAAAACTAACCGTTTATAGGTTTTTATCTATGTTTTAATAAATCGAAAGGCTCAATTTAAACGTTGAGCCTTTTTTTATGTACCTTTTCACTTCAATTTATAACTTAAACAATAAAATAATGTCAGGAATTTTAGATTTATTAGGAAGTGATTTAGGGAAAACTATAATTAATGGTGTCGCTGGATCAACTGGTAACGATACAAGCAAAACAAGCAGTGTGCTAACTATGGCCTTACCTGTATTAATGAAAGCTATGCAACGTAATGCAGCCACTCCACAAGGTGCAGAAGGATTAATGGGTGCTATACAAGGAAAACATAATGGCAGTATTTTAGACAATCTTGGTGGCCTTTTTGGAGGCGGAGTTGATGAAGAAGTTAAACAAGATGGTGATAAAATTCTAGGTCATGTTCTTGGAGCAAAAAAGCCAGGTGTAGAAAAAATAATTGGTGAAAAATCTGGATTAGATGCTGGTTCTGTTGCAAATATTCTAAAAGTTGCTGCTCCTATTTTAATGGGAGTTATAGGTAAACAAGCGCAACAACAAAATGTAAGCTCTTCTAATGGTTTAGGTGATTTGTTAGGTGGATTACTAGGTGGCAATTCTGCAGAGAAAGAACAGAGTTTCTTAGAATCTATTTTAGATGCAGATGGAGACGGCAGTATTGTAGATGACGTGGCAGGTATGGTACTTGGTAGTGCAAAGAAAAAAGGAGGACTTGGCGGATTGTTAGGCGGTCTTTTTGGAGGCAGATAGATTATCGAATTTCTATTTATAGTTTAAGAGCCAAACGCAAGTTTGGCTCTTATTGTTTTAATAAATTCCATTTAAAATTTGTACTTTTATTAAAAATTGAATTATGAAAAATCTATTTATTTTACTTGCTATTTTAGTTATTACATTCAGTTGTAATTCATCAAAAGAAGTTAAGAAACCAGATAATGAAAACACCCAATTAAAAGCTGGAGATACAATAAAAATTTCAAGCGAAGAATTAGAGTATGATGTTATCATAATTGAACCTGGATTTGGTACTTATCTTGCATCAATTGCGCATCCTGAAGGATTTTACACACAGGAATATATGGAAAGTAGAAATATAAGATACGTGCAAGAATGGAACAGGAGAGTGCAACAACCAGGACGTTATAATCCAAATTTGTATGAATTGGACATTAATTACAGACATGGTATTGATTATGGTTATGAGGTTAATTACAAGATTTATAACTACTTTGTTTATTTTCAAAACAAATACAACCAAAATCTCTTAGGTGGCAGAGTTCCTCAAAATTAAACTATATTTGCAGCCCTAACTGCCATTAGGCAGATTCAAATTACCATATGAAGCAATTTAAAGAGCGGTGGGAAATCACTAAAAATTGGCAATTAGTTTATCCTATTATAGGCTTGGTAGGTCTATTTTATACAGGTTTTAAAATTGCTGGGCTTTTTAGAAAAGAGAACCACATTGCGTTTCAAATAGCGTTTGCCCTCTTAATTACATTTTTTCTTTTGCGTTTAACACTCTTTATCTTTAAAAAACTCGAGAATAAATGGGTGGTTAAACAACGCTGGGAGATTATTAGAATTTTTATCGTGTTCGCAATAACGGGATCTTCATCTTTGTTTATTGGTAAGCCTATTATTAAGTTTTTAGGTATTACTAAAGAAAACTTAAATATTTTTGTTTATTGGTTATTATATATTATCATTGGTCTAATTTTCTACCAGATTCTTTTAGTGGCTTTTGGTTATTTATTTGGTCAAGGTAAGTTCTTTTGGGAGTTCGAAAAGAAAATGTTACGCCGTGTTGGCTTAGGAAGGTTTTTAGATTAATGCATAACAACATTCTACATCTTATTTTTAAATGTACAGCAACATTGCTTCTGCTGGTTGTTTTATTACCTTCTGCAATTAAATTTGCCCATATTTTTGAAAATCACAAACATGAGGTTTGTAACAATCCAACAGACACTCACTTTCATGAGGTAGACATTGATTGTGAGTTCTACAAATTTAAATTGAATACGGTTTTTTCATTTAAAGCCTTAAATTCAGAAATTTTCACTTTCAAAGATCACTACAAAATTATTGATTCTCAATATCAATTTGTAAGTGATTTTCAGCGCTTACCTTTTGCTCTTCGCGGTCCTCCATATTTAATTTAATATTCCTTTTTTAAGCTGAATCTCCTTGTATTCAGTACAACAATATTAAATTAAATTATTAAATATGAAATATTTTATTATGGTTGCTATCTTATTAGCAACTCAATATCTGTGTGCTCAACAAAGCATTACAGGTACAATTACAAACAATGAAAACGGTGAGGTATTAAAAGATGTAAATGTATATATTCCAAACCTCGAAAAAGGCACAATAAGCAATGAGGAAGGTGTTTTTAATTTTTCTAACTTACCAGAAGGTAATCACACCATTATTTTTTCAAGCATAGGTTTTAAAAGTCTTTCTAAAACTGTACAATTACCTTTAAACGCATCTCTTGATATAGTTTTAAACCCTTCAGCAATAGAAATGGACGAGCTTATTATCTCTACACCTTTTCACAGATTACAAAGCGATAATGTAATGAAAGTTGAACGTGAGAACATAACTGCTTTACAACAAAATGGAGCTGTAACCTTGTCAGACGGATTAACGGCAATTGCTGGTGTAGAAAGTGTTTCTACCGGAGTAAGTATAGGTAAACCAGTTATTAGAGGCTTGAGTTCTAATCGTGTTGTGGTCTATGCTCAAGGTGTAAGACTGGAAAACCAGCAGTTTGGCGATGAACACGGTTTAGGTGTTAGTAGCTCTGGTATAGAAAGCGTAGAAGTTATAAAAGGTCCTGCTTCTCTACTCTATGGTAGTGATGCTCTTGGTGGTGTTCTTTACATAAATCCAGAACGTTTTGCTGCACAAAATAGTTCGGCAGCCGATGTTAATGCTAATTATTTTAGTAATACTAAAGGTTATAGTACAAATCTTGGTTACAAAACCTCTGCCAATAATTTTAAACTGCTTTTTAGAGGGAGTCTGGCAGAACATTCCGATTACAAAACCAATGATTATCGTGTTACCAATACACGTTTTAAAGAGCAAGATTTTAAAGCTGGAATTGGTTACCAAATTCAAGGTTTTAAAACCGATTTTCGCTACAACGTTAACCATTCTAAACTGGGTTTACCAGAAGGCGTTGGAGAGCAGTCTTTAGCAAGGACACCATTATTACCTTTTCAGGATTTAACCAACCATATTTTTAGTTCGAAATCGAAAATATTTTTTAGAAATTCAAGTTTAGATGTGAATATGGGCTTTACCTATAATGATAGAAAGGAATTTGAAGAACATCACCATCATGAAGAGGATGAAGAAGAGCATGAAGAAGACGAAGAACATGAGGAAGAGGAGCATGAAGACGACATATTGGCTCCTGCTTTGCACATGAAGCTAAAAACTGTAAATTATGATATTAAATATAATTTACCTACCCTTGGAAAGTTCGAGACTATAATTGGTGTTCAAGGCATGAACCAAACAAATACTAATTATGGGGAAGAGCAATTAATACCAGATGCCACCACCAATGATTTCGGCATTTTGGCGACTTCTCACATTCATTTTAATACATTAGATGTGCAATTAGGAGCGCGTTTCGATTCCAGAACGATAGATGTTGTAGAAAGCATAAATAAAAAATATAATAGTTTTAATGGGGCAATAGGAGCAAAAAAAGACCTTACCGATAACCTTGTGTTAAGATTAAATTTTGCATCAGGTTTTAGAGCACCTAATCTTGCAGAATTAACCAGTTTTGGAACACATGAAGGCACCAACCGTTTCGAGATTGGAAATTCTGAATTAAATAACGAACAAAATTTTCAATCTGATTTAGCAATCGAATTTAAAAATGAACATGTTGAAGTGTTTGCAAATGGTTTTTATAACAGTATTAGCAATTATATATATCTGTCACCAAACGGAACGTTTGTCGATAATGATCCCGTATTTAATTACCTGCAACAAGATGCAAGTTTATATGGAGGAGAAATTGGGTTGCATTTTCATCCACATCCATTAGACTGGTTACATGTTGAAAGTAGTTTTGAGTCCGTTACAGGAAAGCAAAAAAATGGTGATTATTTACCATTAATTCCTGCTAACAGTCTAACAAATACCATTAGAATAGAATATGAGAAAGGCTGGGTAACTAAAGGTTACACTTTTATAAAAATTAGAAATACCTTTAAACAGACTAAAGTTAGTAATTTTGAAACGCCTACAAATAGTTATGCTTTACTGAGCGCTGGTTTTGGTGGAGATTTTAAAATTTTAAATCATTTGTTGACTTTAAACGTTTCAGGAAATAACCTAACTAATAAAAGTTACATAAATCATCTTTCCCGATTAAAAGGTGATGGTATTTTTAACATTGGTCGTAATATAAGCATAGGATTGAGCTTTAAGATTTAGATTAAATCGCCTTTAAGTACAAATTGATAAAAAATAAAAAAACCTAAACAATAAAATATTGTTTAGGTTTTTTTTATTAACGCGACTAATTAATGTTTAATTCAAATTAGTTTAAAATTAATTTCTTAGAAATTGAATTGTTTCCTGTCGAAATATTTACAATATATAATCCTGAAGATAAATTGCTTACATTTACCCTATTGCTTCCAACGTTTAATGTTTCGCTTTTTACTACCTGTCCTGTGATAGAAACTATTTCCATCTGTATTGTTCCAGAAATGGTGTTATCGAAGTTAAGGTTAAAGATCCCATTTGTTGGATTTGGAAACATGTTAAAAGTAGAATCTAAATTAAAATCATCTACAGATAAAGTTATTTGAGATTCATAAGCTCCAATATCTCTAGCTACTCCAAATATTACTTGACCAATTTGATCTGCAAAAGTATCCGCTGGATCACCAGCATCAAAAGCAGGAGAATTAGCAAGTAATTGATGTGTTAGAGTCGTCCCGCCGTTATCTTGTAAAGGACCTAATAATGCATCCATGCCTTCAATATCATTTGCTTCTGGTGTAAAGACATTTAAGTCATCCAATCCAATTAAGTTGTAATTGTTAGACGTAATTGTTCCTGAGACATCAGTCCCAGATCCAGCAGTATTATTTCCTACAATAGTATTCTTTAAAGATACACTATTAACAGCATCGATTCCTCCACCTGTTGCTGCAGTATTAAAAGCTACTGTTACAGCATTTAAGTCTAAACTTGCTCCGTTATTAGTTAATCCTCCACCAGAAGTTGTTGCAGTATTACCCGAAACAGTACTTCTCATAACTGTAGTAATAGAACCCATATTATTATAGATTCCTCCACCTTCATCTGCAGAATTATTATCAACTGTAGAAGCTACAACATTCATTGTTGTTCCATTTTGATTCCATAATCCACCACCTTCGTTAGCAGCAGCATTCCCTGAAATTGTACTTGTATCGATAGACACCGTTCCACTCGTTCCTGTAACGTGTAATCCACCACCATTTCCTGGTGCTGCGGTTCCAGCTGTTCCATCAACATCATTATTTAACATTGAAGAGTTTGTGAACGTTAATGTTCCATCAATGATTTCGATTGCTCCACCAGCTCTGTTAGCTGAATTAGTATCGAAAGTTGAATCTGTAACCGTTACATCACCAGCAGTACTTAATAAACCACCACCAGAAGCAGAAGCACCTGTTGACATGTTATTAGAAACTACTGTTCCGTTAACTACATTTAAAGTTCCTCCATTATTGAAGATTCCTGCTCCACCTTGATTAGCAGCACTACCTAAAGCAGTGTTACCATCAATTGTTACACCATCTACTAACATCACTCCTGTTCCATTCCAAAGTCCAGCTCCTTCACGACCTGCAGAATTACCATTAACGGTTCCTCCAGTAATTGTAAAGTCTTGCATTCCTGAAATGTGTAATCCACCACCATTTCCTGGTGCAGCTACTGCTGGTGCAACTCCTGCATTATTGTTATTTAATGCGGTGTTAGTTAAAGACGCTGTTCCTATTCCGGCCACAACTTCTATTCCTCCACCTGCGCGGTTTGCTTGGTTTCCTGTTATAAACGAATCTGTAGCACTAAAGCTGGCATCAACGTCTACTAAGATTCCTCCTCCAGAACCTGAAGCACCATCTGCAATGTTATTTGAAACTGTTGCTCCGTTTACAAGATTTACGGTTCCTCCACTTAAAGCGTAGATTCCACCACCACCTTCGGCAGCTGTTGCGCCACTTGCTGTGTTGGCATCTATTGTTGTTGCATCAACAGTCATGATTCCTGTTCCATTCCATAATCCACCGCCTTCTGATGCGGCTGTGTTCATATTTACGGTTCCGCCTGTTACGGTTACAGCACTGTTACCACTTACGTGTAAACCACCACCATTTCCTGGTGCACCTGCTCCTGTAACAACTCCTGCATCGTTAGAATCTAAAGTGACGTTGGTAAGCGTTACTGCGCCTCCACCGTTTGTTTCAATTCCTCCACCTGCTCGGTTTGCTGTATTATCCATAATAGTAATACCATTTGCAGTTAGTGTTCCTGCTGCATTTAAAATTCCTCCACCAGTTGACTGTGCGCCATCGGCTACGTTATTTGTAATTGCTGTAGTTCCTGATAAATCCAATGTTCCACCTTCGTTGTAGATTCCTCCACCTCCAGCGGCTCCTGGTGTTGTGCCATCATTTCCTGAGGCTGTATTACCATCAACTGTATGGTCAACAACAGTCATAACTCCAGAACCATTCCATAATCCACCACCTTCATTGGCTGCGATATTTCCGTTTGATGTCCCGCCAGTAATAGTAATGTCTTGCATTCCTGTAATATGAATGGCTCCACCACTTCCTGGTGCGGCTACTGCTGGTGCAACTCCTGCATTGTTATTATTTAAGGTTGCATTGGTTAAAGTCATTGTTCCTGCTCCAGCAACAATTTCTATAGCACCACCTGCTCTGTTGGCTTGGTTTCCTGTTATTGATGAACCATCGATATTTAATGATGCACCATCGATTAACAATCCACCTCCAGAACCTGAAGCTCCATCGGCAATATTATTACTTACTGTTGCTCCATTAATTAAATTTAATGTCCCACCTGTAAGTGCGTAGATTCCTCCACCACCTTCTGACGCTGTTGCTCCACTTGCTGTGTTGGCATCTATTGTTGTGCCATCAACAGTCATAATTCCTGTTCCGTTCCACAGTCCACCACCTTCTGATGCGGCTGTGTTCATATTTACGGTTCCACCTGTTAGCATTACAGCACTGTTTCCACTAACGTGTAAACCACCACCATTTCCTGGTGCGCCTGCTCCTGTAACAACTCCTGCATCGTTAGAATCTAAAGTGACGTTGGTAAGCGTTACTGCGCCTCCTCCGTTTGTTTCAATTCCTCCACCTGCTCGGTTTGCTGTATTGTCCATTATAGTAATACCATTTGCCATTAAAGTTCCTGCTGCATTTAAAATTCCTCCACCTGTTGACTGTGCGCCATCAGCTACGTTATTTGTAATTGCTGTAGTTCCTGATAAATCCAATGTTCCACCTTCGTTGTAGATTCCTCCACCTCCAGCGGCTCCTGGTGTTGTGCCATCGTTTCCTGAGGCTGTATTTCCATCAACTGTATGGTCGACAACAGTCATAACTCCAGAACCATTCCATAATCCACCACCTTCATTGGCAGCGATATTTCCGTTTGATGTTCCGCCAGTAATATTGGTTGTTGCTGGACCAGTTACGTGCAATCCACCACCAGAACCTGGTGCTGCAACTGCTGGTGCTACTCCTGCATTATTATTATCTAAAGTTGCATTAACTAAATTTAAAGTTCCTCCAGCTAATTCAATTCCTCCACCTGCTCTGTTGGCTTGATTCATTGTTACTGAAGATGTGTTAACTGTAACATCACCTCCAATAGTTAAAATTCCACCACCAGAACCTGAAGTTCCATCAGCAATGTTATTACTAATTATAGTAGCATTTTGCACTACAAGTGTTCCGCCATTATTAAAGATTCCTGCACCTCCATCATCAGCAGCAGGACCAGAAGCAGTATTGCCATCGATGGTTGTTCCATCGACAGTCATTGTACCAGTTCCGTTCCATAATCCTCCACCTTCACGTGCAGCGGTATTCATATTAACAGTTCCGCCAGTTATATTAGAGTCTGCCGCTCCAGTAATATGCAATCCACCACCATTACCTGGTGCTGACCCTGTTGTGTTTGAATCTAAAGTTGTAGCTGAAAGATTTAACGTTCCTTCAATTAGCTCAATTCCTCCACCTGCTCTATTTGAGGTATTATTTGTAATTGTAGATGCATTGATAATAACTAATCCATCGGTAGACAAAATTCCTCCACCAGAACCAGAAGCTCCAGTCGCAGTATTATTAGTTATCGTTGTTCCATTTTGAACGTTTAATGTTCCTCCATTGTTGAAGATTGCTCCACCTCCATCATCTGCTGCCACACCTTGTGCATCATTGCCGTCGATAGTTGTACCATCTACAGTCATTATTCCTGTACTATTCCATAATGCACCACCTTCTCTTGCTGCGACATTATTATTAAAAGTACCACCTGTAATTAATGCTGTTGCTGTACCACTAATATGAAGACCACCACCATTTCCTGGTGCTGCAATTGCTGGTGCGACACCTGTATTATTGTCACTAATATTAAAATTACCTGAAAAATCTATAGAACCGTCTATAACTTCTATGGCTCCTCCTGCTCGGTTAGACCTATTAAAAGCTAAAACCGCATTAACTACAGTTACAGCACCATTAGTACTGAAAATTCCTCCTCCAGAACCAGAAGCACCATCGGCAATATTATTAGTTATTGTTGTAGCATTACCTACATTTAATGTTCCTCCATTATTAAAAATTGCTCCACCACCATCATCGGCAGCATCACCTGAAGCGATGTTTGCGTCCAAAAACGTTAAACTAACATCCATTGTTCCTAAATTATTCCAAAGTCCACCACCTTCTAAAGCTGCGAAATTTCCTGAAACTGTACTGTTAGAAATAGTAGCATTGGTTGTTCCTGATAAGTGAATTCCTCCACCATTTCCTGGATTTGCCATAGCTCCTAATCCGATATCTACACCTGCAGAATTACCTGTAAGTGTAACACCATCTAAATTTAATGTGCCTCCTGAACTGTCTTCAATTGCTCCACCTGCTCTACTTGCATAATTTCCTGATATAGTTGAACCAGTAGCCACATTTAAAGTACCTCCTGTATTGTTAAATATTGCACCACCACGTCCGCCTGGAGTTGCAGCGATTGCACTATTTCCTGTTAGAGTTGTAGTAGCATCAACATTAAGTGTTCCACCATTATTAAAAAGTCCGCCACCACCTGTAGCGTCACCATTAGCAATATTTCCTGTAATAGTTGTTCCTGAAACGGTCATTGTACCAACACTGTTCCATAATCCACCACCTTCAAAAGCTGTATTATTAATTACTGAACCACCATTATAAACAACATCTCCCATTCCTGAGATATGTAATCCACCACCATTTCCTGGTGCTGGTCCGTTTACTGTATTCCCATCTAACGTTACATTATTAAATGCATATGTTTCACCTGAAGCAGAATTGATTTCAATTCCTCCACCTGCTCTATTAGCTGTGTTGTTTGAAATTGTTAATCCATCAACATTAAGTGTTCCAGGCGTTAAAGAAAAAATTCCACCTCCAGAACCTAAAATTCCTGAAGCTGTATTATTAGTTATTGTTGTTCCATTTTGAACTATTAATACTCCACCATTGTTGAAGATTGCTCCTCCACCATCATCTGCTCCTGCACCTTGTGCATCATTAGCATTTAAAACTGTGCTATTTACAGTCATGGTTCCTGCGTTATTCCAAAGTCCGCCACCTTCTAAAGCTGCGAAGTTTCCTGAAATGGTACTGTTAGCAATAGTAGCATTAGTTGTTCCAGATAAGTGAATTCCTCCACCATTTCCTGGATTTGCCATAGCTCCTAATCCAATATCTACACCTGCTGAATTACCTGTAAGTGTTACACCATCTAAATTTAATGTTCCTCCTGAAGCATCTTCAATGGCTCCACCAGCTCTACTTGCGTAATTTCCTGAAATAGTCAATCCAGAAGCTAAAGTTAAAATACCTCCTGTATTATTGAAGATTGCACCACCACGTCCTCCTGGAGTTGCTCCCATTGCTACGTTTCCTGTTAGTGTAGTTGCTGCATCAATATCTATGGTTCCGTTTCCATTGTTGAATAATCCTCCACCACCAGTAGCATTTCCTACTGCTGAATTGTTAGTTATTGTTGCTCCATTGATATCTAAAGTTCCACTTCCGTTCCATAATCCACCACCTTCTTTGGCAGCCGTATTTCCTGTTACTGTTCCTCCGTTAATTGTAAAATCTTGCATCCCAGTAATATGTAGTCCACCACCATTTCCTGGTGCGGCTACTGCTGGTGCAACGCCTGCATTGTTATTATTTAATGCGGTGTTTGTTAATGATGCTGTTCCTGTTCCGGCTACAACTTCTATTCCTCCACCTGCGCGGTTTGCTTGGTTTCCTGTTATAAATGAATCGGTAGCACTAAAGCTGGCATCTACATCTACTAAGATTCCTCCTCCAGATCCTGAAGCGCCATCGGCAATATTATTTGAAACTGTTGCTCCGTTTATAAGGTTTACGGTTCCTCCACTTAAAGCGTAAATTCCACCACCACCTTCGGCAGCTGTTACACCACTTGCTGTGTTTGCATCTATTGTTGTTCCATCAACGGTCATTGTTCCTGTTCCGTTCCATAGTCCACCACCTTCTGAGGCTGCAAGATTACCAGAGACTGTTCCTCCAGTAATATTTACTGTAGCAGTACCTGAAATATGAATAGCTCCTCCATTTCCTGGATTCGCCATACTTCCTAAACCTATATCTGCTCCTGCTGAGTTTCCTATTAAATTAACTCCGTTTAAAGTTAATGTTCCATTAGAACTATCTTCTATTGCTCCACCAGCTCTACTTGCGTAGTTTCCTGATATTGTTAATCCTGAAGCTAAAGTTAAAATTCCACCTGTATTATTGAAGATTGCACCACCACGTCCTCCTGGAGTTGCTCCCATTGCTACGTTTCCTGTTAGTGTAGTTGCAGCATCAATATCTATGGTTCCGTTTCCATTGTTGAATAAACCTCCACCACCAGTATCGCTTCCTACTGCTGAGTTATTTGTAATTGAAACTCCGTTTATATCTAAAGTTCCGCTTCCATTCCATAATCCGCCTCCTTCTTTGGCAGCTGTGTTTCCGGTAACAGTTCCTCCGTTAATTTCAACACTTCCTGGTCCTGTTATATGTAAGCCACCACCATTACCTGGTGCTGCTGTTGCAGGAGCTACTCCTGCGTTATTATTATCTAAGTTTACATTATTTAAAGTAATTGCTAATCCTGTTCCAGAATTATCTTCAATTCCTCCACCCGCTCTATTGGCCAAGTTGGAAGATATTTCAGAATCATTTATTACTAAAACACCACCAACATCGTTAAATATCGCACCACCAGAACCTGGCGTTCCATTTGCAATGTTACCAGTTAATATTGAGTCATTGATGGTTACGGAAGCATTAGAAACAAAAATGGCTCCACCATCTATTGCCAAGCCATTTGTTAAAGTTAAGTTTTCTAAGGTTACTATTCCCGCAGTAATATTAAATAGTCTTCCATTATTATTTCCATCTACTGTTACAGTTGTAACTGGTGCTCCAGTAATGGTTAAGTTTTTGTCTATAACTATTTCTCCAGTTAAAAGAGTAATGTTAGTTACAGTTGGCGCGAATGTGATTGCATCGCCAGCCGTTGCATTCGCTACTTCGACACGTAGTGTGCCTGGTGAGCCGTCATCTGCAGCACTCGTAACGAGTTGGGCAAATGAAATACTTGTTGTAAAAATTGCCAAGATCATGGCAATTAGTAGTGTAGTTTTGTTTTTCATTGTTAAGGTGTTTGGTTAATATTAATTTTATAGCGTCTAATAATCTACTCATTAATGAATAGAATAGCTGTTGTATTAATTTTAATCTTAACTCAATAGCTAAATTGTAATTTATTTAACTGAATTTTAATAGTTTACAACCACCCATAAGAGTTTTACTAGACAAAATGTCTACGAAAAAAGCTATGATAAGGTTTTAAAATTTTATGTATTTAACATAATATTGTGAATAATGACAATATAACTCCGGGATCATTATTAAGGTTTATGTATAAATAAAAAAAGCACTCAAAATTGAGTGCTTAAAATTTTTAGAAATTAGAGAATTTATAATTCTAATATCTGTGCAGCATGATCTTTAGTTTTCACTTTGTCAATAACATGCTCAACGACTCCGTTTTCGTCTATTAAGAATGTTTTTCTATGAATACCATCGTAAGTTCTACCCATAAACTTTTTTTCTCCCCAAACACCAAATGCGTCAATAACTTCTTTTTCGGTGTCTGCTAATAAAGGATAAGGAAAATCAAATTTATTTTTAAAATTAGATTGCTTCTTTTCTGTATCTGCGCTAACGCCTAAGATAGAATAGCCTTTATCTTGTAATAGTTTATAATTATCTCTTAAATTACAAGCTTCTACTGTACAACCTGGTGTGTTTGCTTTTGGATAAAAGAATACTACTAATTTTTTTCCTTTATAATCACTTAGAGAGATTGAATTTCCATCTTGATCGTTTACTTTAAAATTTGGGACTTTATCACCTTGTTTTAATGTTTTCATAGTTGTAATTTTGATTTTCATTGTTATCACTCAAAAATACAACTAATGACCAAGCAAGAAAAGGTAGATTTTGTTATAAATACGTTAAATGCATTGTATCCAGAAATACCTATTCCTTTAGACCATAAAGATCCTTATACTTTGTTAGTTGCAGTTTTACTATCTGCACAATGTACCGATGTTCGCGTCAACCAAATTACACCCTTATTATTTGCAAAGGCTGACAATCCTTACGATATGATAAAAATGAGTGTTGAAGAAATAAAGGATATTATAAGACCGTGTGGATTATCTCCTATGAAAAGTAAAGGCATTTATGGCTTATCACATATTTTAATTGATAAACACAACGGAGAGGTCCCGCAAAGCTTTGAAGCTTTAGAAGCCTTACCTGCAGTAGGCCACAAAACGGCAAGCGTTGTGATGTCTCAAGCCTTTGATGTTCCTGCTTTTCCTGTAGATACTCATATACACAGATTAATGTACCGCTGGAACTTAACTAACGGTAAAAATGTTGCTCAAACCGAGAAAGATGCTAAACGATTATTTCCAAAAGAAACTTGGAATGACTTGCACTTACAAATAATATGGTATGGCAGAGAATATTCACCTGCTCGTGGTTGGGATATAGAAAAGGATATCATAACTAAAACTATTGGTAGAAAATCGGTTTTAGATGCTTACTATAAAGGACAGCGATAGAAATATTATTTTAATAACGGTTACAAAAAAAATCCTGATTTAGTTAAAATCAGGATTTTTCAGTCTAATTCAGAAGTGCTTCAAACTTCATTTTATTATAATCTATAACACTTAAAGCCTTGGAATAGTTAAGAATGAAACTAATGGTCTCATCTTTAGGGTTCATTTTTGTATCCTTTTTTGGATTCTTAGAGTAAATTTTTGCCATCTATTTGTTTTTTAGTTACAAATAAATAACGCAACATTTATTCTAATATTGTATAATCCCTAATTGGTTAAAATAATATTATGTTTTTCAATAATTTTTCTCATATTTATTAAAGCGTAACGCATACGACCCAGCGCTGTATTTATGCTCACGCCTGTACGTTCGGAGATTTCTTTAAAACTCATATCGTTATACATTCGCATTACTAAAACATCTTTTTGGTCGTCTGGTAATTCTTCAATTAAACGTCTTACATCGCTTTCTACTTGATCTTTAATAATCGCTTTTTCGGCGTTTAAACTTGTATCGCTTAACACAGAAAAGATACTAAATTCGCCACTGTTATCGAACTTAGGCATACGGTTGTTTTTTCTAAAGTGATCTATTACTAAATTATGTGCAATACGCATTACCCAAGGTAAAAATTTACCTTCTTCGTTGTATTTCCCCTTTTTAAGAGTACGAATAACTTTAATAAATGTGTCCTGAAAAACATCTTCTGCAACATCACGATCGTAAACTTTCGAATAAATAAAACTGTAAATACGTTGTTTGTGCCTTTTAATTAAAACTTCGAGAGAAGATTCGTCGCCATTAATATAGCTACTTACTAAAGTAGCGTCTGAGATAAGTTCTTTTCGCATAATCATTACTTTTTATTTGCAGAAGTTAGGGCTTCAGCTAGGGTTAATAAATTTAAAAAAGTAATTGTATGCTATAGGCTTGAAAATTAGTTTGTTGTTATTGCGGTAAATATAACAACAATCATTCCTAAAAAGCAAAAAAAAATTAAAGTTTTAACATTTTATTACACAATAATCTTTTTTATAAGACACTTTAGATGTGTTATCTTTGCATCACTTTTATATCTAAACACTTATGAACATTAAGCTTTCCGAAGTAAATCCTAAACAAAATATCATCATTAAAGGTGCGAAATTGCACAACTTAAAAAATATTGATGTTGTTATTCCAAGAAATAAGTTGGTGGTAATTACAGGATTATCTGGATCTGGAAAGTCGAGTTTAGCATTCGATACGCTGTATGCCGAAGGACAAAGACGCTATGTAGAAAGTCTTTCTAGTTATGCAAGACAGTTTTTAGGCAGATTAAACAAACCTAAAGTAGATTACATAAAAGGCATAGCTCCAGCAATTGCTATTGAACAAAAAGTAAATTCTACCAATCCTCGATCGACTGTTGGTACCACTACAGAAATCTATGACTATCTTAAATTATTATTTGCACGAATTGGTAGGACATATTCGCCTGTTTCTGGACAGGAAGTAAAAAAAGATTCAGTTTCTGATGTTTTAAATTATGTAAAGTCTCTTGCTGACGGTAAAAAATTATTACTTCTCGCTCCTATTCATTTAGAAGAAGGTCGAGAAATGAGTGACAAACTAAAAGCATTAAATGCTCAAGGTTATGCGCGAATTAAAGCTAACGGCGAAGTATTAAGATTAGATAAAGCAGAAAAAATTACCAAAAAAACCAAAGATTTATTTTTAGTGGTTGATAGAATTGTAACTAAAAATGATGAGGATTTTTACAACCGTCTTGCCGATGCAATACAAACCGCTTTTTTCGAGGGTAAAGGAGAATGTTTTATTGAATTGATTAAAAGTGACTCTTCAGCTAATGAAATGCGTCATTTTAGTAATAAGTTCGAATTGGATGGAATCACTTTTTTAGAACCTAATGTACATTTATTTAGCTTTAACAATCCTTATGGAGCCTGCCCAAAATGTGAAGGTTATGGAGATGTTATTGGTATAGACGATGATTTGGTTATTCCTAATACGGCATTATCGGTTTACGAAAATGCCATTTTTCCTTGGCGTGGAGAAAGTATGAGTTGGTATCGCGATCAATTGGTTAATAATTCGCATAAATTCGATTTCCCGATTCATAAGCCTTTTTTTGAGTTGAGCCAGAATGATAAAAACTTAATCTGGACAGGAAACAAATATTTTGAAGGTTTAAATTCCTTTTTTGCCGAATTGGAAAGTAAAGCTTATAAAATTCAAAATCGTGTGATGCTCTCGCGATACAGAGGGAAAACAAAATGTAAAGTTTGCAATGGAAAGCGTTTAAGACCAGAGGCTAATTATGTTAAAATTGCCAATGCAACCTTAACAGATTTGGTAGAAATGCCTTTAGATAAGCTTGCTATTTTCTTTAAGCAATTAGAGTTAAACGATCACGACACAACCATTGCTAAACGTTTGTTAAAAGAAATTTCCAATCGATTAGCCTTTTTATCTAATGTCGGTTTAGACTATTTAACATTAAATAGAAAATCGAACACCTTATCTGGAGGTGAAAGTCAGCGTATAAATTTAGCGACTTCATTGGGCAGTAGTTTGGTAGGCTCCATGTATATTCTCGATGAACCAAGTATTGGTTTACACCCTAAAGATACTGAAAGCCTTATTTTAGTGTTAAAGGCTTTAAGAGATTTAGGCAATACGGTTATTGTTGTTGAGCATGACGAAGACATTATGAAAGAGGCCGACGAAATTATCGATATTGGACCAGAGGCTGGAACTTTTGGTGGACACGTTGTAGCAACAGGAACATATAAGGATATTTTAGCTTCAGCATCTTTAACGGCTAAATATTTAAATGAAACTTTAAAAATTGAGGTTCCTAAAAAACGTCGTACTTCAAAATACAACATTAAAATTAAAGGTGCTCGAGAAAACAATTTAAAAAATATCGACGTTACTTTTCCGTTAGGCATGCTAACTGTTATCACAGGAGTTTCCGGTAGTGGAAAAAGTACGTTAGTAAAGAAAATACTTTATCCAGCAGTACAAAAATTATTAACCGGTTTTGGTGATAAACCAGGACAGTTTTCTAATATTGAAGGCAATTACAGTAATGTCAAGCATATAGAATTTGTAGACCAGAACCCTATTGGTCGCTCGTCGCGTTCAAATCCTGTAACTTATATTAAGGCTTATGATGATATTCGCGCACTTTACAGCAAGCAAAAATTAAGTAAAATTAGAAATTATGCTGCGAAACATTTTAGTTTTAATGTAGATGGTGGACGATGCGAAACCTGTAAGGGAGAAGGCGAAGTTACTATTGAAATGCAATTTATGGCAGATGTACATTTAGAATGTGAAACCTGCAAAGGCAAGCGTTTTAAAAAGGAAGTACTTGAGGTTACTTTTGCCGATAAAAATATAGATGATATTTTGAATATGACTATCGACGATGCCATTTCTTTTTTCGATGACAATCATGTTACTAAAATTAAGAATAAATTACAACCGTTACAAGATGTTGGTTTAGGCTATGTTACACTTGGCCAAAGCTCATCTACACTCTCTGGAGGAGAAGCACAACGTATTAAATTGGCCTCTTTTTTAGGTAAAGGAAATACTAAAGAAACTGCACTCTTTATTTTCGATGAACCTACAACAGGACTCCATTTTCATGACATTAAAAAGCTATTAAAATCATTTAATGCCTTAATTGAAAAAGGACATTCTATTGTTGTTGTAGAGCATAATTTAGAACTTATTAAATGTGCAGACTACGTTATTGATTTAGGCCCAACTGGTGGTGAAAATGGTGGACACTTGGTAGCTTCTGGAACTCCAGAAGAAATCGTAAAAATTAAGACTTCGGAAACTGGGAAATATTTGAAAGAAAAATTATAGCATCTTAAAAGATGTTATGCTTGACCGAAAACCTTTAAAGAATGAAGTAATATTTTCGCTACTACTTGATAACTGCCATTTACATTGGTAAAAATAAGCTGCCCTTTTTTTGTTTCGGGAAAGATAAATACTAAGATCTATACGTTTGTTTTCTAATTTGTTTTTATTGATGATTATTACCTGATCACACAAATAAATTCATTCAACGTTACACTTTTTTAAACCTAATAAAATAGAAAAGAAACAAACCCAAGTGTTATAAAGGCTAATGGCACCATTAATATTAAAAAAACAAATGAAATGATACCGCTTTTAATAATACTTAAAAACAAGTTTTGCTTATAAAACCTGTTTACAGCAATCACCAAATAAATAAAGGTGGATAACATGATTAAAAAGTCTACCCAGCCTGGTGCATCTATTATAAAATCTGCTATTAGTAATAAACTAAACACAACAAATAAAAAGGCAAAAAAGTAGAATGTGAATACCAAATGGTATGCATACTTTCCTTTTTTATAGTAAAATAGCTTTAAAAATAGAGCAAAGATTGGTAAAAGAATAAACAGTGCAATTGGCGTTGCTTTAATCATCGAATTCCAAATAGAGCCTACGTTTTGTTCTTTATGAAATTTTAGTATTTGAGGATAGACTATTTTTTGAAACTAATTAGGATTTTCATCCATGCCCATTTCCTTGTAAATCTCCTCTTTTGGTGCGTTTATATCTAAAAGTGAATCGACCCTCTTTATATTGTAGCCTAACGTTATTTGTTTCTTTGGAGAATTTAAATTGGTTTTATTTACAATAGAATCTATTTCTTTATCTGTAGCGCCTGTAAATGGTTGTGTTTTTTTTAAAGCCGAATATAATTCTGCTTTATCGCTAGAGTCTGTTTCTACTTGTACCAATTCATCTTTCATTTCTGAAGTAACCACCTTAAAATCTTCATTTAATTTTAATTCTTGTTTACTGGTTACAAAGGAAAACATGAAAAAGAAGATAAAAGTAACAAACAAATACAGTTGTGCAGGATGCAAATAAGAGAGTCTTCTACCTGCTATAAATTTATTTGGTAAAAAACCCGGTTTTGTCATTAATGGAACAAAACTCTTAAAGAATTTAGAATCGTAAAGTAAGTAATTGTTAACCGTATTATAAAACAAAACACCTAAAGTTAACTCTTCCTTATCCTTCATTCCACAATGTGGACAAAATTGAAAATTACTTTTAAATTCGCCATCGCAATTTTTACAAGTATTATATTTAATGGACATGAGATGGTTGGTTTTTTTGTTAAGTAAATATACTATTTAATACGTATCTACCAATAACAAAAGTGCGATAAAGAAGCCGAAAAATATCTTAAAAGCACAACAAAATCAACACCTAACAAGTTTGGCACGCATCTTGAAACTTCATTAATTAAATTGCGTAAGCATAATGCTATCCCGAATCGCTTGGGAGTACGCACTAAATCTAAAACCGTAATACTATGAAAAAATTAGTACTATTATTTACAGGAATGTTAATAGGATTAACAACTGTAACAGCAGCAGAAAAAGTTGAATCTGCATCACTAGGTGAAGATTTGACAATTACTAATCGCTACAACTTCAACCAGCCAATTCAATTTGTGGAGCGTGGTGTAGAATTTTTAATTTTTCCAGATGGGTCGTTCGACTTTAATACCAATATTGAAGACAACCATTATAATCATGATGATGGCTATTATAGAAGAACACCTATAAGACGTCGAAGCGTTAATGTAACGCATGGTGCACCAGGAACGCAAGTAAGGTTCTCTGCTCCAAGAAGTCGAGGTGTTATTGTAACTCACGACAGCGATGGTAAAGTAAGACGTATTGGAAATTTATTTGTAAACTACAATCGTTATGACCAAGTAAAGCGTTTAGGCTCTGTTTACATCGATTATAATAAACACGGTTTAGTAAAACAAATTGGAGGTTTAAAAATTAAATACAATAAAAGAGGACGAATAATTAAGGTTTCGGGTCATGTAAATTATAGTAATCAAGGTTGTGGCTTTTGTGGCGTAACTGGTTGTACTACAATTCATATTAATAACGATTCCCATTATGATAACGATTGGAATGACAATTATAACAACGATGATGACCATTATTATTACAAGAAAGATGGTAAGATAAAGAAGCAGAAAAAGCTTAAAAAATTGAAAAAAAGAAAATAAATATTTCTTTTTTGTATAAAATGAAAAATCCCACAGACTTATGTTTGTGGGATTTTTTATTTATTACTCTGTAAAAATTATTACATGGTTCCAGTAATAAGAACAGAGATGATTTGAATTACAACTCCTAAAGCAAGTCCATAAAGTGCAAAATGGCAAGCTTGTTTTGCTTTATTTGGAGATTTTTCTTTGCTTGTAAAATATATTATTGCTCCAGCTAAAGGAATACAAAAAGATAAAACTTTCATTCCAGTTTCTAATTGATCGTCTGGATTGTGGTTTGGTGTGTTTAATTGATCTGACATAATTTTTAGTTTATTAAGGTTAATATAAAGTTTCCTATGGCAATACCTGTAATAGAAACTAAAGACATAGTGCCGATCCCAGATATTATTCCTGATGTAAATCTCAATGTATTGTTACTTTGGTATTTTGTATAAGCTTGAATAGTGCCATCTATATACGTTGGGAAAACCATAGCAACAGACCACCATAAAGGAATACTAATTAAACCCAGAATAAAAAACGGTAAAATAAAATAACCCAGATTAATACCTGTACAGCGAGAACACAAAGGAAATTGTTTTCCTTTAAAAAAAAATGACCGTTCAGGGATTTGATGGCAAAAGGTAAAATGTAATTTATTGCCTCTTATTTTATAGTCTTTAATTTTAATCATTTAACAAAGTAAACTTAACGCTTTTTATAAAAAAGCAGTTACAAGTTTAAGGATTCAATATGGGAAAAGAAAATTATTTAATGATTATTTAATTGATTTGTAAGCCATAAATTTATTAAATAAGCTGTTTTGTAAGGTTTAAATCTTGATATAGCTGTTTGCTGTTGTAAACTATTGTTTAATAAAGCTTGTAACCAATAGACAAACTTATTACTGAGTTTTTATACGCTACATCTTCAAACACTTCCATTAAGCCATAGCTATAGGTGGCCTGGATGAGTAATCGATCGCTAATATCGTAAGATAATCCAGCGTTTAAAGCAACATCAATTGAATTTTCGTTAGAGAATGCTATCGCTTCTCCATTTGTAGCATCATTACTTTCAATTTCGCCCTTACTATTAATTAAAAAACCAATTTGTGGTCCAAAAAGCACTCCAAAATTATCTATAAAGTTTAGTTTGGCATACACTGGCAAATCGATATAACTAAGCTTAGTATTTATTGCATATGCAGGAAGATCTGTCATTGCATCTCTAACAGGTATTAATCCCCCTTTTTGGTTGAATAACAATTCGGCATGTATAGAAATTAATGCATTCACCTCTATATCTGCAAATGCACCTATAGCAATACCAAAATTATCTGTATTCGCTCCATTTTCAGTATGAAAACCAGAATAATTAAGGCCTCCTTTTGCACCCAAATAAAAATCGTCTTGAGCGTTGACTAATAGAATAGAAAAGAATAAGATTGATAATATAAGGTGCTTTTTCATGTTTAGGGGTATTTTGAGTTATAATATCACTAAAGTAATATAGAAAACTAAATTTTCACAATTAAACCTTAACAACTTGCGCACGATACATAAAAGTATCTTCAAAACGTTTTAATCGCGCGCTTAATTTTTCGGCAAAAACAAGATATTGACATTTATCTATACTTTCTGGAATACGGTTTATTGCTGCAAAATACAATCCTTTTTCGGCGAATTCCGCGTCTTCTAAAATATATAGTTTTAATTGACTTAAATCTAAACTATTTAATAAATACAGCTTGTTTAAACGTTTTGGAGTGGCTATTAATATATCTTGACCGTAATAAATTTCTTCTCGTTGTTGCTCTAAGGTTTGCTCATCGTAAGCAGCATAAATCCTTAAATCTGTTCTTTTGGTAAATGTTTCAAAAGTTTCTTTAAGCTTTAAGGCATCTGCTTTTGTTTCAACTAAAATTAAGGCACGAGGCGCATCTCCTATGGCTTTGCTCTTTAATTTTTGCATAACACTTATTATAATAGCTGTGGTTTTTCCGCTGTCTTTTTTACCAATACAAAAAACGTTGGCTCCTCCTTTTATTATAGGTAATACTTTTTTTTGAATAGGTGTTGGAGCTTCAAAATTATTAGTTTCTAAAGCTTCTAAAATTTCAGGATTTAATTTTTTAAAAGACATATGTGCGTGCTTACTTTAAGTATATCGCGAAACTACGTGTATTTCTTCGGTTTACAAAACTACAACGTTATAGTTTTGGCACGATGCTTGTAATTAGCTCATTGTTCAATCTTAAAAACGAATATTATGAAAAAATTAATCTACCTGTTTACAGTTTTACTCTTATCAAGTGTAGTTGTTAATGCAGAAAACGTTATAGAATCTACCGATTCTCATCAAACAAATTATCGCAATTACGGCAAATCCTTTATTTTCGAAGTAGATGGTATTGAATTTTCTGTTTTTCCAGATGGGCAGTTCGATTTTAATATTAGAAAATATACTTCTAATGTAAATATCTCTGCTAATGTGGGAGGTGTTAGCATTAATTATAATTCGGGGTACGATTATAGTGCTTACATACAATACGATGAGTTTGGTGCTATTATTCAAATTGAAAACACTTACGTGGATTACGATTATTATGGTCGTGTAAACCAAATTGGTGACATTAGAATTAATTACAATCACCTAAATACTGTTTCACGAATTGGTGGTTTAAATATTTACTACAACAATTACAATAGATTCGATTATTGCAGTGGCTATATTAATGCCTTTAACAGAGTTTATGTTTACAGACCATGGCACAGGTTTTATATTTTACCACCAGTGAATTACTGTGTAGTATATAGCCAGCCTTACAGACAATACTATACACCTATTCGTTATAGATACGACAGACCGTATAGAAATAATTACAGAAGAGTAACAGCTGTAGCTAGCCGAAGAGGTAATAAAGTTATTAGAAATAGAAGTTATGCTTCGCAAACAAAAGGTAGAACGCGAGTAGCCAGTACACCACGAACAAGAACGCGTAACAGTGCTACAGCAGCTACACCAAGAACACGAACTCGAGAAAATAATGCTACAAGTACGCCTAGAACAAGAGGTAACAGCTCTACTGCTACACCAAGGACACGAACTCGTAATAATAGTACAGCAAGTACACCAAGAACTCGAGGAAATAATAGCGTAGCGACACCAAGAACACGAACTCGAGGAAACAATGCTACAAGTGCGCCAAGAACAAGAGGTGATAACAATAATGCAACACCAAGAACTCGAACTCGTGGTAACACTGCCGCTTCTGCTCCAAGAACCAGAAGTAACAATGCTACTTCTGCGCCAAGGACAAGAAGTAATAATAGTGCGTCGCAAACCCGAACCAGAACAAATAGAACTGCACAACGTAGTGCTCCAAAATCTAATAATAGAGTAGCTTCTAGTAGAAATACTCAAACTCGTAACGCAAGAACAGCTCCAAAAAGAAGTACGCAATCGAGAGCTTCTAAGCCTGCGTCAAGTGCAAAGCGCTCGGCTTCTAATAAGCGATCGAGTCGTAGATAATTTTAAGTGGTTAATCACTATAATCCTGTTACATTGTCTTCCCAAGCAAGTAACAGGATTTTTTTTGCCCTAAATTTACTGCTTAATAATCTTATTTAGAATATTAGAGATATCTTCTGAAAGTTTAAATCGGTATATAAGAAAACCATAGATTGCTATAACTATAATAGACTTTACAAATATGTTTACTATGGGAATAAAACCAAATTCCCAAAAATAAAATGAAGATGCTAATACAATTATAAGCAACAAAGCATAAAATGTTTGTATTGAGAATGGATGCATTTTAAAACGCATATTTACATACCACACTTTTAAACTGCCATAGAGAAACAGTGCTAAAAATGTAGCAATTGCTGCACCATTAATATGGTAAACCGGAATTAATATGTAATTTAATATGACTGCCACACAGATAATAAGCACTCCAAAAAACAATATTATTCTATAATAATTAGAATTAAAGATAATAGAGTTATTATTCCCTAGTAAATTATCTCCTAATTTTATGAGTGAGATAATAACCACCACAAACAAACCCTGACTGTATTCGGGAGGTAGTAAAGCATATAACTGATTAATGTTTACCATTACGAGCACAAAAATGAGTCCGCTAACAATGACTAAGTTTAGAGAAGATTTTTTATACAAATCTTTAAGAGCACTGTTATTATTGGTATTTAAAAATTTCGCCGTTAAAGGATATGTTATTTGATGCATTGCTCTTGCAGGAACTGCAATAACTGTAGCAATAAATATTGCCACATTATAATATGCTATATTTTCTATTACTATAAGTTTACCAAGCATAAATTTATCTAAATCCAACATAAACATAGCTACAGAACCTGCAATTATTATAAGAAAACTATATTTTAATACCGAAGAAATATTAAAATTAAAATTAAAATCGAAGGTTGGTAGCCTTAAACTGAAGGCATAAATCTTCATAATAACCATTCTAACAATATATACAATAGCAATAGCTATTATAAAATGTTCTACAGAAAGCATGTTAAAATGTAATGCTAAAAGCAACAATAGAATACACACACGATGAAACACTTCTTTCATCACATTGCCAAAAGCACTTTTATAATGAATCTTGCTCCAGGCAAAAAACACCTCAAAATAAGCCATAGCCACAGCAATGATGTATATTAAATAGGTATAATCTTTTACAATAGTATTCTCTGAAGCCAACCACTTACTAATAGTATTGTAACCCAAAACACCAAGAAAACCTATAGGAATTATTGCTAACAGCGGAAGAAAAAGCATTAAAGTTAAAAAGCTATTTTGCTGTTTACGCGTTTTGTATGAGGAATAAAATTTAATGAGTGCATTACTAACACCAAACATAAAAAAAGGCATCATTATATTGGCTGCAGAAAGTAAGAAACCAACCAAGCCGTAATATTCGTCGGTTAAAAAATTGGTATAAAGAAACAACGTATTTATAGCACCAATGCCAAAACCTAAATAGGTGGTTATCGTGTTTTGAATAGATTGTTTTATTACAATTCCCATGGATTAAACTCTAAAAAAATAAAATTATAAATTCCATAAATTATTGCCTCTTTAAAATGACTTCAGATAATTTTTGGGTTAGATTCTCTCTACTATATTTTTGTACTCCTTTAGGATTTACTTTTAAATTTCCAGTTTTGAAAGCTTCAAAATGTTCAAGAATTTTCTTTTTTAATGCTTCAAAAGCATCATAATAAAAATAGCTCCCTGTATTGGTGTCGTTAATAATGCTTTCTACATCTGATGCTGTGGGACCAATAGCTATAATTGGCCTTTTGGAAACCAAATATTCAAATAATTTTCCAGGAATGATGGCTTTAGTATCTTCAGAATTTATTTCAATTAACAATAACACTTGCGCTTTTTTTTGATATATAACCGACTCTTTATGAGAAACATAACCTATTTTATTTAAGTATGTGGTTAAATTATATGCTTCAATAGTTTTTAGTATTTCTTCGCCTATTAATCCAACTAAATTAAGTCTAAAGTGTTTAGCAAAATCTTCATTTTCAAGCACCAATTCACTTAATACTTTCCATAATATTTCAGGATTTCTTTTGGATAAAAACGAGCCAATGTGTGCTATAGTAAATTGTGTGTCTAAGGTTTCGGTTGTATTCGTTTCTATGTCGTAACCATTTGTTATTACTGTAATTGGTTTGTTTGTTATTAATTGAAACTCTCTTTTAGTCACGCTACTTGTTACAATAATATTATCTGCCACATTTAGTACTTCTTTTTCAAACTTTTTATGTTTTCTCTCTGCACTTTTTGTGAGCTTTAACTGTTTATGGTAGCCAATGGTTGTCCATGGATCTCTAAAATCTGCAATCCATTTAATATTAAGCTTTTCTTTAAGCTTTAAACCTATAATGTGCAGGCTATGCGGTGGACCTGTGGTTATAACAGTTTCAATTCCGAAATCACTAATGTAAGTCGATAAATACCGAACCGAAGGTTTTATCCAGTTTTTTCTGGCATCTGGAATAAAAAAATTCCCACGTATAAATAGCATGGCCTTTTGCATGATATTTTGTTTGGACGCTACAGGTATAATACCTTTACTAATGGTTTTAGAATCTTTAGAAAAAAAATTGGCTAGTTTATAAGGTTCGCTAATAGGTTGTTTTAATATTGTAATACCTGCTGGCACCTCCTTTAGTAAGCTCTCATCTGTTTGAGGATAGATGGGATTAGAAGGGTGATATACAACGGGCTCAATACCAAATTTAGGGAGATATTTTACAAATTTTAACCAGCGTTGTACTCCTGGTCCACCTGCCGGAGGCCAATAGTAAACTATTATTAAAACTTTTTTTTGGTTACTCATTCTTCCTTTTAAACTCAAAAAACAATCCGCCTATTAAAATTAATGCTAAAACAATTGAACTTGCCAATGCTATTGTACCTCCTGTTTTAACCACTTGAGGTTCAAATTTAAATTCTATAATATGCTTCCCTTTAGGTATTTCCATACCTCTTAACAAGTAATTTACTCGATTATAGTTAGATATTTTGTTGTCTATATAGGCATTCCACCCTTCTTTATAATACATTTCTGAAAACACTGCATAACCATTATTTTTATTTTCAGTTTCGTATTTAATGTAATTTGGTTTGTATTCAACAGCTTTTATTGAAGCAAGTGAATCTATTTGAAATTTTGAAGAACCTACCGATAAATTATCTGTAGTTACTGCTTGCTGTTTTGTGTTTAAATTAACCAGACTTAACATCTCTTCATCGGCAGAATTTACTTGCGCTATTTCCTCTATAAACCAAGCGTTACCGTTAGCATCGGGATTTAAAAAAGGATAAGGCTGGTTACTATCATCTTCGCTAATAATATATTTAACATTAAACATGTTTAAAATTTCTGGATGTCTTGTAAAAGGAAAGAAGTTTGAAATCTCATCAAAACGTTTCAATTTTGCTGCATGATAACCGTTAATTGTATTATGAAAGTAGGGAGCCGATGTTGGACCAGATACCATTTCTGCTACTTTTTGTGACACTGCTCTTCCACTACCCGAGCTTACATCGTAAATTCTAAAATTACCAGACTCACTTAATATTTTTTTATCAGCATCGTTAGGCTGAAATGGTCTTTGTACTTCTCTGCTTTTTACAAAATTTTTGGTGTTTACATAACGTCTGTCTACTCCAACCAAGTCGAAAAGAATTAATACTGCAAAAACTATAACTACTTTAACTTCTGAAAGTTTTTGCTTTAAAAATAAATATATTGCGCCCGTAGAAAGTAAAACTAAAAAGAGTGAACGTACGGTATCTTTGGTGAAAATTGATTTTCTATCTGCTACAATTGCATCTACAAACGCTTGTCCTCCTCCTTCTGCCCAACTCTTATCTCTTATGCCTTCAAAATCTAAAACAAATCCGGCATATCTAAAGATTAAGAATAACAAACAAAATCCAGCAGTAATTACGGTTGCAAATTTTAAAGCTCTTAGTTTATTTTCATTTTTTTCAAATTCGTTAAATAGTCTGACTAATCCGAAAACAGCTAAAACGGGAAGACATAATTCCAAAAGTACTTGAATGGATGTTACGGCTCTAAACTTGTCGTACAATGGCACATAATCGATAAAAAAGTCTGTTAAAAAATTAAGGTTTTTTCCGTAGGATAATAATAAAGCAAAAATAGCGCTCGAAACCAGCCACCATTTTAAGCGACCCTTCACTAAAAACAGAGCAAAGACAAATAAAAATATAATTACCGCTCCAATATAAGCTGGTGCCTCAACTATTGGTTGTTTTCCCCAATAGGTTGGGACGGCTTTTGCCGCTTCTGCCGCTTCTAATGGTGGTACATTTTGACTTCGATAAAATTTATAAAACGCAGATTCTTTACCCAAATTCTCTCCCATGCCACCACCTAAAAATCTTGGTATAAACAAATTAAACGTTTCCCAATACCCATAACTATACTCTGTAATTTTTGCTTTTGCCAAACCAGAGCTAATATCTTCTTTTGGGGAGCCATCGGGATTTATAGTTAATTCCGTCTTACTACGTGTACTTTCTTTCGCATATTCCTGAGTTGCCATAATATTAGCAGCATTTAAGCCAAGTGCCAAAATAACTGCAGCTACTAAAATGCCAACCGATTTAAAATAATGAGGAAGTAATTTCTTTTTAAAAGCATCTATTAAATAAACGATGCCTAAAATAATAACAAGCAACAACAGATAATAAGTCATCTGGAAATGGTTTGCTACCAATTCTAATCCCATGGCTATTGCAGTTACAATAAAACCTACAATATATTTACGCCTAAACGTTAGGATAATACCGCTTAAAACCAAAGGCATGTAAGCGATGGCATGTGCTTTACTATTGTGCCCAACACCAAGTATTATAATTAAATAGGTTGAAAAGCCAAAAGCTAATGCACCAAGCGCAGCAAGTTTAAAATCTACTTTTAAACTTAATAATAAAATATAAAACCCTATAAAATACAGGAAGAGATAATCTGCTGGTCGTGGTAGAAACCGCAAACCTAAATCTAAATTTTTAATATACGTGTGTGGATATCTTGCTCCTAATTGGTACGTTGGCATACCTCCAAAAGCGCTGTTGGTCCAATACGCTTCTTCTCCAGTGTTAGCCTTAAAATCGCGTTGTTGCTTTGCCATACCATTGTATTGCAAAATATCGCTTTGTAAAATTTGCTTTCCTTGTAGAACAGGACTAAAATAAGCTAATGATAGTATTATAAATCCAGCAAACACAAGAATATGTGGCAAGATTTTTTTAAAAGTTGATTGCATAAATAGTGTTACTATATCTGAAAGTGAAAATTACTGATATTTTTTGAATGCACTATCACTATTGAAGAAAAACTACTAAGATATTAGAGTTTTTTGTTTAAATTAATGGGGTCGTTTAGAAATTAATCGATCTCTTCGTAATCGACATATTCTCCAACAGAGTTATTAGATGATTTATTTTTAGGCATTTTATCAATCGTTATTTCCCCTTCGTTTTGAGGTTTTTGCTGTTGCCTTTGGTTATTAAAATCGCGAAATTGCCCACTAAACCGTTCTGTCGCTTTTTTCGACAAATATTTAAGTATAAAAGGTCCAAAAAATCTGGCTAAGATTTTAAATCCGTAGTAAACCAGTAATATAATAAGTATGGTCTTTAAAAATCCCATAAGATAATTTTAATAAAATGTTGTCCTACAAAAATACAACACTTAGATAGTAATTTCAGATTTAAATACTTAAAAAAAATATAAAATCTCTATATTTGGAGCTAAACCTAAAACTTATGTTTTTTAATAAAACCTATTTAATATTTATTCTGTTTGCTACTGGTTTAACAGTACAGGCGCAGTATACAGAAGTTATAAACTCTAACCGTCCTGGTGTGTCGCGATCTGCATTTTCAGTAGGAACAAACGTAGTACAGTTTGAAGCTGGCCCATATATAGTTAAAGAAGAACACACGCCTTTAAAATACGAAGTATCTGGTTTTGGTGTGGATGTCGCAGCGCGTTACGGTTTACTTTTACCGCAGCTAGAGATTAATATTGAAGCTACCTATCAAAACGATACACAAACTGATTTTCGTTCGGCAATTCCTGCGGAATTTGAGCGTGCCAATTTTAAGAACCTAACCTTAGGAGCTAAATACTTATTCTACGATCCTTATAAAAAACGTGGAGAAGAAAAACCAAATTTATACAGTTATCATGCTAATAGACGATTTAAGTGGAGCGATTTAATTCCTGCAGCAGCCATATATGTTGGTGCTAATTTTGACTCTAAAGATAATCCATACACAGCGCCAGGAGTTGAAGGTTTTAGCCCAAAAGTCATGCTTGCTACACAACATAATTTTTCCAGTGGATGGGTTTTTGTAATGAATTTCTCTAAAGACAGAATAGGTACAGATTTTTCAGATTTTCAATATATATTAACACTTACAAAAGCAATAAATGAGCAATGGGTATTGTTTGGTGAAACCCAAGGAATTCAAAGTGATTTTTATGCCGATAATTTGTTTAGATTTGGTGGTGCCTATTTATGGAACAGAAATTTTCAGTTAGACACAGCACTCACGTTTAACACTAAAGACACACCGTCTGTATTTGGAGTGAACTTTGGTGTATCTTACCGTTTAGATTTTCATAAAGATCCAGAAATGGACAACGGTACATCTGCCGAAGAAGAAGCCGAACGTAAGGCTAATAGAAAACGTAAAAAAAGAAATAAAGATAAAGATGACGATGCTCCCGATGGCGATAATAAACGAAAAAAAGAAACGCAGATAATTGATTTTGATAACGAGTAACGCGCATGATTACAATTAAAAAAGCCGTAAATAATAAGGATTTAAAAGCCTTTGTAAAGTTTCCATTTTCGCTCTATAAGGACTCAAAATACTGGGTCCCTCCTATTATTAATCAAGAATTACAAACTTTTAATAAAAAGAAAAACCCTATTTTTAATGATGCTGAAGCTACTTTTCTTTTAGCCTACAAAGAAGGTAAACTTGTAGGACGCGTAGCTGCCATTATAAATTGGTTAGAAGTTAAAAATCAAAACCAGAAAAAAATGCGTTTTGGCTGGTTCGATTTTATTGATGATTTAGAAGTTTCTAAAGCTTTGCTTGAGCAAGTCGAAAAAATAGGTAAGGCACACAATCTTGAATACACTGAAGGCCCTGTTGGATTTTCAAATTTGGATAAAGTTGGCGTAATGACCGAAGGTTTCGATCAAGTAAGTAATATGATTACCTGGTACAATCATGAGTACTATATTAAGCACTATGAAGCTTTAGGGTATACAATTGCCAAAAATTATTCTGAGAGCAAATTTCCGTTTAAAAACGTAAAACCAGAATTTTTTAAAAAGGCCCAAGAACTCATTAAAAGACGTTATAAGTTAAGAGCACTGCAACTTACCAAGACATCAGAGGTTATGCCTTATGCAGATAAGATGTTCGATTTGTTTAACAAATCATACGGAAAATTAGCTTCTTTTGTTGAAATAACAGACATACAAAAAGAGTACTTTAAGAAAAAGTTTATTTCGTTTGTAAACCCAGAATACATCAAGTTTATAGTAGATGAAAATGATAACATGATTGCTTTTGCTATAGTCATGCCAAGGTTTGCCTATGCCTTACAGGAAATGAATGGTAAACTATTTCCATTTGGATTTGCTAAATTATTGAAAGCAAAAAAATCGAGCAAAGACGTTGTTTTTTATTTAATTGGTGTGCATCCTGATTATCAAAATAAAGGCGTACATGCCTTAATTTTTAACGAGTATTACGAAACCTTTGTAAAGAAAGGAATTATAGATTGTTACAGAACTCCTGAATTAGAAGAAAACGAAGCCATACATAAAATCTGGAAGCATTTTGATCCTGTGGTTGTAAAGCGGAGAAAAACTTATAAGAAGCCTATTCAATATTAATAACACAAAAATCCAATGCAAACGCATTGGATTTTTGTATTTAATTATTTTGAGATGTAAAGCTACTCTCCCATTGCTTTTATTAAAGCGGCAGACATCCTCTTATACGTGCCATTTTCTAATCGTGTTCTAATTGCATCAAAAGCATCTAATGTTTCTGTAACATCTTGTAAAGTATGAGTTGCTGTTGGGATCATTCGTAATAAAATTAATCCTTTTGGAATTACAGGGTACACCACTATAGAACAGAAAATTCCATAATTTTCGCGTAAGTCTCTTACTAAAGCCATAGCTTCTGGAATACTACCATTTAGGTAAACAGGTGTAACACAACTTTGTGTTGTACCAATATCGAAACCACGTTCTTTTAAACCAGATTGAAGGGCGTTGACAATTTTCCATAAGTTTTCTTTTAACTCAGGCATTGTACGTAACATATCCAATCGCTTTAATGCACCTACAACTAATTGCATTTGTAAAGATTTGGCAAACATTTGCGAGCGTAAGTTATACTTTAAGTAATCTATAACTTCCTGATCTGCCGCAATAAAAGCACCTGTACTTGCTAAAGACTTAGCAAAGGTTGCAAAATATACATCAATATCTTCTTGTACGCCTTGCTCTTCACCAGCTCCTGCTCCTGTTTTTCCTAAGGTTCCAAAACCATGAGCATCGTCTACAAATAATCTGAAATTAAATTTCTTTTTAAGTGCTACAATTTCTTTTAAACGACCTTGCTCTCCACGCATTCCAAACACACCTTCAGAAATCACTAAAATTCCTCCGCCTGTTTGTTCGGCCATTTTAGTAGCACGCTCTAAATTTTTCTCTAAACTTTCAACATCGTTATGTTTGTAAGTAAAACGTTTACCCATATGTAAACGTACACCATCAATTATACAAGCATGCGCATCTACATCGTAAACTATAATGTCGTCTTTAGCTACTAAAGCATCAACGGTAGAAACCATTCCTTGATAGCCAAAATTTAGAAGGTAAGCTGCTTCTTTATTAACAAATTCTGCCAACTCATTTTGCAATTGTTCGTGTAGTTCTGTGTGACCAGACATCATACGCGCTCCCATTGGGTAAGCCGAACCATAGGCAGCTGCAGCTTCTGCATCTACTTTACGAACGTCTGGATGGTTTGCCAGGCCTAAATAATCGTTAATACTCCATGTAATAACGTCTTTACCCTGAAACTTCATTCGGTTAGAAATTTCTCCTTCTAATTTAGGAAACACAAAATAACCTTCCGCTTGCTCTGCCCATTTGCCTAATGGCCCTTTATCCTTATATATTTTTGCAAATAAATCTTTCATTTGTTGTTTTGTTAGTTTAGAATTTACAAAATTACACAATTCTCGGTTTTTTGCATAACATTTTTTAATTCTATTATTAACATAAAAAAGCTGATACTTTTTTTCGAAGTATCAGCTTTCGAGTATTTTAATATTAATTTTATTTAACGTATTCTATACCTTTTGCAGTTTCTACATTTTTACTGTCGAAAAAACCTTGATCACTCATCCATTTATCGCTGTAAATTTTACTCATATAACGCGATCCATGATCTGGAAAAATAACGACAATATTGTCTGAAGTTTTAAATTCTCCCTCTGCATTTAACTGCTTAATTGCCTGCATTGCTGCACCAGATGTATAACCTACAAAAAGACCTTCGGTTTTTGCAATTTCTCTTGCTGTATGTGCGCTTTCCTCGTCTGTTACTTTTACAAATTTATCTATAGCATCAAAATCTGTTGCAGACGGAATTAAATTTTTCCCTAAACCTTCAATTCTATAAGGGTATATTTCCTTAGCATCGAATTCTTTAGTTTCATGATATTTCTTCAGTACAGATCCAAATGCATCAACTCCAATAATTTTAATGTCTGGGTTTTGTTCCTTTAAGTATTTTGCTGTACCAGAAATTGTTCCTCCGGTTCCGCTACACGCTACTAAATGTGTAATTTTACCTTCAGTTTGATTCCATATTTCTGGACCTGTTGATGCGTAGTGAGCATCTATATTTAACTGATTGAAATATTGGTTAATATATACCGAACCTTTAATTTCCTCATGTAAACGTTTTGCTACCTGATAATATGATCTTGGATCGTCTGCACTTACATTTGCCGGACAGACATACACTTTAGCACCCATGTTTTTAAGCATATCTATTTTATCTGCCGAAGATTTAGAACTTACTGCCAAAATACAATCGTATCCTTTTATTACGCTTACCATGGCAATACTAAAACCAGTATTACCAGAAGTTGTTTCGATAATGGTGTCACCTGGCTTTATAATACCTTGCTTTTCAGCTTGCTCAATGATGTATAATGCTATTCTATCTTTTGAAGAGTGCCCTGGATTAAAAGCTTCAACTTTAGCTAAAAAGTTACCTTTAAATTCCGAAGTCATTTTTTTTAGTTTTATCAATGGTGTATTGCCAATGAGGTCTAATACATTATCAAAAACTTGTTTACTTTGTGCCATAAAAAATAATTTGTTATGCTACATGAGATTATTAAATGTAACATAAAACCTCGCAAAAATAAGAAATTTTTATTTAATGAGTAATTCCTTCTAAATCGAGTAAAAAAGCATATTCCAAAGCGACTTCTTTTAAACTTTCAAAACGTCCAGATGCACCACCATGTCCTGCTTCCATATCTATATGAAATAATAATTTATTTGAGTCTGTTTTTAATTCTCGTAATTTGGCTACCCATTTTGCTGGTTCGAAGTATTGTACTTGCGAATCATGCAATCCTGTTGTTACTAATAAATGAGGATAATTTCTCCTTTTTACATTATCGTACGGCGAATACAATTTCATGTAATTATAATATTTTTTATCGTTTGGGTTTCCCCATTCATCATATTCACCTGTTGTTAAAGGAATAGTATCATCTAACATTGTTGTAACGACATCTACAAAAGGTACTGCAGCAATCGCACCATTATAGAGTTCTGGATTTAAATTAATTATAGTGCCTATTAATAAACCTCCAGCGCTTCCTCCCATTGCATACAAATGTTCGGGCGAGGTATAGTTTTGGGCTATTAAAAATTTAGAACAATCTATAAAATCGGTAAACGTGTTCATTTTTTTTAATAATTTACCATGTTCATACCATTCTCGGCCTAAATATTCGCCACCTCTAATATGCGTAATAACGTAAATAAAGCCTCTGTCTAATAAACTTAATCTAATGGTTGAAAAATAAGGGTCCATAGTCGCTCCATAAGATCCGTATGCATATTGTAAAACTGGGTTCTTACCATTTAAAATTATCCCTTTTTTATATACAATAGACATTGGTATTTTTACTCCATCTCTGGCGGTTGCCCAAATACGTTTAGATTCGTAATTATCTTTATTAAATTGTCCACCTAAAACCTCCTGCTCTTTTTTAATAGTTTTAGTTTTCGTTTTAAAGTTATAATCTATTACAGAATTGGGTGTTGTTAGTGAATTGTAGCTATACCTAAGTTCATTACTATTAAAATCTGGATTATTACCCAGACTTGCTGTATAGGTTTCATTATCGAATGGTAAATAATAATCTTCTTGGCCATTCCAACTTATAATCCTTATGTTATTTAATCCGTTTTCACGTTCGTTAACAACCAGATAGTCACTAAAAATTTCGATGTCTTCTAATAAAACGTCATTTCTGTGTGGTATTACATCTTCCCAGTTTTTTATGTCGGTGTTAGTTTCTGGTGTTTTTTGAAGCTTAAAATTAGTCGCTCCATCTTTATTAGTGATAATATAAAAACTCTCTTCATAATGTGCTATAGAATATTCAAGTTCTCTTACTCTTTTCTGAAATATTTTAAACTCTTCATCTGGTGTATTGGCATTTAATATGCGATATTCTGAAGTAAGCGTACTCGAAGAGCCAATAATAATGTACTTTTTTGATTTAGTTTTATAAACAAAAGAATTAAAGGTTTCATCCGTTTCATTATAAACTAACTCATCTTTAACAACATCTGTGTACAGCTTATGTTTATAGATCTTGTTAGAACGTAAGGTCACTTCATCTTTTTTGGTGTAAAACAATGTTTTGTTGTCATTTGCCCAAGTAGAACTCCCAGTTGTATTTTCAATTTTATCTGAAAAGATTTCTCCAGTATTTAGGTTTTTAATTTGAAGTGTATATTGTCTTCTACTTACAGTATCTATGGCAAAACTCGCCATGGTATTATCTGGGCTAACAGAAATACCACCTAATTTAAAATAAGCATGTTCTTTTGCCATTTCGTTACAATCGAATAAAATTTCTTCCTTCGCATTTAACGATGCTTTTTTTCTTGTGTAGATTGGGTAATCTTTGCCTTTCTTGTATTTTGTTACGTACCAATAACCATTTAATTTGTAAGGTACAGAACTATCATCTTCTTTAATTCTACCTTTCATCTCTTCAAACAAATCTTTCTGGAATGCTTCGGTATGTTTTAGTACTGACTTGGTATAAGCATTTTCTGCTTTAAGATGGTCAATCACCTCTTGATCTTCTCTATCATTCATCCAGAAGTAATTATCAACACGTATATCGTTATGCTTGTTTAATTTCCTTTCTATTTTTTTTGCAATTGGAGGACTTACTACTATTGTTGACTCAGACATGTTTTGATTTTATTTTCAATAAAAGACAAAAGTAAAACTTAAAGCTAATATAAATATGAGATTTTTCAATAGATATTAAATTGGTTATTAACTTATCTATTTAATAAATTTGTAGCTTTAACACCTAAAATAATAGTTTATGTTTGGAGATTTAATGGGAAAACTTAAAGAAACCCAAAAAAAAGTAGAAGATACTAAAGAAAGATTACATACTGTTTTAATAGATAAACAAAGTAATGATGGTTTATTAAAAGTAACTGTAACCGCTAATAACACCATAAAATCGATTGTAATGGATGATACTTTATTAGAAGATAAAGATCAACTTGAAGATTATCTTATTTTAACTTTAAATAAAGCTATAGCAGAAGCAACAAAGGTTCATGAAACAGAGGTTGCTGCAGTAGCAAAAGATGGTATGCCAAATATTCCAGGTATGGATATGTTTAAGTAAAAGGTATCTACTGTATCTATTTTATAAAGCCTCGTACAACTTAAATTGTACGAGGCTTTAATTTATATTAATCTCATTCATGACATCATCCACTTTGAGCTTAACATGCTAAACTCAAAATTAAGATTTGGTTTTTGATTTATTCTATTTTAAACAGAAACAAAAAAGAAGCCCGAAGGCTTCTTTTTATATATAAATGAAATAAGAATTACAATTTAATTAGCATTGATAACTCTAAACTGAGTTCTTCTGTTTGCTAAGTGCTCGCTTTCTGTACAAGATACACCATCAGAACATCTGTTAGCTAATCTTGACTCACCATATCCATTAGAAACAATTCTTGAAGAATTAATTCCTTTAGAGATTAAGTAGTTAGTTACAGCTTGTGCTCTTCTTTCAGATAAAGAACGGTTTGAAGCAGCAGAACCTCTTGAATCTGTATGAGAAGCAATTTCTACTGATACACCATCTTGTAATACTGGTAATAATTTAGCATCTATTTCAGCTTTAGCAGCACCAGTTAAAGTTGCAGAACCTAAGTTCCAGTTTATGTTAAGATCGTTATACTCAACAATTTTACAGTCAACTTCTTTCCAAGTCGTTAAACCACCTTTTGTTTGTAAAACTTCTTTAGTAATCGTTTTATTAACTGCTGGTATTGTAACTTCTTCTACTCTAGCATCGCTCGCTAAAACAGTTCTTTTTAAAGATGCTGTTTTTTGCGCAACGTCAATAGCTCTTGTAGTTGGAGGTGCAGTCATTACGGTACGCTTCATCGTTTCTGTTACGGCTGGAATATCTACCACTCTTGTTGTTTCTGGAGAAACAATTGTTTTTCTAATAGTTGTAGTTTTAGCTGGAACATCTATAGCTCTTGTAGTTGGTGGTGTCACCATTACAGTACGCTTCATTGTTTTTGTAACTGCAGGAATTTCTGTAACTCTTGTTGTTGCCGGAGTTTGTAAAACAGTACGCTTCATTGTTTTTGTTACTGCAGGAATCTCTACAACTCTTGTTGTTGGAGGTGTTACCATTACAGTACGCTCAACTTGCTTAGTTACTGCTGGAATATCAACCGCTGTAGTTGTTGGAGGAGTAACCATTACTCTTCTTGTAACTTCTTTAGTAACAGCAGGAATATCTACAACTCTTGTTGTTGCAGGAGAAACCATTACAGTTTTCTTAATTGTTTTAGTAACAGCAGGAATTTCAATCGTTCTTGTTGTTGCTGGTTGCGTCATAACAGTTTTCTTAACTGTTTTAGTTACTGCAGGAATATCTATTACTCTTGTTGTTGCAGGAGTTTGTACAACTCTTCTTGTGTATGTTCCCATACCACAATCATCGCTATTGTTACCAGAGGCTGTATCACAACCTGGCTTTGTTATCACCTGAGCATCTGCTGCTAAAGTAGTAGTATTAACCGTAATGTTTTGAGCTGGTACATTTGTGTAACACCAGTATCTACAATCGTTAGGATCGCTTGATGCACAATCTGCAGCTGGAGTATCACTCATTCCCCATTTAGCCGTTGCAGGCTTAGTTTCAATTACTTGGTAATCTGTAGAAAACTTAGCTGGTACTACAGATAATGTGTTACCATATTCTCTTTTCTTATAAGATAAAGTTTCTGTTCCCCATTGTGCAGGAATAACTTCTAAACGTTGACTTGCTTCTTTAACAACAACTTCTACATTTTCTGTACCATATTGAGCTGGTACAATTTCTAATCTTGTAGATGCAGGCTGAATTACCACTTCTACATTTTCTGTAGCCCATTTTGCTGGTACTACTTCCATACGCTGTCCTGCTTCTGTAACAACAACAGTCTCTGTTCTTGTTTCATATTGAGCTGGAACCGTTCTTAACTCTTGGTAAGCCTGTTGTACAACAACAGTTTCTGTTCTTGTCTCATATTGTGCAGGAACAACCTCTAAACGTTGACTTGCTTCTTTAACAACAACTTCAAAAGTTTCTGTACCTAATTGCGCAGGAACTACAGAAAGTGTTTGTCCACCTTCTGAAGATGTTACTTCAAAATTTTGTGTTTCGTATTGTGCAGGTACAACTGATAATTCCTGGTATCCTGGTTGGATTACCATTTCCTCTGTTGTAGTATCTGTAGAACCAGCAACTTTTTCAAGTCTTTGTCCAGGACCTTGAACAGTAACTTCGAAAGTTTGAGTTTCATATTGTGCAGGTACAACTGTTAATTCTTGACCAGCAGATTGAACAACAACTTCTTCGTTTTCTGTCCTGTACTGTGCAGGAACTACTTGTAATTTTTTGTAAGCTGGTGCCACTTGAATAGTCACATCTTGATTTACCCATACGTCTGGTGTTACACAACGCACATAACATTTTCCTGGTTCAGGATTTGTTGGTAAATCTTGTGCGAATGCTACTGTGCAGACTACAAAAGATAAGATTGTTAGTAATGCTTTTTTCATTTTTTTGAGAATTTTAATGGTTATTTTTAAGATTAATTAACTAAAAAGTTGTTTTTAGTCTGTTCACTAATTTCGTGTAAAATTAACTGTTATCAAATTATAAAGACATATAATTGTTAAAATTTCAGTATTAATTCGACAAACGGCATATAATTTCGTTTAAAAATTATTCGGGTAAATTTGTTATTATAATCTGCTAATTTCAAGCGCTCTACAGATTTAAAATGTTTTTAATCTACTTAAAACCACCTCGTGCATTGTAGAATTATAATCCAAATGTGTTACAATTCTTAGCTTTCCTCCTCCCATATTACTAATATGAATATTCTTACTTTTTAATTTAACTAAAAAGTCTTCGTAGTTAAATTCTTTTTTTAATGTAAAAATTACAATGTTGGTTTCTACAGGTTCTACATTATTTATATACGCTGTATTTTGTAAAACAGATGCTATTTCCTTGGCTTTTTTATGGTCTTCATTTAATTTTTCAATATTATTATCTAAAGCATAAAGTCCTGCTGCTGCTAAAAATCCTACCTGACGCATACCACCGCCAAGTATTTTTCTAATTCTAATTGCATTTTTCATAATATCCTCGTCTCCAATTAACACGGAGCCAGCAGGGCATCCCAGACCTTTACTTAAACAAACAGAAATAGTATCGAACACTTTACCATAATCCTTTGTGGATTCTTCTTTTACAACTAAGGCATTCCATAATCTGGCACCATCTAAATGAAATCCTAAATGATGTGTGTTGCATACCTTTCTAATTTTTAAAATTTCATTATAATCCCAACAAGCGCCTCCTCCTTTATTAGTTGTATTTTCTACAGCGACTAATTTGGTTAAAGGACTGTGGTAAAAATCTGGTGGATTAACCGCTTCCTCAACTTGCTGTGCTGTAAACATGCCACGACTGCCATCAATAAGTTTACATGATATGCCACTATTAAAAGATGCGCCTCCTCCTTCGTAATTGAAGATGTGAGCATACTTATCGCAAATTACTTGGTCTCCAGGATTGGTATGTAATTTAATTGCTGTCTGGTTTGCCATAGTACCACTAGGAAAAAATAAGGCGTGCGATTTACCAAACATGTTTGCAAGACGTTCTTCGAGTATGTTAACAGTTTCATCCTCTTTATATACATCATCCCCAACTTTTGCCTGCATCATGGCATCCAACATTTCTATTGATGGTTTGGTAACTGTATCACTTCGTAAATCTATTTTCATGGGTTGTTTTTATTTCAGCATAAAACTATAAAATATGTAAGTAATAGTTTCAATATCCATGTTATAAATTCTATTTTTGTTTTAAATTAAAATATAATGATAACACAGGATCAAATTAAAGATCTCTCACAACGCCTAACTTTGTTAAGGCAATATCTTTGACATCGATGCTAAATTAATAGAAATTAGCAATGAAGAAGAACAAACTTTTGCTCCCGATTTTTGGAACGACTCTAAAGCCGCAGAATTGGTAATGAAATCGCTTCGTACCAAGAAAAAATGGGTAGAAGATTATAATACTGCAAATACATTTGTTGAAGATTTAGAGGTGATATATGACTTCTATAAAGAGGAAGAAGCTACTGCTCAAGACGTTGAACAGAGATTTGAAAAAGCACAAACACTCATAGAAGATTTAGAGTTTAAAAACATGCTTTCTGAAGAAGGTGACAGCCTTAGTGCTGTGCTTCAAATTACTGCTGGAGCTGGAGGTACAGAGAGTTGCGATTGGGCACAAATGCTTATGCGTATGTATCTCATGTATGCCGAAAAAAATGGATTTAAAGTAAAAGAACTTAATTTTCAAGAAGGTGATGTTGCAGGTATAAAAACAGTAACTTTAGAGATTGAAGGCGATTATGCCTTTGGCTGGCTTAAAGGTGAAAATGGTGTGCACAGATTGGTGCGTATTTCTCCATTTGATAGTAATGCTAAGCGCCACACCAGTTTTGCTTCGGTTTATGTTTATCCATTGGTTGACGACTCTATAGAGATTGAAATAAACCCTGCAGATTTAGATATTACTACCGCACGTTCCAGTGGTGCTGGTGGACAGAATGTAAACAAAGTAGAAACCAAAGTTCAACTAACACACAAACCTTCTGGTATTCAAATTTCATGTAGTGAAACACGCTCGCAACACGACAATAGAGCTAGAGCTTTACAAATGTTAAAGTCTCAACTCTACGAAATTGAACTGCAAAAACAACTGGCGCAGCGCGACGATATTGAAGCTGGCAAAATGAAAATTGAATGGGGAAGCCAAATTAGAAACTATGTTATGCATCCCTATAAATTAGTTAAAGATGTTAGGTCTGCTCATGAAACTGGAAATGTGGAAGCTGTGATGGATGGTGATATTACACCATTTTTAAAGGCATACTTAATGATGATGGGACAGCAAACAACAGACTCTAACGAATTATAAATTGATTAAAACCGTTAATTTCCATTAAATAAATTTTAAAATGATTAAAATATACCACAACCCAAGATGTAGTAAATCCAGAGCTGGCGTGGCGCATTTAGACGCTTCTGGGAAACCATTTGAAATTATTAAGTATTTAGAAGATACGCTTTCGGTTAAAGAATTAACCGATATCATTAAAAAACTTGGTATAGAACCAATAGATTTAGTGCGTAAAAATGAGAAAATCTGGAAAGAGAATTACAAGTCTTTAGCATTATCTAAAAACGAGTTAATAAAATTACTTATTGAACACCCAAAACTAATAGAGAGACCTATTATAATAAATAAAGATAAAGCTGTAATTGGTCGCCCAACAGAACTTATAAATACAATATTATGAAAACAAGAGGTTAGTCCCTTAAACTAACACAACACAATTGATTATTAGCAAATCCCTTTATTCCCTTAAACTAAATATGATAGTAATATATCACAATCCAGAATCGAAGGATTCTAAAAAATGCCTTGAAATATTAGAAACGAGTAAACATGATCATCAGGTAATTAAGTATCGAGACAAACCTCTCGATACCTCTAAACTTAAGAAAATAATAAAAATACTTAACGTATCTCCAATAGAGTTAATTAGAACGAAAGATAGTCTATGGATAGAAAAATTTCAACATCTTTTAGATGGAGAAATGAAGTTTACAGATGACGAATTAATTCAAATCATGATTAAATATCCCGAGCTTATTGAGCGTCCTATTATTATTAATGGTGAGAAAGCTGTTATTGGCAAACCTGCTCGAAAAATATTCGATATCATCCCTCAATCTTTAAGTTAACAGTATCCTTTTTTATTTTAACAAACCTTTAACCAAAGACGATTAAACCTTAGGGTATTTTTGCAATCTTATTCTAAACAAACTTAAATAAGATATGCTTAAAGCCACGATGTCTACGCTTTTTATAATTGCTTTTTCACTATTTGCGTCAGCTCAAAAAGAAGTTACTTTAAAAGGAAAAATTATAGATAGGGAAACCAACACACCATTAGAATGGGCAACTGTAGTTGTCTCAGACCCTACAGATGGCAAAATAATTACTGGTGGTACAGCTAACGAAAATGGCAATTTTAACATTACAACAAAGCCCGGAAATTACACTATTTCGTTCGAATTTATAAGCTTTAAAAAAATTACAATTGAAAATAAAGAAGTAAACGATTCTTTCGATTTTGGAACTATTTTCTTAGAAGAAAACACCACTACATTGAGTGAAGTAGAACTTATAGCAGAAAAAACTACCGTAGAAATTAAACTCGATAAAAAAGTTTATAATATAGGAAAAGACTTAACTACCGCTGGTGGCACCGTTAGCGATGCCTTAAACAATGTTCCCTCTGTTACTGTAGATTTAGAAGGCGCTATAAGCCTTAGAGGAAATGAGAACGTTCGAATTTTAATTAATGGAAAGCCATCTGCTATGGCTGGTTTTGGAGACAGCAATATTTTAAGTCAATTACCTGCAGAAGCTATTGAGCGCGTAGAAGTTATTACTTCACCTTCGGCAAGATACGATGCAGAAGGTACAGCAGGAATATTAAACATTATTTTAAGACAAAAGGAAACCTTAGGATTCAATGGCTCTGTTACACTTACAGCTGGTAATCCTGATAATGTTGGTGTTTCTACTGCATTAAATTTTAGAAGAGAAAAGTATAATATATTTTCAAATTTTGGATGGCGTTATTTCGATGCGCCACGAACCTCTTTTTTAGATGTAAATTATTTTGACACTGTAGATGAGGATGGTTTTCTTAACGAGCCTCAATTTAGAAGAATTATAGAAAATCAAGATGTGGACCGCTTAAATAGAAACTACAATGCTAATGTTGGCATTGAGTATTTTTTAAACGAAACCTCTTCTTTAACTGGTAGCTTATTTTATAATTTTAAAAGCGATGCTGACGTATCTTTAAATTTAAGTGAGCGTTTAAACAATAATGTAATTGTAGAAGAAACTCTAAGAAGGGAAAAGGAAACGGAAGGAGAAAACAGTTATCAAATAGCCCTTAATTATGCGAAACGATTTGGTGAAGATAGAGACCACAAATTAACAGTAGATTTTCAATATGAAAAAGATATAGAAGATGGTTTTACTTTTTTAAATGAAAATTATATAACCACCAATCAAACCAATCCAGAACCATTTCAAATCGAGCAGGAATTTACAAACCAAAAACAAAATGAATTTTTATTTCAAGCAGATTATGTATTACCATTAGGAGAAGACTCCCGCTTTGAGGCTGGTTACCGTGGTAATTTTGAAAACAATATTACCGACTACCAATTAGATCAAGAAAACCTAATGACAGGTAATTTAGAAATTAATGAAACAATATCAAATATTTTTGATTATACCGAAAACGTAAACGCATTATATACGCAATACGGATCTAAGTTAGGGAAGTTTTCGTTTTTATTAGGTTTAAGGTTAGAAAACACGCAATTAAAAGGAAAAATAGAATCACTCTTAACAGAGCAAGAATTAAATGATGCTTTTGGTTTTCCTATCGATACCGACTTTAACAACAATTATTTAGGGTTATTTCCTACTGTAAACCTTATTTATAACTTAAATACTACAGAAGGTGGAGACGAAGAAAGTATTACACTCGGTTATAACCGAAGAATAAATCGTCCTCGTGGTAGATTTATTAACCCTTTTCCTTCACGCTCTAGTAGAACAAATGTATTTCAAGGGAACCCTAATTTAAATCCTGCTTTTTCGAGTACATTCGATTTAGGCTATTTAAAACGTTGGGAAAAACTAACATTAACAACATCTGTTTACTACCAACATGAAAACGATTCTTTCGAACGTGTTCAAGAAAACACAGGCCAACAAACCACAGATGGCATAGATATTATTAGAACCATTCCTATAAATTTATCTACTAACCAACGTACTGGAGCAGAACTTGGATTAATGTATAATCCTAATAAATGGTTGCGTTTAAATTCGAGCGCAAATATCTATCAATTTAAAACTGATGGTGCATTTAACGGCGTAGATTATAGTACAGAAAACACAAGTTGGTTTGCAAGGTTTAGCTCCAAAGTTACTTTACCTTTAGAAATAGATTGGCAAACAAGTGCCTTTTATAGAGGTCCAAGACAAGACGCACAATCTGATACGGATGGTATTTTCTCTTTAGATTTAGCATTTAGCAAGGAAATACTTAATAAAAATGCAACACTATCTGTTAACGTTAGAGATCTTTTAAATTCAAGAAAATACCAATCTACAACAACTACAAATTTCTTTGAGCGTTACAGTGAGTTTCAATGGAGGCAACGCCAAATAAATGTATCGTTTACTTACAGATTTAACCAGAAAAAGAAACCACAAAGAAGCAGTGGTTTCGATGGTGGAGATGATGATTTCGAAGGATAGAAATGAATGCCGTTTGTCGCACTTAATTAAGTGGTTAAATTAAATCAATTTATTATTCGTTGCATAAATAATAGCCTCAGAAATATTTTTAACCTCTAATTTTTCAAATAGTTTTTTTCTGTGAAATTTTACAGTATCCGGAGAAACAAATATTGCTTCAGCTATCTCATTTATTGTGTAGCCTCTTGTAGAATGTTTTAAAATCTCTTTCTCTCTACTGGTTAAATTAATGGCTTCTTTTTCTTTCCAAAAATCACCCTCAATATTATAATTGTATGTTTTTTTATCTTTTCTGTTAGTCACTCTAATGTTTCCTGACTGCTTTTTAGAAGAAAGTGATACCAAAGCTATAGCCTTCCATAATTTCCCTTCGGATGTCATAAATAAAGGTGTCATTTCATGATTTATTAACGTTTTCTCACCTTTTTTATTAACTAAATGAAAATCGTAAGATATCGTATAATTTTTTCGCTCTTCCATGGGCACTCTTTCATAAAACTCAAAACCAATTTTATTAATTTTTAAAAGAAGCTCTAAGTCAGATTCCATTACGTGCTTAAAATAAAACGCATAACCCATTTTTTTTACTTCTTCTGCAGTATTACCGCATAAAAATAACGGGTTCTCAGAAACGTAATCAAACCCTTTCTCTTTATAATCAACCACATATAAACTTTGGTATGTAGTTCGTGCAAGGGCATCGATAGATTCTAAGTAATTAATCGCTTGTAATCTATCTTCTTTCGTAACTTCTTGAATTCTATTTACATAAGAAAAGAAATCTTTTACATCAGACATAAGGTTGGTTTTGTATCAAATATAAATATTATTTAAAATGATATTATTTATTTGCTTAGTTTATTTACTCATTAAGCTTATAGACATATTAAAATCTTATAACTACTCTTTTGTGTAATGGATTAACCATTTTATCTTAATAGATTTGAGTTAAAAATTAGATAATCACGAGATTTGAAAAAACCAATAAGTTAATGAGAAATTATATAACCCTTTATTTTGTATTAAGTATAAGCTTTTTAATTGCACAAACGAACGAAAATGTTTGGAAAAGCAATTTAGATTTTGGAGAAGGTGCAATTTTTTCTACATTTTTAAATATTGAAAATACTAAAAATCAGTACTTGATTACGTCACCTAAAAATGCCGATGCCAGAATATTTGGAGGCTTTAAAGCTAGATTAGGAAGGCTGTTAGGAAAGTCTCCCAAAAAAGGAGTTTTATTAAAAATCGATACAAAAAAAATTGGTGACAGTTTATTTGGAAATACTACGTTGCCAATATTTGGAAAGTTAAAATTTAAAGGCATTTTAACGCAACATACATTAAGTGGTGAGTTTATAAAAAATGACTCGATAGTAATTGGATCGTTAAAAGGCTTAAAATCTAAAGAAACTAGTATAAGTTACGCCAGCCTATATCCTAAAATATTAAATATTACTAAAGATAATATCTACTCAAAACAAGTTTTAGAATCTAAAGACTGGCGGAAATTTCAAAATAATTTAAATAGACTCTGTAAAAAAGCTGAAGATGATATCGAATTTTTTATAGGTTTTAGTATGCTTAATTCATCACTTCCATTTTCTCATTATAATATTTTCATCGAAGATAAATTACAAGAAAAAAATATAGTAAATGAAAGTTTAACTAGAGAATCAACAGTAATCTTTGAAGAAAAAAACCCGAATACAGCCTATATTAAAATTAAAAATTTTAGCACAACTCAAAAAGAGTTATCAATAGTTTTGCCTAAAATAACAGAGAATAAAAATTATAAAAATCTTATAGTTGATTTAAGGAATAATGGTGGTGGTGGAATAGATGCTGCATTCGAACTTGCTAAACACATAGCAGTTAAGGATATTGAGGTTGGTTACTTTATAACCAATAAATTACGGTACTCAGGTTTTCAACCAAAATTATTTGAAACGCTGCCAGAGCTTCATCCTAAATCTACTGAAGAGTTTGGCAATGATTTAAAAACAGGAAGAGGCGCTAAATTAGTATTCCGAAAATCTGACAATAAAATTTATTCTGGAAACTTATATGTTTTAACCAATAATAACACGGGAAGTACTTGTGAACCCATTGTTTATGCTTTAAAAAACACTTTAAATGCAACGGTTATAGGCGAAAAAACAGCCGGAGCCATGTTAGCAGCTACCTGGTTTAATTTAGATAGTAAATACCTTTTAATGCTTCCTATTGCAGATTTTTATACTTACGATGGTGAAAGATTAGATCAAAATGGTGTTAATCCTACTATTGAGATAGCATCAGAAAGAGCATTGGAAAAAGCGTTAGAAATAATAAATAATAACCCGTAAAAATATTAAAACGGGATTTCATTTAATGGAAGTGCAATTGATGCAATCGTATAAAAAATGCTTAAACCACAGTGCCAATAGCTCCCATTAAACCATTAAAAAAACAAAAGGGAACCTTAATTAAGGTTCCCTTTTCTATATCGTTTGTATAATGATTATAAATCCTGAAAATTATCAGTGGTTTATAAATTAGCTTCTCTTTTAGCCTTTCTTTCGTCTCTAATTTCTTTTAAACGTTCAATTAAACTGCCACCAATCCAGTAAGGAACAACAAAAGTTAATAAAAAAATCATTAACCAAAAACCTATGGTTAAAATTGTTAAGAATGCTAAAAAGCCTAAATATTGGTCAAATTCGAACATAATTGAAGTGTCTTGTTTTAAATCTTACGGCAAAGATAAGCCAAACTGTTTTTTTATACAATATAAACCTTGTAATTATTAACAGAGTTGTTAACGGCTAATTTAATTACACATTTAAAGCACTGTTTAAAAACCTGTAACCGCAAATAATCGTAAGTAAAATATGAACAAACCTCTCCTCTATCTTATATTTTCATTTTGCTGTATTACAAGCGTTTATGCGCAAAAGATAGACAACATGGCATCTTTTCGCGATATCGATAGCAATACCTATTTTAGGTTTAATTACGATAACGATTATTTCGCTGCCACAGATGAGAATTACACACAAGGTTATAATTTTGAATTATTTTTAGAAAGTCTCGAAAAAAACCCAATCAATAATTTGTTCATAAAAGCTGAAAACAGCACCAAAAAATATGGCTTATCGATAGAGCATATTGGATTTACACCTAACGACTATGTCAGTGAAGCCATCCAGTTTGGAGATAGACCTTTTGCTGCTGCTATTATGCTTAAAAGCATGCAAATTACCACAAATAGCAATAACAAATCGCGAATAGCATCTTCGTTTAATTTAGGCCTTATAGGTCCAGGTGCTTTTGGTGAAGAAATGCAGGTTGGCATTCACAAAGCCACAGGTAATAAAATCCCAAAAGGTTGGAAAAACCAGATTAAAAACGATGTCGTTATTAATTATGAAATAGGCTACGAAAAACAAATACTTCACTACCTCAATTTGGTATCGCTTCTACTTAACAGTACTGTTAAAGTTGGTACATTATTTACAAATGCTTCTATAGGTTTTAATACTACCTTTGGTATTATAGACACTCCTTTTTCTACAGTTAAAAAATCCGACAAACATTTTAAACTCTACGCCTATTTTCAACCCATAGTTTCTGTAATTGGTTACGATGCTACTTTACAAGGTGGCTTAATAAATACAAAAAGCCCTTATACTATAAGCAATAGCAACATAGAACGCTTTACAGGGCAATACCATTATGGTCTTGTACTAAAAACCAAAACATTATATTTTGAATATTCGCGTGCTGCCATTACACGCGAGTTTAAAACTGGAAATTCTGCCAAATATGGTGGTGTAAAGATTGGGTTTACTTTTTAGGGATATGAAGTTAATTTAATCGCTCGCTGATATAAACTCATTGCAATCTTTTATAGCACACTTTAATTTAAGTTAGTTTTTATAGAATTGATACTCAACAACAACTATCTCAATCCTGTTAAAACTTATCAACATTCATTTAAAAATAATCCTCAAATTTTCGTAAATTCGCCATCCTAAAACAAACCAAAAACACATGGAATATAGAATAGAAAAAGACACAATGGGTGAGGTTAAAGTGCCTGCCAATAAACTTTGGGGAGCACAAACCGAACGTTCAAGAAATAATTTTAAAATTGGTGCTCCTGCTTCAATGCCTTTGGAAATAGTATACGGTTTTGCCTATTTAAAAAAAGCCGCTGCTTATACTAATGCAGAGTTAGGTGTTTTAGATAACGATAAACGCGATTTAATCGCACAGGTTTGCGAAGAAATTTTAGATGGTAAGCACGACGACCAATTTCCTTTAGTAATCTGGCAAACAGGTTCTGGTACACAAAGCAACATGAATGTTAATGAGGTCGTGGCAAACAGAGCGCACCAAATTGCGGGGAAAGTTATTGGCGAAGGCGATAAAACCATTCAGCCAAATGACGACGTTAACAAATCGCAATCGTCTAACGATACCTTTCCAACAGGAATGCACATTGCAGCCTATAAAAAAGTAGTAGAAAATACCATTCCTGGCGTTATAAAACTACGTAACACCTTAAACGATAAAGCACAAGCCTTTAAAGACGTGGTTAAAATAGGGAGAACCCATTTAATGGATGCCACACCGTTAACCTTAGGTCAGGAATTTTCAGGATACGTGTCGCAATTAGACCACGGCTTAAAAGCTTTAGAAAACACCTTGCCGCATTTAGCAGAGTTGGCGCTTGGAGGTACAGCGGTTGGTACAGGTTTAAATACTCCAAAAGGTTACGATGTGTTGGTGGCAAAATACATTGCAAAATTCACCAATTTACCATTTGTAACTGCCGATAATAAATTTGAAGCCTTAGCGGCACATGATGCTATTGTAGAAACACATGGTGCATTAAAGCAATTGGCTGTAGCTCTAAACAAAATTGCTAACGATATCAGGATGATGGCTTCTGGACCACGTTCTGGAATTGGAGAAATAGTTATTCCTGCAAACGAGCCTGGAAGTTCTATTATGCCTGGAAAAGTAAACCCAACACAATGCGAAGCATTAACCATGGTTTGCGCGCAAGTTATGGGTAACGATGTGGCTGTAACGGTTGGTGGTACTCAAGGCCATTACGAACTTAATGTCTTCAAGCCAATGATGGCTGCTAACATTTTACAAAGCGCACAATTAATTGGCGATGCTTGTGTTAGTTTCGAAGAACATTGTGCGGCTGGAATAGAACCTAATCACGATGTTATTAAGCAATTATTAAACAACTCTTTAATGCTTGTAACTGCTTTAAACACCAAAATTGGCTATTATAAAGCTGCCGAAATTGCCAATACGGCTCATAAAAACGGAACGACCTTAAAAACCGAAGCTGTAAATTTAGGCTATGTTACTGCCGAAGAATATGACGAATGGGTTAAACCAGAAGATATGGTTGGTGGCTTAAAATAAGTATTATAAACAACATAAATTGAAAAAACCGATTAGCATTTGCTAATCGGTTTTTTGCTTGTAGTTAGTTATTTATAGGGAAAATTATTTAACAGTTACAAGTTTATAACAATCATTCTGTATAATCATTAACATATGTTAAAAAATGTTAAAGTTTTGCTCTAATTCTACTTAATTGCACAGGTGTTATACCTAAACTCGCTGCAATCTGGTATTGTGGAATATCGTTGTCTATATTTGGTATGCGATCTCTTAATAATAAATAACGCTGTTTAGCATCGTTAGAAGAATATTCAATAAAACGTTCTTCACTCCTTAGAATTATAAACTCTAAAAACTTAACGTAAAGTGCCATTAAATTAATATCCTTTTTACATAAATTGTAAAAGTCGTTGTAATCAATTTCAAAAATATGACAATTGGTAAGTGCTTGGTATATTAAATGCGACGGCTTCTTTTTTAACAGCCCTTTAAATGAAGCAAAAAACATTAATGGGTTAAATAATGTGGTTGTAATTTCTTTTCCGTTTTGTAAAATGAGATAAGACCGTATGACGCCTCTGGTAATAAAAAAAATTTTTTGTGGCACTACTCCCAATTCAAGTATTTTATCTCCTGTTTCAATTTCTCTGTAGGTGGCACTATTGTATAAAGTATCGAAAACAGCATTCGAAATGGGTTGAAACGAATTGATAAAATCATGCGCCTCTTTAAAATATGGTTTCATAATTTTGGTCGAAAATATAATCGTGGTTAGTTAATACATTTATATTTACAAATGGGAAAGTAACCATATTATAGATACAAAAAATTTCTTTTCGTTGTAACCATTGCATTAAACGCTATAAAACATAAACTGAAAAGTTATTCAACTCTATGCATTTTATCTATATTTGAACTATGAATATGCTTGTAAACAACCCTAAAAACAATATTATAGCAGTTATTATTTTCGAAATAATTACACTTGCTATAACCTTTACTGCAGACTATTCCGGAGCCGGAATGGCTAAAGTAATTATTAAATGGATTCCTGCACTAATAGGTGTTAGCACATTAATTATTTACTTTGTATCTCGTTTATTTACTAAAAAATACAACTGGATTATAAGCGTTGTTGGCATAGCTGCAATGCTTTTTGCTGCAATTAAAATTTACTTAACAGATTTTACTCAAACCCTCTAAACATGTCATTATTAATTACAAACATAAAAGAGCTGCTTCAAGTTAGAGAAGATACCATTTTAAAAGTGTCTGGAGAAGAAATGAAAACCCTACCAACCATTAAAAATGCATATCTTTTAATAGAGCATGATACCATTGTCGACTTTGGGAAGATGGAAGACAGCAAAGGCATCGAAGCAGATGAAACCATTGATGCCTCAGGAAAAGTAGTGCTCCCAACTTGGTGCGATTCTCATACACACATTGTTTATGCTGGCAATCGTGAACAGGAATTTGTAGATAGAATTAATGGGTTAACCTACGAAGAAATAGCCAACAGAGGCGGTGGCATTTTAAACAGTGCTAAAACACTTGAAAACACCAGCGAAGAAGATTTATACTCACAATCCATAAGTCGCGTAAAAAACGTAATGCAATTAGGAACTGGTGCTTTAGAAATTAAGTCTGGCTATGGACTATCTACAGAAGCAGAATTAAAAATGTTGCGTGTTATTAGACGCATTAAAAAGGAGTTTCCAATAAAAGTAAAAGCCACCTTTTTAGGTGCTCACGCTTTTCCTAAAGAATTTAAAGACAATAAACAAGGCTATTTAGACCTTATAATTAACGACATGCTTCCCAAAATAGCAGCCAGTAATTTAGCACAATATGTAGATGTTTTTTGTGAAAAGGGCTATTTCTCTTTAGAAGATACAGATCACATTTTAACAGCTGCCAAGAAATATCATCTAACACCAAAAATTCACGTTAATCAATTTAATAGTTTTGGTGGTGTTGCACTTGCTGTGAAACATAATGCATTAAGTGTTGATCATTTAGAAGAATTAACCAATGATGATATTAAAGCATTACAAGGCAGTAACACCATGCCAGTTGCCTTGCCTTCCTGCTCCTATTTTTTAAGTATTCCATATACGCCTGGAAGACGCATTATCGACGCTGGTTTACCACTCGCCTTGGCAACCGATTACAATCCAGGCTCTACGCCTTCGGGAAACATGAATTTTGTAGTAAGCACAGCTTGTATAAAAATGAGATTAACGCCAGAAGAAGCTATAAACGCTGCTACTCTAAATGGTGCCTATGCTATGGGTATTGCTAACCAGTATGGTAGTATTACCAGAGGAAAAAAAGCTAATGTAATGATTACTAAAAAAGTACCAAGCTATAATTTTCTACCTTATGCTTTTGGAGACAACCATATCGAAAAAGTGATAATTAATGGAAAACCAATTTAATTTTATTATTGAAAGTGAATTACCCTATTCTAAACTTTCAAAATCTAAGGGTTTATTAGATTTTAAATCGCTCTGCAATTATATTAAACAATTACCCTACGGAAGGACTAAAAACCGAAGTGCTATTGCTTCAGTATTGATTGAGCATACAGGTACTTGCTCTTCTAAACATGCCTTTTTAAAACAGGTTGCCATTGAGAACAACCAAAACGAGGTACAGCTTTTCATAGGTATTTATAAAATGAATGAAGCCAATACCAAAGGGGTTGGTGTTGTTTTAAAAACAAAGCATCTTAGGTATATTCCAGAAGCGCACACCTATTTAAAAATAAATGGTTTGATAGCAGATGTTACCAGAGAAATGACTTCTTTAAAATCGTTTAAGAATGCCCTTTTATTTGAAGAGGAAATTCTTCCATATCAGGTTATTGATTATAAAGTAAACTTACATAAGCAGTATCTAAAACAATGGATAACCGATACTAAAATCACTGAAAATTTCCTGCAAATATGGACTATTCGGGAACTGTGTATAGCCAGTTTAAGCAAATAAAAAAAGCCCGAAAAGTTTAAACTTTTCGGGCCTTTTTAAATTTCAACAATCGATATTATCTTAAAGTAAATTGCGATGTTGAAACTAACTCTTTACCGTTAAATACGTTTACTTTATATGTTCCTTTTTCAAAATCGGTTTTACGATCTGCTTTGGCAATAAATTCGCAAATAGGTAAACTATTGTTTTCGTAATAAAACTTACTAATTACACTATAATTAAGCGTTTCTTCACCAAAATTAACCTGTTGATTAGCACCCAAAATATTGTTTTTAGGGTCTATTACCTGAACAAACAATTCTTTATCTCCTGGTTCTACCAATTTGTTTTTAGCTACAGTAAAACATACGCTAATTTTATCACTACGTCCTGCACGCTCTGTTGGAATTTGCTTTCCAGACGAACGCTCAATAACACCCATTACTTTCATACTGTTTGTAGATAACACTGCTGCACTTTCAACAACATCTGCTAACGCTGTATTTTGTACTAAAAGCGAATCGGTGAACATTGTACGTTCATTTAATTGTGTCTTTAAACTATCAGAAGATACAGCAAGCATCTGGTTTTCTACTTTAAGCTGGTCGTTTTCAGCTAAAATAAAATCCATTTCTTTCTGTAAAGCTAAATACTTGTTTTTGTATCTCCAAAGGCTCTTTAAATTGTTTTCAGACACTTTTAAAGAATCGATTAAGCCCTGAATACGTTCCCTTGCTTCTACCAGATTTTGGTTTGCAACACTATTTTCACTCATTGCAACATCGTACTGTGCTGCCATTTGATTTAACTCGTTAAGTACTTTTGTTTTTTCGTCTACGAGTACTTGTTCGTTTTCTTTCTTCTCACTATATAACGAAGAAGAAAAAACACCTAATCCAATAAATAATGCTACTGCAATACCTAAAGCAACTTTTAATCCTGTGTTACTGGACTTGTTTGTCATAATTTTTTGTTTTTTTAAAGTTCAAATATATTTCTTTTTTCTTTCTGTTGATAGCTTTAATTTACAATTAAAACAGTAATTTTATTATTTAAACGCAGGAAACCACGTTATGAATAAACTTGTTTTAATGTCCAAATCTAATGCGGAAGCACTAATTACTAAACGCGCAAACGAAACTAAATTTGGAGAGCAAATTATTACTTTGCTATCGCTTACAAACATATACGACGACATAAAAAATTTAGACGTTAAATATGTTTTAGTAGGCTTACCAGAAGATGTCGGTGTCTTTGCAAACTACGGAAAATCAGGCACTTGCAAGGCTTGGGATGCTGCTATTAAAGTTTTGTTAAATACGCAAAGTAACCAATACAACATAGCTGGAAAACTGCTCATTTTAGGGCATTTAGATTTTACCGAAGAACAGGAACAACTTTTACAGTGGGACCAAAATGAACCCAAAGACATTAAAAGAGCCCGAAAACTGGTTGCAGAAATAGATAAAGAAGTTAGCGACCTTATTTATAATATTGTAAAAGCTGGAAAAATTCCTATAATAATTGGTGGCGGACACAACAATGCTTACGGGAACATAAAAGGAACCTCCTTAGCCTTGCATAAAAAAATAAACGTTATTAATCTCGATGCACATACCGATTTTCGTGCCTTAGAAGGCAGACACAGTGGAAATGGTTTTAGTTATGCTTTCGCAGAAGGCTTTTTAAAGCGTTATTTTATTTTCGGGATGCATGAGAATTATACCTCACAAACCGTTTTAGACAGCGCTTCGGACTCTAAAGGAAAGATACAATTTAATACGTTTGAAGACTTAGAAATTAAAAAAACCGTAAAGTTTAAGTCTGAACTAAAAGAGGCTTTAGATTTTGTTTCCAAAGATAATTTTGGAATTGAAATAGATTGCGATGCTATAATTAATATTCCAAGTAGTGCGCAAACGCCTTCTGGTTTCTCGGTAAATCATGCGCGCCAATTTGTGCATTATTTTGGTAGCCATAGCCAAGCAAAGTACTTACATATTTGTGAGGCTGCACCAACTAAAAAGACGATAACTCAAGTAGGTAAATTAATAGCCTATTTAATAACTGATTTTATTAAGGCTAATGACAATTAATATTATTCCCTTTAGCAAAGCTTATTCAGCAGACTTTTATAAATTAAATACAGAATGGCTTAAAACTTTTTTTTACGTAGAGCCTTTTGATGAAGAGGTACTCTCTAATCCCGAAAAATATATTATTAATAAAGGTGGCTACATTTTTTTTGCAAAGTATAATGATACTATTGTTGGTACTTATGCGCTTATGCCTTTACCTGCTCAAGATGCCTTTGAGTTAACTAAAATGGCAGTGTTGCCCGATTTTCGCGGACATAACATTGGACAAAAACTATTACACCATACTATTGATTTTGCAAAATCGAAAAAGTTTAATAGGCTACTACTCTATTCGAGTAGAAAGCTCGAAAACGCCATTTATTTATATAAGAAGTTTGGCTTTAAAGAAATTAACGTCGAGGACAATTGCCCATACAAACGTTGTGATATTAAAATGGAGTATTTTAATCTTTAAACATTCTTAATACCCTTAATAAAAAATAAAACGCAACCCAACTAAGGGTTGCGTTTTTTCATATATGTGTTCAATCTTGTAAGATACTCAGTCGAGCTGATGATAAGCGATTCGCGCACTTTTTTTTTCAAAAAAGTGGCTCTCTGAGTTCCCAAAACAAGTTTGGGATAAGCGATTCACTCAATTTTTGTTTTACAAAAATTGGTTTTCTTCTTACTTGACTTCTTCAAAGTCTATACTTCGACTTCGCTCAGCACAGGCTACTTGACTTCTTCGAAGTCTACGTCTTCAACATCGTCTGTAGCATCTGCAGCTTGTCCTTTAGCTCCCGCTCCTGCATCTGTTGGTCCACCTTCTGGTGCGCCACCTTGTGCTTCTGCTTGCGCTTTGTACATCTCTTCACTTGCTACTTTCCAAGCTTCGTTAATTTTTTCTAACGCTGGCTCGATAACTGCGATATCTTTAGTTTCGTAAGCTGCTTTCAATTCTGTTAAAGCTTCTTCAATTGGTGCTTTTTTATCATCAGATAATTTATCACCAAATTCTTTAAGTTGCTTTTCCGTTTGGAAAATCATAGAATCTGCTTCGTTTAATTTCTTAGCATTTTCTGCTGCTTTCGCATCTGCTTCTGCATTTGCTTCTGCATCAGCTTTCATCTTTTGGATTTCTTCTTCAGTTAAACCTGAAGATGCTTCAATTCTAATATCCTGAGACTTGTTAGTTGCTTTATCTGTAGCAGACACTTTAATAATTCCGTTAGCATCAATATCGAAGGTTACTTCAATTTGAGGTACACCTCTTTGAGCTGGTGGAATACCATCTAAATGAAAACGTCCAATTGTTTTGTTATCTCCTGCCATAGCTCTTTCACCCTGTAATACGTGGATTTCCACTGAAGGTTGATTGTCTGCTGCTGTAGAGAATACTTGCGATTTTTTTGTTGGTATTGTTGTGTTTGCTTCAATAAGTTTTGTCATTACATTACCCATTGTTTCAATACCTAACGATAAAGGTGTTACATCTAAAAGTAAAACATCTTTAACATCACCTGTTAAAACACCACCTTGAATTGCAGCACCTAAAGATACTACTTCATCAGGGTTTACACCTTTACTTGGCGTTTTTCCAAAGAACTTCTCAACGGCTTGTTGCACAGCTGGAATACGTGTAGATCCACCAACAAGAATAATCTCGTCGATATCGCTTTTAGATAATCCTGCTGCTTTTAAAGCGGTTTGGCAAGGTTCTATTGTTCTTTTTACTAAATCGTCTATTAACTGCTCGAATTTAGAACGTGTTAATGTACGTACTAAGTGTTTTGGTCCGCTTGCAGTTGCTGTAATGTATGGTAAATTAATTTCTGTTTGCTCAGACGATGATAATTCAATCTTAGCTTTTTCAGCAGCTTCTTTTAAACGTTGTAAAGACATAGGATCTTTACGTAAATCCATACCTTCATCTGCGTTAAACTCATCTGCCAACCAGTTAATTATTTTTTCATCTACATCATCACCACCTAAGTGCGTGTCTCCATCTGTAGCTAAAACTTCAAATACACCATCTCCTAATTCAAGGATAGATACATCGTGTGTTCCACCACCAAAATCGAAAACAACAATTTTTTGGTCTGTTCCTTTTTTGTCCATACCATAAGCTAACGCTGCTGCTGTTGGCTCGTTAATGATACGACGTACTTTTAGACCTGCAATCTCACCAGCTTCTTTAGTGGCTTGTCGTTGGCTGTCGTTAAAATAAGCTGGTACAGTAATTACTGCTTCACTTACATCTTGTCCTAAATAATCTTCGGCAGTTTTCTTCATTTTTTGAAGAATCATAGCCGATAATTCCTGAGGTGTGTATAAACGACCATCCACATCTACACGTGGTGTATCGTTATCACCTTTTACCACTTTATATGGTACACGTTCTGCTTCTTTTTTAGACTCAGAATATTTATTACCCATAAAACGCTTAATTGAATAAACGGTTTTTGTTGGGTTTGTTACTGCTTGTCTTTTTGCTGGATCTCCAACTTTAATTTCTCCACCTTCTACAAAGGCGATTACTGATGGCGTTGTTCTTTTACCTTCAGCATTAGGGATAACTACTGGCTCGTTACCTTCCATTACAGAAACGCAAGAGTTGGTAGTTCCTAAATCGATTCCAATAATCTTACTCATAGTTTTATATTTGTTTTATGTTTTTTCCGCTTTAACGGAAATATTATTTATTAATTATTTACGATAGCATTAAGTCAATGATTATGCCATTGAAAAAAATATGACAGGTTGTCAGAATTAAATAATTAAAAATAATTTTGCATTCTTGTAGTTTGGTACATACTTTGAAGTTATATTTAAAAAAACAAATAATTATGACACGTATTTTATCCTTTTTTGCAGTATTTGCTTTATTACTAACGTCTTGCGAAGGACCTCAAGGCCCTCCAGGGTTTGATGGATTTGATGGCGCTGATGGCGTCAATATTGTAGCACAATCTTTTGAAAGAACAATAGATTTTACCTCCACAAATAATTACCAGGAAACTGTAGAAGTTCCTCTCGATATTGAATTATTTGAATCTGATATGGTTTTAGTTTACCATTTAAGAGGTCAAGTAGATGGTTTTGATGTTTGGAAAGCACTTCCAGAGACCATATATATTAACGCTGCAGAGGAATTTCAATATAACTTTGAGCACAATTTCGATTTTATTACAATATTCATTGAATCTCATCCTAATTTCGATTTTAATTTGTTAACAGACGATGAAAGGATTAACCAAACGTTTCGAGTTGTAATATTACCTGTCGATTTTGTAAATAGTAAGAATATAGATGTCAACAATTATCAAGACGTTAGACAGTACATTAAATAAATACTAAATACATAGTATGTTAAAACAGCTTCATTTTAAAATTGAAGCTGTTTTTTTATGCTTTCAAACCTAAACAAAAAGCTATATTTGTGTAACAATTATTTTTAATAGTTATGGAATGTATTTCGGTTTTCGATATGCTTAAAATTGGTGTGGGACCATCCAGTTCGCACACGTTAGGACCTTGGCGTGCTGCCGAGAGATGGTTGTATGAATTAAAAGACGAAGACGTTTTTAAAAATGTTACGCGAATTCAGGTAGATTTGTATGGTTCATTGTCACTCACTGGAAAAGGCCATGCTACAGATTTAGCAGTCATGTTGGGTTTAAGTGGTAGCGACCCAGAAACTATACCAACAGAAACTATAGACATTATTATAGCTTCTATAGAAAATACTGAAAAGCTTGTTTTAGGGAATGAAAAAATAATTGATTTCGACAAAAATGCCGAAATTATTTTTAATCGCGTTTTCCTTCCATTTCATTCTAATGGCATCACTTTTACAGCGTTTAATTTCAATACCGAAATCCATCAATCTACCTTTTATTCTATTGGTGGTGGTTTTGTTATTAAAGAGGAACGCACCGTCGATGCAGAAAACAAAGAGTTAAAGAAAGAGTTTCCCTTTCCTGTGGAAAAAGCATCAGAATTATTAGCGTTTTGTATTAATGAAAACAAAAAGATTTCTGAAATTGTTTTAGAAAACGAAAGATCTCTGCGAGACGACGAGATTATAGACTACGAGCTGCAACGCATTTGGCAAACCATGCTAGATTGTATGTTTATTGGCTGCCATACCGAAGGTACTTTACCTGGTGGATTAAATGTGAGACGTCGTGCTTTCGATATGCATAAAAATTTAAATATTGAAATGCCATATGTAACGTCTCAAGATTGGTTACAGAGTATTAGACAAAGTGAAGTAAAATTCAGGCAAATTCTTAAATGGGTAAGTTGCTTTGCATTATCTGTAAATGAAGTAAATGCCTCTCTTGGTCGTGTGGTGACTGCGCCAACTAACGGAAGTGCAGGCGTTATTCCAGCAGTATTAATGTATTATCTTGTTATTGAAAATCACGATGCAGATTTTAAACACATTAAACAGTTTTTATTAGTCGCAGGCGAAATAGGAAGCATTTTTAAAAAAGGTGCCACAATATCTGCTGCTATGGGTGGATGCCAAGCCGAAATTGGTGTTTCGAGTGCTATGGCTGCTGGTGCATTAACAGAGTTACTTGGTGGCTCTCCAGAACAGGTAATGATTGCTGCAGAGATTGCAATGGAACATCATTTGGGACTAACCTGCGACCCTATTGCGGGCTTGGTACAGATTCCATGTATAGAACGTAACTCTATGGGAGCAATTAAAGCCATTAATGCCGCAGAATTAGCTTTGGAAACCGATCCTAAAAATGTAAAAGTCCCTTTAGATAAAGTAGTTGACACCATGTGGGAAACAGCAAAAGATATGAATAATAAGTACAAGGAAACCTCTCAGGGTGGTCTGGCAGTGCGTGTAAATATGTCGGATTGCTAAAGCTTGTGTATTATGAAACATATCCTTTTTATACTTTTTAACTTTTGTGTATTTATTGGAATATCACAAAATAAAATGTTTTTAAATGGCGAAACTCGCTTACTTAAAGACTCTAAACCAGACAGCCAAATCTTAGGCTATTTTAAAACTAATGCGCAAGTAAGCCTCATCTCTGAAGCTACAAACGGTTACATTTTAATAAAAGCAGATAATAATGATGTTGGTTATGTTAAAATTCATTTTTTAACATCAAAATACACCTCTAATCCGCAAACTTTACCAGATAATGAAAACCCTATTTTAAATGCTGACAAATACTATGGCAATAGTCATTTATTTGTTACTGCAGCAAATTTGCGAGCAAGAAGTAAACCTAATATAAATGGCGATATCGTTGGGAAATTAACAACTGGTCAAGCAGTACCTGTGAGATATCTTCCCGTTGATAAAGAAAGTTGGGTAAATATCTCTAACGGAAGATTTGTTCAACGAAAATTTTTAAATGAAAGACCTGGATTTGATGCTTTAGTCATTAGCTATCAAAGTATAAATCTTGATAACAAAAAAGAACGCTTAAAAATAGCCGAGCGTTTGGTGCAATTAGCTTGGAATACACACAGTAATTATTTAAAACCTGCTTACGAAATTCTTTATGCGTTAGCTTTAGATATTGGTGACAAAAAATTAATTCATGAAAGTAAATTGTTTTTAGAATACGGAAAACAACAATTAAAAGTTAAGAACCATACCGAAATTGAAAAGTTTATTGAAAATGCAGATTTTATTATTAAAAACCTTACTGTTAAAAATCAATTTGTGGAATTCTCAGAATTAATTAAGCATTACGGTGAACCAAATAAAACAAATATTATTGGTGATGAATGTGGCGTGTATTACAGTGAAACATTTTATATGTATGATAATATGACACTTACTGTTAATAAAGATGAAAACAAAGCTAATGTAAATTACATTTTACTCAATAACACTAATAAATTTATTCTAAATCAAAATCATATTATAGATGGTAATAGGTCGGAAATTGAATTTATTAAATCTTATGGTAGTTATGTACAATCATCTATTAATTCGCTACACACTTACACTATTTTAAATGATTATGGTGGTTACACCATAAAATTTAAAAAAGGTAAAGCCTACTCTGTATCTGTTTTTAGTTTATGTTAATACTAATGATTTAAAATTATTAAATAATTATTTACAACCTTCACGACGTCTGGTATCCACCAAATAAAATATTTTCCAGGAATCGTTTTCTTTTATTAACTGAAAAGAATTTACACCACAATGGCTAAATTTTCCATTAAACCAAAACTCATAGTCTGTCCAGGCGTTTGCCATGTTCCCATCAATTTTAATATGATAATTAAGAATTTTTTCTTCGAATGTCTGAGTCTTAGATATAGCGATTATCGAGTTAATAAACGCTGAGGCTTCAGTTGTAGTTAACGTTACTACGCCTTCCCTGTTTTTGCCAATAGACTGCAAAATTAAATCTTTATGCATTAAAGGTTTCATGATGGTACTGTCCTGCTTATGAAAACCGCTAAAAAAACGTTCTATAGTTTGTTTAACTTCTGCTTCTTCTATTGACTGTGCATTAATACTCCCTAAAAATAAGAACGTAAATACTATAAATATGTATTTCATAATAATAAGATATAACGCAATGTATTGTTTTTCTGCTAAAAACAAAAATCGTGTAGTATGTAGTAATTTAGTATTTTTACAATCCAATTTAAACTAAAAATAGATGTCTGTAGCTAAAAAAGAATATAAAAGAGTCACCGTAAAATCGCTTGTCGATATGAAAAAGCGAGGAGAGAAAATCTCTATGCTTACAGCATACGATTATACCATGGCAAAAATTGTTGATGGAGCAGGAATAGATGTTATTCTGGTAGGCGACTCTGCAAGTAATGTTATGGCTGGACATGAAACGACTTTACCAATTACTTTAGACCAGATGATCTATCATGCATCGTCTGTTATTCGAGCGATAGAGCGTTCTTTAGTAGTGGTCGATTTACCTTTTGGAAGCTACCAAAGTGACCCAAAAGAAGCTCTGCGTTCTGCAATTAGAATCATGAAAGAATCTGGCGGACACGCTGTTAAAATGGAAGGCGGTAAAGAAGTAAAAGAATCCATTAAACGTATTCTAAATGCAGGAATTCCAGTAATGGGGCATTTGGGCTTAACACCACAATCTATATACAAATTTGGGACCTACACTGTTCGCGCCAAAAAAGAGGAAGAAGCCCTACGCCTTAAAGAAGATGCGTTAATGTTGGAGAAAGCTGGCTGTTTCGGGATAGTTTTAGAAAAAATTCCTGCCAAATTAGCACAGGAAGTGGCCGAAAGTATTTCTATTCCTGTAATTGGTATTGGAGCTGGAGCTGGAGTAGACGGACAAGTTTTGGTAACTCACGATATGATTGGGATGACACATGAGTTTAACCCACGTTTTTTACGTCGTTATATGAACTTGTACGAAGACATGACTAATGCTTTTACGCAATATGGAGAAGACGTTAAACGTGGAGATTTCCCTAATGACGAGGAGCAATATTAATATTTATGCTTTATAAAAATTGGGCTTTTAAATTTTTTATATACACAATAATACTCAATATTATTGTTGCATTTCTTGTTTTTCAATCGACTATCTTTAATGATTATTCTACTCAAATAATAATATGCTCATTGATATGTACGGCAACACTAATTTTAGGAATTATATTTGGTATAATTTCTTATAAAAGGAAAGAGGAAAATGATTTTAAAAAAAAGTTAGGCTTATATGGGAACATTGCAATATTAGTTTTGAGTATTTTACTTCAATTCTTGGGTAATGTCTAAAATACTATCCAACAAATCTAACTTACAAGTTATCTACGAAGACAACCACATTATCGTTGTAAATAAACGTGCTGGAGATATTGTACAAGGCGACAAAACAGGCGACAAACCGCTAAGTGATGTGGTAAAAGAATACTTAGCAGATAAATACAATAAGCCCGGAAATGTTTATTTAGGTACAGTACACAGGCTGGACAGGCCAACAACAGGCCTGGTTATATTTTCTAAAACCAGTAAAGCCTTACCACGTTTAAATAAATTATTTGCTTCAAAAGAAATAAAAAAGACGTATTGGGCTTTAGTAAAGAATAAACCTGAAAAGGAAACAGATAGTTTAATACATTGGCTTAAAAAAAATCCTAAAAACAATAAGTCTAAAGCCTATACTAACGAAGTGCCAGATAGCAAAAAAGCCATACTGCATTACAAACAAATTAAAACTTTAGATAATTATTATTTATTGGAAGTTTCCTTGGAAACTGGCCGTCATCACCAAATACGTGTTCAACTTTCAAGTATTGGCTCTCCCATAAAAGGAGATTTAAAGTACGGTTTCGACCGCAGTAATAAGGATGCGAGTATAAGCCTGCATGCCAGAAATATTAAATTTACACATCCTGTCTCTAAAATTGAATTAGATATTACAGCACCTTTACCAAACGATCCTGTTTGGAATGCCTGTTTATAACACTTCTTTTTAAAGGTATTAGACCTGTTGTGCCATAGAATTTTTAACTTTACGATTATAACTATTTAATTATGATTCCTGAATTACTACAGTCTCAAAAAGATTATTTCAACACTGGTGAAACCAAAAATGTTAAGTTTAGAAAGCAGGTTTTAAAGCGTTTAAAAGAAGAACTTGTAGCACGAGAAAGTCAAATTATTGAAGCTTTAAATAAAGATTTTAAAAAACCCGCTTTCGAATCGGTTTTAACAGAAACTACTGTAGTGCTTTCAGATTTAGACCAAATGATTAAAAATGTTACTAAATGGTCTAAACCAAAACCTGTTCTTCCAGCCTTAATTAATTTTCCATCGACTGATAAATTGTATTCTGAACCTTATGGCCAAACCTTAATAATAGCACCATGGAATTATCCCTATCAACTTGCCATTGCACCAATGGTTGCTGCAATTGCTGCAGGAAATACTGTTATTTTAAAACCGAGTGAGCTTACTAAACATACGTCGGCTCTACTCAATACTATAATTAAAAAAGTTTTTAAGCCAGAACATGTTAGCGTTGTTGAAGGTGGTGTAGACGTATCTACCAAGTTATTAGAACAACGTTGGGATTACATTTTCTTTACAGGAAGCGTTAAAGTTGGTAAAATTGTAGCCAAAGCAGCTGCAAAATACTTAACCCCTTTAACCTTAGAATTAGGTGGGAAAAACCCATGCATTATCGACGAAACTGTAAATATTAATTTAACTGCAAAACGTATTGTTTGGGGCAAGTTTATAAATGCAGGACAAACGTGTATTGCACCAGATTACGTATTGATTCATAATAGTAAAAAAGAGGCTTTTTATAAAGCGATGTCTAACGAAATTGAAAACGCATATACAAACAAACCGAAAGCATCAGCTGATTTTTGCCGTATTGTAAATAAAGATAATTTTAAGCGGTTGGCAGAAATGCTTCCTGGAGAAAATATTGTAATTGGTGGTGAAACCGACGCTGAAACCTTGTACATCTCTCCTACCGTAATTGACGCTCCTAAATTAGACAGCAAGATTATGGAAGATGAAATTTTTGGTCCTATCCTCCCTGTTATTGCTTACAACAACGAGACTGAGATACATACAATTATTTCTAAATATGAAAAACCTTTGTCGCTTTATGTTTTTACTACAAATTCAGCGAAAGCTAAAAAAATAATAGAAACGTTTTCTTTTGGTGGTGGTTGTATTAACGATACGGTAATACATTTTGCAAATCACAGGTTGCCTTTTGGAGGCGTTGGAAATAGTGGTATTGGAGCTTATCATGGTAAACGCTCTTTCGATGCTTTCTCCCATAAAAAAGCTATTGTTAAAAAAGCAAATTGGTTAGATTTACCGTTTCGTTATGCACCTTATAGCGGGAAATTAAAAAAGTTTAAACCTTTTTTAAAATGGTTTTAAATACGCAATTATTCCTTATGATTGTATGGGTATTTTAATTCTAAATGCGTGCCTTCTCCTATTATAGAGCTTAAGTTATACGCAGTGTTAATGAGCTCGGCACGACTTTTCATGTTTAATAAACCCGATCCTTTTTCCACAGTTTCAACATTAAAACCTTTACCGTCGTCACTTGCCGTAATTATAAGTTTATCTTCTAAATAATTAAGTTTTACAGCTAAGTTTTTTGCTTCGGAGTATTTTACTGTGTTCGAGAAAAACTCTTGTAAAATTCTAAAAATTATTATTTCGTGTTTTTTGTTTTTAAAAGGGACAACATCGCCTTTCACTTGTAATTCAGCAGAAGCGAATTTCATCTTTTTCAATCTATTTAATTCGTTTGTAATAGATTGCTCGAAACCAATATTTAAAATAACTTCGTTGTTTAATGAGCGTGACAACAATCTCACTTCCCTAAGGCTTTGCTTTACAGTATCTGAGGCTTCAGAAAAATTCTCTTTTAATTCGTCACTCATCTGCGTTTTTAAAATATTCATTTGCATACTTGCTGCTGCGAGTAATTGCCCTACATTATCATGTAATTCCCAGCCAATATTTTTTAACGTTTGTTCTTGAATTTCGTTTTGAGCATTAGCCAATTCTTCGTCAAAAGCCTGCTGTTGCTTGATTTTATCTATTAAAAGTTTATTTTTTCTTTTTTGAAAAACTATAAAAAACAAAATGACTAAAGTGGTAACAATAACCAAAACGGCAATCATGTATATTAGTAAATAACGCTCTGCTGCCGTAGAAACTTTTGGTTCTTGTAATATTGAAAGGAGAAGAAAAATGTTATTCATTTTTAAATTTATAGTTTAGATATAATGAGACTAATAGCGAAACAAGTATACATAAAATGTTCGACAAGACTATTATTATAATTAATAATAAACCCTTACCAAGATTTTAATCACGTGATCTTTGCTTGTCTTTTTTTTGGTTTAGAGACTATAAAACCAATGGTAAATAAGCTATACATAAACATATTTGCAAAAACAAAAATTCGTCTTTTTAAATTGGCAAAATCCCAATCTGCTTCGGTATTGTATGCATCAAAAAATAAAATTGGTGCAATAACTATCCACCATATTAATAACGCACTCAACGCATAAAAACTAAATGTTGTAGTAGCTTTAGTAATATCATCGGCTTTAATGTATTCTATAAAATATATTGAGCAACACGACAATATTAAAAGAGCACCAGAAATTGAATATAATTGATGATGTTGTTTTAAAAATATTTGAGGAAATAGTATGAAATGGCTAATCATGACTACGACAAAAATTCCAGATAGTATTTTAATTGCAGTTTTACTTTGCCTTTTTTTAAGGACGGAATGGACGTAACCAGCAACAAACAAAATGCTTCCAAACATCCAGAACAGGTTAAACCATGCAGTAGAATGAAACCCTTGGTTTTTTAACAATCGTGTTAAAGGAAAATTATGAAAATTAGTAAATGTCATGCCCATTTGTTCAACAAATACGACATAAAACAGGTAGTATATAAATAATTTTGTAGTAGTATTTTTATACTTTTTGTAGAAAATAATGCCAGTTATTAAGGCTAAAATCTCAAACGCATAGGTTATTAAATGGAAATTTTCTGTTATAAATTTTAGCATTTAGTTGGATTCTTAATGGCACTATTAAATATCTTATTATTTTTTGAGTTTAGTCTAAAGCCTACTTTAAATAAAACGTTACTCTTCTTCTGGTTTAGAAACGATTAAGCCGATAGTGAAAGTTATGTACATAAATATGTTTGCGAATAAGTAAATTTGCCATTTTAACAACACAAAATTCCAATCTTCGTTAGAATTATAAACACCATAAAATATAACAGGTGTTGTTATTAACCACCAAAAAAATATTCCAATGCTAATATAGAAGTTAATAGACTTATAAAATTTTAATATTTTATCACTCTGTAAAACTTCTATAAAATAGAATATAGTGTAAATTAGAATTGATAATGCCGATAAAACACATATTAAAGGTATAAAACCTATAAAAAAATCTTCTATGTTAAACGCTATATATACAATCGAGAAAGCGATGGTAGAAACACATATTAATATGGAAGTTTTTTTAAACGTCTTATTTCTTAGAACTTTATTGTAATAAAAACAATAAAATACCACACAGGCTAAAATATAGAAGATGGAGAAAAACCAATAGTTATATCTAAATTTAGATGCTTTAAGTGCAGACAGCCAATTCCACTTATTATAGAGATTAGGATATTCACCAATAAAATCTACTATAGCTGCGTAAACAAGAAATAAAATAAAATATTTGGCAGCCACGAGTTTATATTTTTTAAAAAAAATAATACCTGTAATGGCTGCCAAAACTTCGACAGAATGCGTTATTAAACTATAATTCTGTCTTAAAAATTCTTCCAAAATAATTTATTAATGTGGATAGTTAGAATTTGGTGGATTTCCACCAGTACCCATATTTAAAGGATCACCACCAGGAATATCTCCACCATGGCCAACGCGAGCTGCAGAGCCTCCTTTTTGATTTTGAAGTTCTTCTATCTGGCTTGAAGTTGGTACCATAAACATAGTAGTGTAACCTACATTTTCTCCATCGTCAGGATAAGCTCCTAAATACACGCGTACACCATCCATGGTGTAGCCTAAGTCTTCACTTTGGTCTTCGGCGTAATCTAAATAATTTTTTATATCCTGTAACGACCACCATGACGAACGATTATCTGGACGTTTAACTATGGAGTCGCTAATAAGTTGGTGTCTGCTATTGTAAGCTCTGTCTAATGTCATAGCTTCAGAGGGTGTAATTACACCATTTGGTTTTGTTATTTCAATAGCACCCATGGTGTCTCTACAACAGTAAAAATACATAATTAGTGCTCCAATAATTAAGCCCAATAAAAGGCTGAGAAAATTTTTCATTTTTGTTTTGTTTTAAGGTTAGAATAATTGTGGTTACATATTTAATAACTTAGCAGTTATTAAATAAATGAATTTTTCAGTTTTAAAAAATATTATTTAATTCGATTAATAGCGATTTAAAAGTACTAAAAAAAATTGATTAAGCACTTTGCTCTGGTTTTGAAACAATTAAACCAATAACAAAGGTGGTGTACATGATGAAATTGGCAAAAAGAAATATTTGCCATTGTAAGAATATAAAATTCCAGTCTGCATTACTAAAATACAAATCGTAAAATGTTAAAGGCGTTATTATAATCCACCATAAAAATATACCAATAGTAATGTAAAAATATAAGGATTTATAAAAGTACATTATACGGTTGTGCAGTAATAATTCAATAAAATAAAGAACAAAACACAGTAATATTATTAGTGCTCCTCCAATTTGAATTACAGGTAACAACTGTATAAATAATGCATCAATATTATGAATAATATAACCTATAGAAAAAACCGTAAACGCTAAAGTAGTTATCTTTAAAATGGTTTTAAATCTTGGAGTAGCAATTATTTTTTGATAAAAAATTGAAAATAATATTACAACAAAAATATCATACGCAATCGTGAACCACCAATAGTTTTTTCTGAATTTTGAATTGTAAACTGGCTCTAAGAAATCAAACTTATCGTAATACAATGTGTAACTACCAATAACTTCTATCATTAATAAGCCAATTAATATTTTAATGAAAAAAGTAGCAGGCGTATTTTTAAATTTTTTAAAGAAAAAAATCCCAGTACACACTGCTACTAAAATAAAAGCTTTTGTTAATACGCTATAGTTATTTATTAAGAAACTTTCCAACGTAATTAATTAGGGTAATCTTGACCAGGTGGCATACCTCCTGCTCCTCTATCCATACCATTTGCTTCTGGTATGTCTTGGTTATTACCACGACCATCATCTTTGGTTGGTACCATAAAAATAGTTGTTAATCCTTTCTCGTCTTCTTCTGAAGTTTCAACACCCAAATAAAATCTAACACCATTAACATCTGGGTTTTCTTCTTTAATCTGGTTTAAAAAATTTTGCATGTCTTCTAATGAATACCAAGACGAGCGATTGTCTGGTTTTCCTGCTGCTGTTTCATTGGCACTGGCTCTTAAATCTGTCCAATTGTCGTTTAATTCTTTAGCTTCTGCAGCTGTAATCATTCCTTTTGGTGTAGGCATAGTTTAGTTATTTGATTATTTATTTTGATTAATTTTTAAATTTAGGAAAAAACCTGTTAAAATGATACTATACATTCATTTTTTGGCAGATTGTTTTTTGATTTTTACCGTTTCTGACATAAGACAGAAGACTGAAGACGGAAGACTGCTGACTGAAGTTGGAGGACCGAAGATGTAAGGTGGAAGACTTATGACCGATGACTGTAAACTGCTGACTGAATACTGAGTACTGCATACTGAAACCCCTATCCCAACCAACCTTCGCGATCTAAACTTCTGTATTGTATAGCCTCGCTAATATGGCTTCCATTTATGCTTTCTGCACCTTCTAAATCGGCAATAGTTCGCGATACTTTTAAAATTCTGTCGTAGGCTCTTGCCGAAAGGTTTAAACGTTCCATAGCTGTTTTCAACAACGCTTTGGATGCATCATCTAATTTACAATGTTGCCTGATTTGTTTTACATTCATCTGTGCATTATAATGCACAGTTTCAGACGCTGCAAAACGTTCGGTTTGTTTTTCTCTTGCTTTGGTTACTCGTTTTCTTATGTCTATTGAAGCTTCACCTTTTCGTTCATCGGATAACTTATCGAAAGGCACAGGAGTCACTTCTATATGTATGTCTATTCTGTCTAATAAAGGTCCAGAGATTTTGCTTAAATACCGTTGCATTTCGGCAGGACTTGAAGTTACAGGCGAATCCGGATCGTTAAAATAACCACTTGGACTCGGATTCATACTCGCAACCAACATAAAAGACGATGGATAAGTAACTGTAAATTTTGCTCTGGAAATAGTTACTTCTCTATCTTCTAAAGGTTGTCGCATGACTTCGAGGACTTCGCGTTTAAATTCGGGTAACTCGTCTAAAAACAAAACACCATTGTGACATAATGAGATTTCTCCTGGTTGTGGATAGCTACCACCTCCTACTAATGCCACATTGGAAATCGTGTGATGCGGACTTCTAAAAGGCCGCTGTGCCATTAATCCAGAATCTGCTTTTACACGACCAACAACCGAGTGTATTTTTGTGGTTTCTAGGGCTTCTTTTAGCGACATTGGTGGTAGAATACTTGGCAAGCGTTTGGCTAACATGGTTTTTCCTGCGCCTGGAGGACCAACCAATATAATATTATGTCCGCCAGCAGCAGCAATTTCCATACAGCGTTTTATACCTTCCTGGCCTTTAACATCGGCAAAGTCGAAATCGGGATAATCTAAATTTTTATAAAATTCTTCTCGTGTGTTAATTATGGTTTGTTCTATGTCTACACCTTTATCAAAAAAATTAATAACTTCCTTGATGGTATCGATACCATAGACTTTTAAGTCGCTTACAATAGCAGCTTCTTTGGCATTTTGTTTTGGTAAAATAAACCCTTTAAAACCTTCTTCTTTTGCTTTAATAGCTATAGGTAACGCTCCTTTTATGGGTTGCAGACTGCCATCGAGAGATAATTCTCCCATTATAAGGTAATCTTCTAAATCTTCGGCTTGAATTTGTTTGGAGGCAGCAAGAATACCAACAGCTAACGTTAAATCGTAGGCAGAGCCTTCCTTACGTAAATCGGCAGGTGCCATATTTATAGTAATTTTTTTTCCTGGAATTTTATAACCATTATTTTGAAGCGCTGCAGCAATACGGTAATTACTTTCTTTAATGGCGTTATCCGGAAGCCCTACAAGATGATACCCAATTCCAGAATCTACATTTACCTCTACAGTAATGGTTGTTGCCTCAACGCCAAAAACGGCACTTCCAAAAACTTTTTTTAGCATACATGGTTGGTTTAAGATTTAAATGTAGGAAAAAGAATAAGATTATTCAACCTTCACACTTACAAACTCGAAATCTACGTTGTTAAACAAGATGCTATTCAGGTTTATTTAAATTATATTTCTCTTTATTTAATAAAATTAAATTACAGAATGAAATAATAAAACAGGCAGTAAAAGTATAAGCTAAGGTGTAAAGAACCATCAATATTATTCTATTATTATTAATGCTGCTTTTTGTCCATATTTTTTCGCTTTCTCCTTGTACATGTTTTAATATATCTTCTCTTCCAAGTAAACTTGACTCCTCAGCTTCCAACTTGGTTATTGGGTCGTTCTCCACTCTAACATTTCCAATAATTACATCATGATTTTCGTATGGTAATGTTTTCGTTTCTAATAAATATGAATACGATATAAAAGAAAAAATGAGTAATATAAATGTAACAATTGACAATAAACTCCAAGTTTTAATTTTCTTATTCTTCAGTGAATAAAGCACTAAAAAGCCAGCTATAACAGTGGCAAAAAGAATAATAAACTTTATATAGGAATCTATGCTCTTGTCACTATTAGTCCATGAAGGAAAGGTAATTATAAAAGTACCAGCAACAGATACAATCCATGCAGTAAGTAATGTAATTTCTTTCCAGATGTTTTTGAATTTGGTAATTGGCATACTTTTTATTATTCGTTAAAGTAAAATATAATGTTTTCTTCAGTACTCGTTACTTCAACCAGCCGTTCCTTGCTTTTATAATCTCCTTTTTCAATCCAAACAATATAATATCCTGGCGCTAAATATCGTTGGGTATTATTTGTTGGGTTATTAAACTCGAAGCGTTTTACGTAAGTATCGTCATAAGAATATTTCATAAACGCAAAATAACCAGTCTCCTTTAGTGTTTGTACTTCAACTTTTACTTTTGCATTAATATTTGTGCTCATACCATAATCTATCGATTTTATTTTAGTTTCATAGTCGCTATTAACTGCCTCAAAAACATTAACCACCTTTTTTGTATTATCAAGTTTATAAATTAAAGTGTCTAAGGCTTTCTGCGAACTACTCAAGCCATCAATATATTCACTATCTATATTATTACTTCCAATAAAATCGTCTAAAATTTTGTATAATTTTTCGTTTGATGCTTCTAGTTTAGTGAAAGGACTTATTAGTTGTTCATTATTATTAGAATGTATAGAATCTGCTAAACGAGATAGAGTTTGTTGAGTTTTAAATGCAACTTTATAGAAATCATTTTTATTTTGTTGTCCAAATGCACTACATACTACAAATAAAAGGAACAGTTTTGTTACAGCTAATTTTTTCATTTATTTAAATTTTAATCATATATATCAATTTCAATTTCCCAAACATAGTTTTTTAGCGTATCACGATAATATCTTTCAAAAAGAACCTCTACAGTCACATCCTGAGAATTATAACTTATATATTTATAATTTTCTTTATCTTCAATGCTTTTTGTATAATCTGGCAGTGCCAAATCTAAAGCATTAATTACATAGTCTAGTTTAGCAGTTGCTTCTTTTTTATTAAAAAAAGAATTGTAAGAGATTTTAATTTCTGTTGCATAATTTTCCTCAACATCAAATAAAGCATCGTTAAATAAAGTTCTATAAATTTCAATTGTCGTTTTCTTGTCGAAAGTAGCTGGGGATTTATAAATTATAAACGATTTTCCAATTTGGTCTGTATATAAATTTCCTATTCCCAAAAACAGATTGTTTTTATCAATTTTAAAATCTCTAATAATTTTTTTAATATTAGCTGCTAGTTTATAAATGGAACCACTTTTGCTGGTTTCTAAAGCAAGAAAATTTATTTTTTGTTTAGATAAGTTAGAATTCTCTTCTGCATCAGCGAAAGAATAACTAGCGATCGAAGCTTGTGAATAAGCATCAGGAAAAACAATGCGTGGCATTTTATCCTCTGTAAGTTCTGTCATACCCAATTCATCATTTTCTGCTCTATTCCATCTTAAACGTCCTTGTAGTACTTTTGTCTCTCTGGGTTCAATTCTAAACTTATGAATGTTTACATTAACTTTAGAATGGTATTTAATCGAGTCTTTTTTCAAGCGGCTTACATGAGATACATAGACCTCCATATTGATGTCTATAGGTTTTTTAGAAATATTAAGATAACTAAGATTATAATCTACAAATGGATACTCCTGTTTTGTATTCCAGTTAACAGTTGAATTATTATTATCTTTTATTAAAACAATGTTTTTTGCAATCTCAGGATTATAATTTATTATTTTCTTGGTGATTTTATAGGTCCAATTAAAAATGTTTTCCTTGTTTATATCGTAGTCCAACGTTTTAAAACTTTCGTTGATTATTTCATTATACGCGTCTAAACTCCCATAATAATTAATTATTCTGTCTTCATTAAGTTTTGCTAATTCTATTCCAGAATTAATAATACCTGCCTCGAGACCTTGTTTAATTAACAGCAACCTATCGATTTTAGAAGGATGTGTACCAAGAGTACCTTCGTCGATACCAATACTAAGCATAAACTGAAATATTGAATAAAAATCTTCAATATCAATATTCGAAGTTTCTAATTGATTGAAGTTTGTTTCTTTTATAAATAAACTACCTAAACAAAATCCCGCAAGCATATCTGCCTGGCCTTCTAATAACATTCTTGATATGGGCTTATCGTTCAACTCTTTTTTTCCCTTATACCAATTAAATTGAAATTGGTGTGCAAGTTCATGCGCCAACAATATTCTAATTAAATATTTTACACCTGTTGCACTAAATCGACTTGATAATTTATTTAGTTGTTCTTTACTAAATATAACTTCTCCATTAGGCTTAGATTTCATTACTCCTTTTTCTACAATTTTTAATTCTGTCGAAAAATTAGGAAGCGATATAGTTTTTAGTTTTAGGAATTCTGATCTAATACTGGCATCTACATTTTGGGAAGGTGAATAAGTATGAAAAAGTAGCAAAAAAGACAATAAAATAGTTGAAAACTTCATCTAATGAAACAATTAATAGCACAAACAAGTTATGAAAATAATATTCATAAAAGAAATAAGCTATAAAATAAACTTTTTAGATAGTTAAACTCGCACGCTCTCGTATGTGAGTGTGCATAGATTAGTCAGTTTTTTGATTAATATATATAAAAGCTGTAAAAACTTAGTTACGGTCTTTTTGTTATGCCGTATTTTTATCTTCACTCGTCACAGACGAGCGTAAGTGAGATGGAAAAAGAATAAGATTATTCAAGCTCCACACTTACAAACTCGAAATCTTTACCACTAAACAACCCTTTATCGCTCAATTTTAACGCAGGAATCACCAACAATGCCATAAAAGATAAAGACATATAAGGCGCGTTAAGTTTGCTTCCCATTTGTTTTGCCATTTTATCAAGTTCGGCGTACTGTTTACCAATTGTTTCTCCGTTTTTATCGCTCATTATTCCAGCAACTGGTAAAGGAACTACTTTTATGAGATCCTGACTTTCGTCAGGACTAAAGGCGCAAATACCACCTTTAGCTTCAATAATAGCATTTACAGCTTTACAAATTGAGGCATCATCTACGCCAACGGCAATAATATTATGAGAATCGTGGCCAACAGAACTGGCAATAGCACCTTCCTTTAAACCAAAGTTTTTTATAAAAGCAATAGCAGGTTTTGCATTGTTATATCTGTTAACCACAGTCATCTTTAGTACATCAGTGTCTGTATTCGAAATCAGATTTCCGTCTTCAATAAGGCTGTCTGCAATAATTTCATTAGTCACTAATTCGCCATCCTTACATTCTATAACACGGATTTTTTTAGCAGAAGATTCAAACTTAAAATCTGAAACTTCCTTTTTATCGCAGTTGAAATTATTAAGATTTTGAAAAGCCACATCGTTAATATTTACTTTCCCAAAGTCGTAAACCAACTCACCATTTATATAAGTTTGAAGCGTTTTAAAATCTTTTAAATCTTCTACAATTATACAATCGGCAGTATCACCAATTTGAAGCATTCCAACATCAAGATTATAGTGATGAATAGGGTTTAAACACGCCACTTGCAACACTTTAAACACATCTATGCCTTTACTAACAGCACGAGCGCATAACTGATTAATATGCCCTAACAATAAATCGTCTGGATGCTTATCGTCGCTACAAAACATCATATATTCAAAATGGTCTGGCAATAAATCGATTAAAGCTTTAAAGTTTTTAGCTGCGCTACCTTCGCGAATAATGACCTTCATCCCTTTTTGGAGCTTTTCCAGTCCTTCCTTGTAAGTAAAACATTCGTGATCTGTAGAAATTCCTGCAGCGATATATTTAGTAATGTCATCGCCTCGTAATCCTGGTGCGTGACCATCAACAGGTTTGTTATTGTGTTTTGCCCAAGCTATTTTTTTAAGCACTTCGTCGTCGTCGAAAAGCACGCCTGGATAATTCATCATTTCGGCAAGGTATTTAATATCTGGGTTTGCCATTAGGGTTTTTATGTCTTCAGCATCTATAATGGCTCCAGCAGATTCAAAACTGGTGGCAGGCACACAACTTGGCGCTCCAAAATTGAATTTAAATGGTGTTTGTTTTCCGTTTTCAATCATAAATTCTACACCTTTTACACCGAGTACATTTGCGATTTCGTGTGGATCGCTAACAGTTGCAACAGTGCCATGTCTTACTGCCAATTTCGCAAACTCATTTGGCACCAACATTGAGCTTTCTATATGGATGTGTGCATCTATAAATCCTGGTAAAATGTAATGATTTACATTATGCTCTTTTTCAATAATAGACGCTATTTTACCAGCTTCAATAGTAATTTCGCCTTTAAAAATGCGCTGGTTTTTAATATCGACAATGTTGCCTTGTAGTTTCATAGTTTTCTTCTTGATGTGTGCTGAATTTTACTGCAGTAAAAAAATTGTTTCAAACTACTCCTTTAAGGTTATTTTTAAAATAGTTTTTGTTTTATCTGAAACTTTAAAACGCTGGTCTGCACGATAATTTATTACCCAAACCACTTGGTTATTGGAGCATAATAATAGACATTTCTCTTTATCTAATAACGAAAATTTTTCGTCTTTAAAATATTTGCTTAGTTTCTTTTTTCCGTTTAAACCTAAAGGATAAAAATAATCGCCTTCCTCCCACTGTCTTACTGTAAGCGGATAATCTAATGTCTCTGCATCAACAAAAATTTCATTTTTTAAAGCTTTTGAAACTGTTTCTACTTCATCAAAAAACAGTATTCCGTTTGGAATGGCTTTGTCTTTATCTTCAGCAGAAATAAAAATCGTTTCAATTTGTTCTTCAACACGTATTGGTGCTAAAATTAAATGTACCCTGTCTTTAATTAGTCTATGCGTTTCAGAAAAAACTTGCTTTCCGCTTTGTGCGTTTAACAACTCGTTTATATCGTTAAACGCACTAAATCCAAAGGGTTTAAAAATTTCTACGAGATAAGGCTTAGGATTTTTCAGTTTTACAAATGCTGAAATATCGTAGGTTATTTCAGCTTCATCTACATTAATTATGGCACGTTTTAAAAGAGCATTTATACTGTCTTCAACTATTGCTGCAGTGTCATTTAAATGCAGTAATGTATTTTCAAAATTTTGAAGTAATTGTGGGTTAGTTTCTTTTAATTTAGGAATAACCTCGTGTCGCAATTTATTCCGCAAATATTTAGTAGAAGCATTACTGCTGTCTTCTCGCCATTTTATTTTTTTATTTTTAGTATAAGCTGCTATGGTTTCTCTCGAAAACTTTAGCAATGGTCTTACAATATTTCCATTAATTGATGGAATGCCAGTTAGGCCATCTAATCCTGTGCCTCGTGTTAAATTAATAAGGAAAGTCTCCAAATTATCGTCTGCATGATGCGCTGTTAAAATGTAATTGAAGCCTAATTGCGAAGCCAGTTCCATAAACCAGTTGTATCGCAATTCGCGAGCTGCCATTTGTATGGAAAGTTTATGTTCTTGGGCATAAACTATAGTGTCGAAATGCTGAATAAAAACTTCAACTTCCAGCTGTTCTGCCAAGTCTAAAACAAAGGCTTCGTCTGCATCACTTTCGGTATCTCGCAAATTAAAATTGCAATGTGCAAGCGAGATGTTAAGATTTGCTGCTTTACACAAATGCGTTAATGCCACACTGTCTAAGCCTCCAGAAATGGCGATTAAAATTTTACTATTTTTAAAAAAATTAAAATTGGTGTTTATATGTGAATTAAAGCTTTCTTGCACGTTGTAAATGTACGTTTTTTATGTGTTTATTTATTTTAAAATAATTACTGATAATTGACAACTGGCAACTACCCTTCCAACACCTCACGCATTGCTTTAGCTTTAATTAAACATTCTTCGTATTCGTTTAATGGGTCGCTCTTGGCCGTTATTGCGCCACCTACGGAATATGAAACATATTTTTTTGCATCATTATACAAAATGCTTCTAATTACCACATTAAAATCGAAGTCGCCTTCTGGTGTAAAATAGCCAATGCTTCCTGAATATAAACCACGCTTCGTTTCCTCTAAATCTTCAATAATTTTCATGGCTGAGATTTTTGGCGCTCCAGTCATGCTTCCCATTGGGAAAGTACTTTTAATAATATCGACAGGATTTGTGCTGCTTTCAACTTGAGAAACCACTGTAGATATCATTTGATGTACTTGATTAAAGCTATACACTTTACAAAGTTCTTCTACTTCCACACTGCCTTTTGTTGCTGTTTGAGACAGGTCGTTACGTACCAAATCGACAATCATAATGTTTTCGCTACGCTCTTTTTCGTCGCTTACCAATTCATTTTTTAAAATGGCATCCATTATATAATCTTCATCTCGTTTTGCGGTACCTTTTATTGGCTGTGAGATGACTTTTGTCCCTGTTTTTTTTATGTAACGCTCTGGAGATGCAGACAATAAGTACTTATCGCTTATTTTTAAAAAGGTTGCAAATGGTGCTTTTGAAATGGTGTTGAGTTTATTATACGTTTCTAAAGGTTGAATGGTGGTATTTTCAGCAAAGAATTCCTGACAAAAATTAGCTTCATATATGTCGCCTCTGCCAATATGAGCCAGCATTTTTGTTACCTTTTCAAAATACTCGTCTTTATGTATTTTTAACTTAATTTTTATTGGGTTGTTAGACTGTTCTGTTGTTGGATTAACAGACTGTTTAATGTCTATTAAATCGATTTCTATTTCATCGTCAACAGCCTTTAAATAAAGGGTTTTAACTTCTTTTCCCTTTATTAAAAAGAGTTTTTTAGGTTGAAAAAAATATAAATCTGGAAACTGCAAACTATCGTCATTATTAGACTTTAGAGCTTCGGTATCGTTTTTTAAATCGTAAGTTAAATACCCAAAAACCCAATCGTTTGTGGAATTGTAATATTCTTTTAATTTATCGAACGCATTAAAATAATCGGTCTGTATAGCTGTAAAGGCATCGACAGCTAAAATAGCATCATAGCTGGAATAATTTTGAAGATAGTTATTAGAGTCTAACCATACCACATCGTCAAATTGCTGGGCCCAAGCAAGTATATTTTGCTTAAAGGCTTCAACGTTTTCTATAGTGTGTTTTTGGTGTGTTCTCAATTGGATAGGATTGATTACAAAGTACCGAAAATTTAATGTTATTAAAAACTATCTGTTGTAATTTGAATAGATTTTTATTTAGAAAAAATATACAAAACAAAAATGATTAGCGAATTCAATAATATCAAAGTAACTTTGCAGCATGACTTTTAGAGATTTAAACTTAAATACACCATTATATAATGCGCTTGACGATTTGGGCTTTACAACGCCTACTCCTATCCAAGCCGAAGCCTTTAGCGTTGTTGCCAGCGGTAGAGATATGGTTGGGATTGCGCAAACTGGTACTGGTAAAACCTTTGCTTATATGTTACCTGTATTAAGAAATCTGCCGTTTTCTAAACAAGATAATCCGCGCGTTTTGGTTTTGGTACCTACTCGTGAACTTGTGGTACAGGTTGTTGAAGAAATTGAAAAGTTAACCAAATACATAAATACACGTGTTTTAGGTGTTTATGGTGGCACCAATATTAACACCCAAAAACAGGCTATTGCACAAGGTATTGACATTCTGGTTGCTACTCCTGGTCGTATGTACGATTTAGCATTGAGCCACGTATTGCAATTAAAATCGATTCAAAAATTAATTATTGACGAAGTCGATGTCATGCTGGATTTAGGCTTTAGACACCAACTCATTAATATTTTCGATTTATTACCAGAACGTCGTCAGAATATTATGTTTTCGGCCACCATGACGAAAGATGTGGACGAATTGATTGTCGATTTCTTTAAATCGCCTGAAAAAGTCTCGATAGCAACCTCTGGAACACCACTTGAAAATATCGAGCAAACACGTTATAAAGTTCCTAATTTTTATACCAAATTAAATTTACTAAAGCATTTACTTAAAGATGAAGAAACCTACAATAAGGTTCTTATTTTCGTCGCCTACAAGAAAATGGCAGACCGCCTTTTTGAAGCTTTAGATGAAGAGTACAACGAGGAACTCTGCGTTATTCACTCTAACAAAACTCAAAATTACAGATTGCGAAGTATTGAGCAATTTCGCGAGGGTGTTAACAGAATTTTAGTCGCTACAGATGTTATGGCTCGTGGTTTGGATATTGAAAATGTCTCGCACGTTATTAATTTTGACACGCCAGAATATCCTGAAAATTACATGCACAGAATTGGTAGAACAGGCCGAGCAGAGCGAGAAGGTCATGCTTTAGTTTTTACAACTGAGGATGAGCAACAAGCCATAGAAGATATTGAGACATTAATGCAAATGACCATTGATGTTGAAACGCTTCCTAAGGAAGTGGAAGTTTCTACCGAACTTATAGAAGAAGAGCGTCCTCAAATTAAAGAACATAACAACCCAAACAAGCGTAGAAAAGATGAAGATGTTCCAGGTCCTGCTTTTCATGAAAAATCTGAAAAAAATTCGAAAGAGAATTTAGGTGGTTCTTACAAATTTAAAATCGCGGCAAAATATAAGAAGCCAAAAACAAGAGGTGATAAAAATTATAACAAACGTAATAAGAAGAAGTAGGAAAAAACGCTTCCGTTTATCGACAATTTTATTCTGTAAATCTCTAAAATAGATACGTTTATCTAAAAAAATACGTTTTGTATTATATATTCAATTCATTTTTTTAGATTTAAGTATGCAAACAGTTCACAATCTGCTAAATAATAATAGTTTTTCTCAGGAAGACTTTAACTTTACTTCGGTTTTAGTAAATAACAATTGGGTGCTTGTAAACGACATTAAAGAGCGTAAAACTATTTATCATTTTCACGAAGATAATGTACTCTCTATTAAAAAAAACGATACTATTTCTAAAGCAAAATGGCACTATGTAAACCCTAATTACATACGTATAACAGGTGAAAACGATATTAATGTAATTAAAATTAATTTTAGAGACCAGGATATTTTAACTTTAGATATTGATAGAAAATCTAACGAATTAGCTGTGTTTATTAATGAAAGTAAGAGCGAGATACCTTTAAATACTTATGATGCCATCACTCAATATTTACACAACAAATACATTAATAAAGCAAAAAATATTATCCACAATCACAAGTATTATTATATTGAGAAATCTGTAGAATATGGCCCTTTTACTGCAAAGGAACTAATGGATAAGGCTAAAAAAGATATTATAAGCCAGTATTGTTTTATTCGTGAAACGAACGATGACAATTATAGTAAACGCTTAAGAATTGTTGACTTAATTAAAGCGATTTAAGATTTTCTATAACTTTCTTAAAAATTTTATTTGATTTAAAAAAAAACGAGCCCTATTAGGCTCGCTTTTTATATACGCAATACTCAAGCAAATTTTGAGCTATGTTTATATTCTATTTTTATATATGCAATGCACGATCATCTACCGCTAAAGCTGCTTCTTTTATAGCCTCTGCAAATGTAGGATGTGCGTGAGACATGCGTGAAATATCTTCTGCGCTTGCTCTAAACTCCATCGCTACAACCGCTTCTGCAATTAAATCGGCACAGCGAGCACCAATCATGTGTACACCTAAAATTTCATCGGTTTTTTCATCGGCTAATATTTTTACAAATCCGTCTATATCCATACTTGCTCTACTTCTCCCTAAAGCACGCATTGGAAAAGATCCTGCTTTATACGCTACTCCAGCTTCTTTTAACTCTTCTTCTGTTTTACCAACTGCAGCAACTTCTGGCCATGTGTAAACAACTCCTGGAATCAAATTATAATCGATATGTGGTTTTTGCCCAGCAATAATTTCGGCAACCATAGTTCCTTCTTCTGATGCTTTATGCGCTAACATAGCACCTTTTACAACATCGCCAATAGCATAAATATTTTTTACATTGGTTTGTAGTTGTTCGTTTGTTTCTATGCGTCCTCTATCGTCTAATTTTACACCAGCAGCTTCAGCATTTAAACCATCGGTATAAGGACGACGTCCTACAGAGACTAAACAATAATCGCCTCTAAACTCTACTTCTTCTCCTTTTTTATTATCTGCTTTTACAACCACTTCGTCGCCTTCGCGTTCCACAGATTTTACTTTGTGAGAGACATTCATTTTAAACTTGGCCTTTTTAAATACTTTGTTTAATTCTTTAGAAAGTGAAGCATCCATAGTTGGTATAATGCGATCCATATATTCCACAACCGTTACCTCAGCTCCTAAACGACGATAAACCTGACCCAATTCTAAACCAATAACACCTCCACCAATAACAATCATGTGTTTTGGTATTTCTTTAAGTTTTAAAGCTTCGGTAGACGTGATAATTCTTTCTTTATCTAATTTAATAAAAGGTAAACTTGATGGCTTAGAACCTGTAGCAATAATGGTGTTTTTTGCTTCAATTTCGCCTTTATCTTTTCCTGTGATAGTAATGTGTGTAGCATCTTTAAAACTACCAACACCTTCGTAAACATCGATTTTGTTTTTTTTCATTAAAAAATCAATGCCATCAGTTGTAGTGTCTACAACAGATTGCTTACGCGCTATCATTTGTTTTAAATTCACTTTAATATCTCCTGGAATATCGATACCATGTTCTTTAAAATGATTAACGGCTTCATCGTAATGATGAGAAGAGTCTAAAAGTGCTTTACTTGGAATACAACCTACATTAAGGCAAGTACCACCAAGTGTAGCGTATTTTTCTATTAACGCCGTTTTCATTCCTAGTTGCGCACAACGTATTGCTGCTACATATCCTCCAGGTCCAGAGCCAATTACGGCTACATCGTATTTACTCATAGTTTATATTTAAGATGAGATTTCCTTAATATGGAAATATTGAATTAAAAATTTTAACAAAAATACAATTTTGAATGACTAATTACGAATGACTATGGGTGAATTTTTTTTACTTGCAACACAAGTTGTAAAATATGAAGTGAAAGATATAAAAACAGCCTATTCACTGAGTTTAAACATAGAATAGGCTTGTTTAATACCTTAAAGATTAATAGCGATGTAAATATGCGCTTATTATATGTGCTTTGCAATACTCAATTTGAGTAAATTAAAGCAAACTTCTATCCATTTTTAGCATGCCAACTAATTCTCCAGTAGAAGATATTTTTAGTTTTTTTAGTATATTTCTTCGATGAGTGTCTACGGTATGCGGACTAATATTTAAACAATCTGATATTTCCTTACTCGATTTATTAAGGACTAACAACCGTATTACATCGCGCTCTCTATTACTAATACCAATTTTTAATAATTTCTGTGAAAAGGTGTTATAGTAAATGGTTTCGTATTCATTTTTACTATTTAATAACTTTGCAGTTGCAGAAACTGGCATTTTAATATTCGCATCTAAAACCGTGTAATGCGCTAAGCCTATAATTGGTTTCATATCATTATCAAAAGCCAACGGCGTTGTGTTTTGAATGATATTTACGTAGTCGTTGTTTGCATTTTTAAACCTATAATTCCATGTGTAATTAGCAGTATCTCTTTGCTTCTCATCAACTTCTGCTAATGTAAATTCCATTAAACTATTAAGTGCAGATAGCCATACTTCTATGTCTTCTGGGTGAATTCTGCTCCAAAAATACCGCATCCCTTTCGTTTCTAAATCCTTGGGATTTAAACCTAAACAAGCATTGAAATTTTTACTTACATATTCGAAAGTTAAATCTTGCGTATTTGTAATACAGAAAAAAGTGGAACTGTATGGCAAATATTCGTCTAGCTCTACCAGTTTTTTGATGTGTGTTTCTAAAGACGGTTTGCCGTAGGATTCAAAAATAGATTTGTAGGTTTCTTTAATGTCGTAGTGTTTCATAGAATAAAAATAGCGACCAACAAAATACTAATTTTACTACAATTTAAAAAATTGCTTTATTAATAAAATATATAACACCTTTGAAATTTAAATTTTATTTAAGTAGGAAAGAAAGTTATTAATGTGTTACAGGACAACAATAAGTGATAATTAATTGTGGTATTAAATTCTCTACAATTGTATTGCTAAAGCTTTTTTTCTAACGAGAGCTAAATCTATATTATTTCTTTCATTTAATTGAGCTATTTTTTTAATTAAATACTTGGCTTCTTTTACTTTACCAATATCAATATAGGCTATTGCCAACCAATATTGATTGTATGGATTGCTAAGGTCTGTGTCCTTAAAAAGCTCTATAGCATTAGAGGCATTCCCTAATGCTTTATGTATTTTTCCACGGATGTTTTTAGATGCATCTGTAATATGCATTTTTTCGTAGTTATCTAAAAAATTAATTGCTTGATTGTATTTACCATCTACGTATGCTGCATAAGCTAAATAGTAATTTTCTAAGTCTAAGACCCTTTTTTTTGTTGCTTCGTTCTTAAAATTTTTCTGTACGTAACTATTCCAATTATAATATTCCTCTAATCCTGCTGCAGACTGATTATTTTCGAAAAATAATCTTGTTTTCCTTAAAAAAGCATAATAAATATGAAATAATGGCTCTCGTTCATTCTTACCATATAAGCTTTCTATTTTTTGGTTTTCTAATGCATTTATGGCTTCTTTATAGTTACCTTGATCGATAAAAGAAACAACCAATGCTCGCCATTTGTGGCGATATTCGTAATCACTAAGAATAGATTCATCAATTTTTTCTAAGAATTTTCTTCCTTGTTCATGTTTGTTTAAAAAATTTAAATTAGCAGTAATTCCCATAATAGCCCAAGGAAATTTGTAATCAATTTTTAATACTTTTTCATAGTTTTCTATAGACTCTTGAAAATCACCACTACGCATAAAAATCTCTGCATAAGTATCTAACGGATTTACATTATCTGGTAAAAGTTGCACGTATTTTTTAGCAATATACTTGGCCTCCACAAAATTAGCATTTGCCATATAAGCATAAGCCAATTCATTATATGGTAAAGTATAATTGGGGTTTATTTCTATCGCTTTTTTATAATGCTTAATTGCTAATTCTGGATTGTTTCCTCCATGATGTAAGTTTACATATCCAAAAAAATAATTAGCAACTTCATCTTCTGGATATAAAGATACCAGTTCTTTAAAATAATTGTATTCTTTAGATCCATCATAGCCTTCCATGTAAAAATCCACCCTTGCTTTTATAAGTAGTTTTTCCCCAATAGAAATGGCATCTATATTTTGCAAGGCATCTTTAAGTTTTTTCTTTCTATAATTATAATTATCTCTAATCATTCCTAATCTTAAATGCCCTAAAGCAAATGTGCTGTCTAACAAAATTGCTTTTTTATACGCTAATTCTGCTTCGTCTATTTTTAAAGTATTTTCTAACTCCCAGCCTTGCTTATAACTTTTAATTGCTTCTTCCGATTTTGATGTAATTGGAATTTTTTGACTGTAAGCAGTGGCATTACACAGTATAAGTAGTAAGACGATATTAAATAAGTGTTTTTTAAACAAAGCTTTTTTCATTTTAAAAATGTTTTAGAGAATTTAATTATGAAGACTTGATTATCTGTAAATGGTTTACGCGGAAGCAAGGCATTTCTATTCGTGTTTGCATTATGATTGTATACTATATATAAATCTGTTCCCTCTATTGGATTGTATCTAAATCGCAAGTTTAAGCCCATTTTATCTATTCGAGAATCGTATTGAAAGTAGGCGTTTAAAATAGATTTTGAGGATAAATTGAATTTCAACCTAGTAAAGTACCTATTCAAGTTTAACTCTGTTGTTGTATTTGTGGTATACATTGTCGGAAATTTTAAATGATTTGTGCTAACACCCAATTCGGCATTAAAAAAACTATTAAAATCGTAGGCAATATTTGTAGAAGTTGTTAGCTGAGTCCCTCCATAAAAGTCACCAAATTCAATCTCAAAAGAATATTGATACGGTTTTGCATTTCCTGAATCTATAGAAGGATTAAATTTCCACATTTTATAATTACCAATTGGTATTGTAACACCTTCTAATATATTCCAGGAAGAATATAAATTATCTTCTTGATAAATTGGTAATAGCGCAGATATTCTAAAACCTTTTTTAGTAATTGCTGTAGCATAAAAATTAGTTTGAAAGACCTCATCCTCTCCTGTCGATGAAATCCAGTACTTAGTAATATAATGACCAATAGAAAGAAATCTTAAAAATTTAGAATCTGTATAGGTTTTACGCCACCCATTATTTAAAGTACCTCTTTTAGTATTTGGCCTTGAAACAAAGCCAAGCTCCGGATTAAAACCTTTTTTATAGTCTCTATAATAATAATCTATACCAAAACCGTTAGGTTTAAATGTATTTACTGCAGCGCCATACATAGCTTTCCAATTCCCAGTTTCTTTATCGAATGTAGAGGCAATAGTAAAACGAGATCTAATTATGTCTGTAAACCTTACGTTAGCATCTATAGCCACTAAATGATTGTTAGATTCTGAATTGATTTTGTTAGTATTAATAACTCCAATATTTGAACCTTTAGTACCGATGGTTTTTCGAACTCTGGCAACACTCATATTATTACTTAAAGTTAAGTCTTCTACTTTATGAGTTTGCATATCTAACAATCCATACTGCCATTTTGAATTATTTCCAGTAAAACGTAACCCTCCAATAATAGGAACAGCTGTACCATTTTCTATACCAATGCTTCTGGAATTAAACAAACGATGATCGAATTGATTAGAATTAAAAAGATCTGCGTTTTCAAGAAAGAACAAACGTTTTTCTGGGAGAAATATAGGAAATCTTGAGATGTTAATTATTCTGTCGTCTGCTTCAACTTCTGCAAAATCCGTATTTAAAGTAAAGTCTATGGCATGATTTGCGTTAGGTCTATACTTAACATCTAATCCTATATTGCTTAAAACTTTATCTAAAGTTTCATTTTTAAAATATTTTTTTCTTTCAAAAATTGTAGTTTCATCATTATAGTTAGTTTCACTCTCATTAAGTAAATTCTGTCTAAGAATATTGCCTTTTACATATGGTGTTATATACATAGGTCTTGCCGATGCTAAATTTTTAAATCTTATTTCTTCCGAATTACTAAAATGATAGGGAGTTGAAACAACTTGTGCATTATTTAATGGTGAAATAATACGCTCATTTTTTTCTTTAAAATTTATTATAGCTTTAATACGCATTATATTTTTATCTGCTTTTTCATAACGTAATGAAGAGAAAGGGATGCGAATTTCTGTACTCCAACCTTTTGAATTTATTTTTGAGGTAGCTGTCCAAAATGTATTCCATGATGTATTAAATGCTTCTCCGTTTCTACTAACTTCAAAGTCTTGCCTTGCACCTAGCGGGTTTGTACGAAAAACAAGCGTGTTCAATTTATCATTATATGTATCTAAGTGAATTTCAATATAATCGTCTTTTAATTGTTCTATATCACGTTCTAAAGTGGTTGCGAAAAGTTGTGACGGATCTTTATAATTACACATACCAGAGATATATAAATAGGTGTCGTCGTACATAACTTTTATTAAGGTAAACTCTGTCGCTTCAGCACCAAGATTAGGTTCTAATTGCTTAAAATTTGAAAGTGTAAAGGCATTGTCCCAATCTTTTTCATCATTAATACCGTCAATATGTATAGTAGTGTTGATTCTATGGATATCTTGTATTTGAGATTGAGCATGAAATCCATATATCATAATAATTAAAAATTTAGTTTTCTTTATAAAATTTAGATATGTAATTTTCATTTTCTAAGGTCAAGCAATTATTGATTAGTATAGGCTTATTTTAGTTTCAGAAGCTCCTAAAAATTTTAAATAATCAACGACTTCTTTAGCTTCCTCTCCTCCACGTTGCGCATGATGTAATAGTGTATAACCGTGTGGTCCTTTTACATTTAAACTATTAGGGAAAAATTTTAACATTGGTTTAATTATATCCAGTCTTCCAAAAAGTGCTGCAGTAAACAAATTTGTTTGTGCTCCTTTATCTATTAGATATTGCGCTAATTCTTTGTAACCTACATGACTTGCTGCACCAAGAGCTGTTTCGAAATCACCTTCTTGCCAATCATGTGCTGCATTAAGCAACGTAGGATACTCTGCAAGTAATTCTTTAATAATTTCGATTTTACTATGTCCTGCTCCAACAAATTTTTCAACTAGCGATTTATCTAATTGCTTTATATTTTGTAACCCATTAGTGCAAAATGTTTGTTGTGGCAGGGTCATTATTACGCCAGTAGTTATTATACCTCTTTTTAGAAATTGTAGTCTGTTCATCTTACCTATAATTTACTTCTATTTCAAAAAAATTGTTATTTGAACTTTGAAGACAGGTAAAAATATTTATAAACAAGATTGTGAAGATTTATTTTATATAAACTATATAATAATGTTTGTGAATTCAATCTTTACTTATGCAAAGCGCTTTTACATAACCAAAAGAGGGTTATACATAAAAACACTTGTTTAAATTGAATCTTAGAGTAAAATCTAATAGTTTAGCGAGAATAACATCAATTAATGAAAAAAAAACATATTATATACCATTCACTTTTTTGGATTACTCTAATGCTAACTTTTGCCATCTCTGAGTGGAGTTATAGAAATACATTTGTAGATGCATTAACATTAGAATTGCTTTTTCTTCCAGCAAAATTAATAGTCGTTTATATAAATTGGTTTATATTATTTCCCTTGTATCTATCTAAAAATAAGCCCTATACTTATGCCTTATTGCTTGTTTTACTATTATTGGTAGTAGGGATTATTCAAAGAGCTTTTGTTTTGTACATTGGCTATCCCATTTTTTTTCCAGAATGGATGGAAGGTGAACATGTGCATATTTTAAAATTACCTAAAATTATACAGAATGTATTAATCATTATTATTCCAGTAGCTTTTACTACAGGGTGGATTTTATTTTCAGACCTCAAGAAAAAGCAGCAACTCGCTAAAGCTTTAGAGCAACAAAAAACAGATGCAGAATTAAATTATCTCAAATCTCAAATTAATCCTCATTTTTTGTTTAACACATTAAATACTATATATGGATTAGCATTAGACAACTCAAAGAAAGCTCCTGAGCTAATATTAAAATTATCAGATTTTTTAAGTTTTTCTTTATATGAAAGTAACCAGAAGCTAATTCCTATAGAGAAAGAAATAAATTTAATTCAAGATTTTATTGCTATCGAAAAATCAAGGTTTGCAGATAAAGTAAGTGTTTCTGTTAGTTTACCTAAAGTGGTGTCTCAAATACAAATTCCACCTCTAATATTGGTACCTTTTATTGAGAACGCATTTAAGCATAGCTTAAAAGATGAAACCGGAATAGCAAATATTATTATTACACTAAATGTTTTAGATAATTATATTCTCTTTACTGTTAAAAACTCAAAATCACACAGTATTAATAAAGTAGTGGATAATAATAGTGGGTTAGGCTTAGCGAATATTAAAAAGAGGCTTGATATTATATATGGACTTAAGTATAATTTAAATATTGAAGAAAGTAAATCTAATTTTTTAATTGAACTGAAAATTGACTTAAAATGATACAGCGTTGTATAATAATTGATGACGAGCAAACCGCCAGACAGATTATTAAAAAATATGTGAGTGATATCTCCTATTTAAATTTAATTGGAGAATTTAAAAACGCTATTGATGCTTTAGAATTTATTCAAAAAGAAACTGTAGATGTTATTTTCTTAGATATTGAAATGCCAAAATTAAGCGGTATTGCTTTAGCAAAAATTTTAAATAATCAAACAAAAGTAATTTTTACAACTGCACATAGAGAATTTGCTGTTGAAGGTTTTGAGCTTGACGCAGTTGACTATTTATTAAAACCTTTTTCTTTTAATCGTTTTCTAAAAGCTACACAACGAGTTATTAAAAACCCAATAACAACTATAACAAGTGTTACGAATACTTTTATATATGTAAAAGTTAATAAGCTAATGGTAAAAATTAATTATGCTGAATTACAATATATTGAAGGACTTAGCAATTATATAAAAATACATACTAGTAAAAGCTCATATGTTGTCTATGAAAAAATGAGTGATATAATAAACCAATTACCTGGTGACCAGTTTATGAGAATTCATAAATCTTATATTATTAATCTCAAAAAAGTAAATGCTTATACAAAAGAATATGTAGAAATTGCTAAAAAACATATTCCTGTAAGCTCCACCTACAGAAATATGTTTATGAATTCTATAAAATAATTTATTTAACAACTAGTTTCTTTGTAACAAAAAAGGTGTCGTCAAATTCTATTCTCAAAAAGTAGACTCCACTATTTAATTTATCTGGATCTACAATATATTTGCCCTCACTCTGCATAACAAATTGAGTTTTATTATTTATAATTTTACCTTGAATATTACTGATTTTTATGTTTTGAATCCTATTGGATAGCGCACTTTTTATATGCATATATCCTGAGTTTTCATATGGATTAGGATGAATTGAAATATTTCTATTTTGAAAGCTGTATTCTTCAACACTTAGTAAAGTAGGAATGCATGAACCTTCAGTCATTTTAATACTTCCAACAGGAAGATTTGCGCACATATCAAGAGCACCAGAAGGCCATTTTACAATTAACGAATCTATTATTGTAGCATCACCTAATCCAAAGTGTGCCATTTGCTCTTCTTGCATTCCAAAGCTTTCAACACCACCATTAATTCTTCGTGTCTGCCAATAGCTATCTCCATTAATAGTTGCTTTCAATTGTAATTCAGCTCCAATTCCCTTTTTATTTGATTGAACGCCCTCTAAATAGATTTTAGAAAAATTATTATTATGGCCAACATTATTTTCAAATATAATATTAGCAAGAGATGCACCATTAGGAAATGTTGTACAACAAGTAATAATAGTTAAATCCATATCTCCATCATTATCATAATCAATCCATCCACCGCCTTGTGGTGATATCACAGAATTGCTAATATCACCTGCAATACTAGAGCTTACTAAACTAAATTGTCCAGTACCATCATTATTGTATAAATATCCAATAGTCCCAGTCCCACTTTGTTCATTTTTATAAAAATCTAAATCACCATCATTATCATAATCTGCCCAAGAATTAATTGTAGTCCAGGCACTATTCTGTAACATTGGTTGACCTATAACCTCTGTAAATGTCATATCTCCATTATTTGCATAAAGTTGATCCTGTCCATTAAAAGTATTTAAAAAAAGATCTAAATCTAAATCGTTATCATAATCTACCCAATTACAACCAATATTATTTCCAGCATTATTTGTAATACCATCAACAACTGACTCTAAAAAGTTGTCAGGATTTCCAGTTTCTATAAACTGGCTTAAATAAAGTCTATTATTATTATTTTGAAAATTAGCAAAATAAACATCTAAATCACCATCAAAATCAAACCATGTATCCGTAACTATTGGCCAAGGCCTAGATTGAAAAAATGCTAAGCCAAATATTTGTGTAAAACTTCCACCATCATTTCTATAAAATAAATCTGAAGAGCCTCCAGCTCCAGTAGAATATAAATCTAAGTCACCATCTAAGTCATAATCAACCCATGTTCCAGAATCACTTTTATTTTCTTCACCTGTGTTTCCTACTAAAGTAGTTTGAGTTAATTCAAAATTAGTTTCACCAGAATTTTCATATAAAACATTATTAATTGGGCTACCACTACTGTTTTGAAAATTCAATTTATAAATATCAAAATCGCCATCATTATCATAATCTCCTGAAATTAATAAGGGACCTCCAGTATTTACCATATATAAATCCGAGGTACTTAAAGCAGAAAAAGTTTTATCTCTATTATTTAAATAGACTTGAGTATTATTTTCTGTTGCACTATCATAGCCAGAAGCAATGATATCTACAAAACCATCATTATTATAGTCTAACATACAAGCACCAGCTTGTTTCAAACCAATATTAGTATAATCACCAGCATTCGTATTAAAAGTAAACTGTTGGGCTTTGGCAAAAAAAGTGATTAACAAAAAAACCGTAAGTGTAATTTTTCTTTTCATATTTCAAATTTTTTAAGGTTCAAATATGAAATTATATTATATATACAATACAGTTAATTATATTATGTGAATTTCAATAAATTCTATGTGAATTTGTTCTTTTTAAGACATTATTTAAATAGTTATGAAGGAAAACCAAGCATTTCTCCCATTCCAACAGTAAAGAGCCAACAGCCATAAATAGCATGTTCTTATGTAACTATAAATGTTGATTTGTTTTTTTTGTATGCTAATACAAAAGTAATCCTCTTAAAAAGTTTGAGCCTAATTACTAAGTCTATTCAAAAAAACAAAATCACTAAGGCAAATAGAGTAGCGTTTATAAAAATGAACAGATTCTTTATTATGAAATAAACTCTCGTAGCACTTAAAATAAAATGTTCTATAATAAATTCTTGAGGATAAATCGTAAAAAAAACCATAGCTAAACATTATCATTAGGTATACTTATGATTTTTTTTAATACTACAGTAAAAAGTTGATTTTTTATATTAAAAAAAATAAATACGTAATTTGTGCAATACTAATACTCTCTATAATTTTCTGTTTTCAGAACGCTGTCCAATTTTAGTTTTTTCAGTTTTAAATTTATTTTGCGTCTCTCTTAATAAAATAAAAATCACAGGTACTAAAACAAAGCTTACAAAGAATTCTCATAGCTTATATTTAACTTATCACATCATTTTTTAAAAGTTCTATATAGTAACAGCGGTAGTGTGCTTTACTTCACTAATCATAAATGTACTATGCGTGCTTCCAATATGGTTTATATTTGTTAGTTTATTTACCATAAACTCTCTAAAAGCCTGCATATCTTTAACTATTACTTTTAATAAATAATCGTAATCACCGCTTATATGATAACACTCTAACACTTCTGTGAGTTTAGTAACTTCTTTTTCAAATTTAACAACATAATCGCGTGCATGCTTCTCTAATTTAATATGGCAGAAAGCAACAAATGTCTTATCGACATTTTCTTTTTTAATTAAAGCAACATACTTATCTATCACGCCATTATTCTCAAGCTTCTTAATACGCTCGTAAACCGCAGTAACAGAAAGATTTAACTTATTTGAAAGCTCTTTATTGGTTTGCTTACTATTGGCTTGAAGCAATTGAATAAGTTTAGTATCTATGGCATCGAAAGTCATTATTGAAAATTTTTCAGTTTGCCCAGCAAATTACGAACTTTTAATTTAATATAATCTATAATAATAACTAAATTCAGTTTAAACAACTAAATTTATAGCCGTCTATTGATTATATATCTATTTTAAGTGAATTTTACACTAAAATAATCAAATCAGTATTTAATAAATAAACATATTATTATGGCTTTTAAACCAGCAAATAGCATTCAGGACTTACAATATTTTGGTGAATTTGGAGGTGTAAACCCTTCTATTTCAGATTCTTCAACTTATACTTTTTTATCGGCAAAAACCATGTTTGACACTTTTGAAGGTAATGCAGATGGCTGCTATTTGTATTCTCGACACTCTACACCTTCAAATTTATATTTAGGTGAAGCATTAGCTGCCATGGAAGGCACCGAAACTGCTAATGTTTGTGCATCTGGTATGGGAGCTATTACGCCTGTTATTTTACAATTATGTAACGCAGGAGACCATGTGGTTTCAAGCCGAACAATCTATGGCGGAACCTATGCATTTTTAAAGAACTTTACTCCTCGTTTTAATATAGATACTTCTTTTGTTGATATTACAAAATTAGATGTTGTAGAAGCTGCCATAACACCTAAAACTAAGATTTTATACTGTGAGTCTGTAAGTAACCCGCTTTTAGAAGTTGCAGATATTGCTAGCTTAGCCAAATTAGCCAAAAAACACAACTTAAAATTAGTTGTTGATAATACATTCTCACCACTGTCTATTTCTCCTGCTAAATTAGGAGCAGATATTGTAATACATAGTCTTACAAAATTTATAAATGGCTCAAGCGATACGGTTGGCGGTGTTATTTGTGGTACCCAAGAGTTTATTAATGATTTGCGTAACGTAAACAATGGTGCCTGCATGCTTTTAGGCGCTACAATGGATAGCTTGCGTGCGGCCTCCATTTTAAAAAACTTAAGAACTTTGCACATAAGAATGCAACAACATAGCTATAATGCAACTTTTATTGCTGAAAAATTTCAGGATTTGGGATTAAAAACTGTATATCCAGGTTTGAAATCTCATCCATCGCACGACTTATTTTCTTCTATGATGAATGAAAAATATGGGTTTGGCGGTATGTTAACCATAGACGTTGGTTCGTTAGATAAGGCTAACACTTTAATGGAATTAATGCAAGAAAAAAACTTAGGATATTTAGCTGTGAGTTTAGGCTTTTATAAAACATTATTTAGTGCTCCTGGTAGCTCCACATCTTCAGAAATCCCTGAAGAAGAACAAGAAGCTATGGGATTAAGCGATGGTTTAATTCGTTTTTCTATTGGTCTGGATGCAGATATTGAACGTACCTTTAGTATGATGAAAGCTTGCATGGTCGAGGTTGGAGTTTTAAATGCAGAAATGGCTTAACTTATTAACTAAACGGATATAAAAACCTGAAAATTATTTTCAGGTTTTTTTTATTTAGGTCTTAATGACTTATTAATTATTTAAAACACGCATTTATGTTTTAAATATGCTATATGGCACCAACTTAAACTCCCTTTATTCGCTGTAAAAGTGAGGAAAACATTTCTGAAAAATTATCAGTTTTAGGCTCAAAAGGTTTCATATTTAATCTACTATCTTCTTCAAAAAGTAATAAACTAAAAACCGAGATGTAACCATCTTTTGTTTTTACCAACGGATAGCGCAAATCGTTATAAAGATATTGTGTACCTCCAGTTTTTTCAACATTAAAATACCCATTACTAAACCAAGATAAATCTTTTAAATCTTTATATTCATCAATAGTTATGGCTCGGTTTTTTGGGATTTCCTGCCATTCTGAAAAACGATTTGATGTGTCGAACAACGAGTAAGATGCTACTTTGTAAGACGTTTCCGTTTCTGCAATGCCATACCATAAAATATTATTTAAAATATAAGGTTGAGCGCTGTAGCGAGAATAAATAATCTGGTTTTCTTTTAAAGATTCTTTAAAAACAGAATTGATGTAAATTTTATTTCCAATTGTAAATAGCATATAAATGGTACTAATACCTATACCCAATTGTAACCAACGTTTTCTTTTCTCTGAAGTTCTACGATAAAACATTAAAACAATAATGCATATTAAAAATGGAAGTGTATAAGCAGGATCTGCTACAGCTATAGTATTAAATGCTACACGATAATTAGAGAATGGTGCGAATAATTGGGTGCCATAGGGAGTAAAACTATCTAAAATAGGATGTGTAAACAAGGCCCAAAAGAATAACAAAATCCAGTGTTTTAAACGTGTGGTTTCTTTTCTTTTTCCAGTATTGTATAATTTATAAAACAGCCAGCCAAATAGAAAAGCAGCTAAAACCGAAAACAAAATAGAATGCATGAAGCCACGATGAAACAGCATGGCATCTATTTTATTACCATATAAAAGATTACCAATAAACACGTCTAAATCTGGTATGGTACCACCAATTGCTCCAAATAACAACGCTTTATTTCCAATCTTTTTTCCTAAAACCGCTTCTCCACAAGCGGCGCCAAGTACTATTTGAGTAAGTGAATCCATATAATCTGCTAATGTACAGATAGCAATTGAATTTGCATAACACTTATGAAAATCGTAACATTACAACACTAAAAAAACTTACCAACATGCAAGACGATAATCTTTCAGATATTAACATAGAGCATCAAAAAATTAAAGATAATAAGGAATTAAGTATGCTCGAAGCACTAATACCAGTGCTTTTTTTAATGATTTTATTGGCTGTTAATATAGCATTCTTTGATGGTGCCATGTTAGGCGATTACTCCAATCAGTTTATATTATTATTGTCTGGAGGTGTTGCTGCAATTGTAGGTTTATTTAATAAAGTGTCCTTTAATATCATGCTAAAAGAAATATGGGAGAATTTACGCAGTGTTTTCGTACCCATTATGATTTTATTTTTGGTTGGCGCCTTAGCCGGTACTTGGTTAATAAGTGGTATAATTCCTGCCATGGTATATTATGGTTTACAGGTTTTAAGTCCTGAAATATTTTTACCTGCATGTGTCATTATTGCTGCAATTATTTCTATTGCAACAGGTAGCTCATGGACTACCTCTGCAACCGTAGGGATTGCTTTAATTGGTATTGGAAGTGCTCTTGGAATCCCAACAGGTATGATTGCTGGTGCAGTGATTTCTGGAGCGTATTTTGGAGATAAAATGTCACCTTTAAGTGATACAACAAATTTAGCACCTGCAATGGCTGGAACAGACTTATTCACGCATATACGCTACATGACCTTTACCACAGTACCAACTATTATAATTACGCTCATAGTATTTGTAGTTTTAAGTGCGACAGTCGACGCTACTGGCAATGCTGATATTAGCGGATTATTGGCTACCATAGATGCTACTTTTTATATTACACCATGGCTCTTTGCAGTGCCACTAGCCGTTGTTGGTTTAATTTTATTAAAAACAAAACCATTGGTCGCTTTAGGCTGTGGTGTTGGATTAGCAGCAGTATTTGCTTTTATCTTTCAACCCGAAATATTAAATGGGATTGCAGATTCTAAATTGGGAGCAATAATTAATGCAATGCTAACTGACACAAACATTTCAACAGATAACGAAAAACTTAATGAATTATTTAGCTCTGGTGGAATGAACGGTATGCTTTGGACCATTTACTTAATATGTTGTGCCATGGTTTTTGGTGGTGTTATGGATGCCATTGGAGCTTTGTCCAGAATTACAAAAAGCTTACTTTCTGTAGCGCATACGGTATTTGGTTTATTTGCAAGTACTGTCGCGAGTTGCTTAGGGCTCAATGCCATTGCCAGCGATCAATACTTAGCGATTGTTATCCCTGGAAAAATGTTTAAAAAGGCTTATGAAGATAAAGGCCTTGCTCCAGAAAATTTAAGTAGAACACTTGAAGATTCTGGGACGGTAACTTCGGTATTAATTCCTTGGAATACTTGCGGCGCTTATCAATCCGGAGTTTTAGGTGTTGGTGTGGCAGAGTATTTTGTGTATGCTATTTTTAACTGGTTAAGTCCGTTTACTACATTATTATTCGCAGCATTAAATATTAAAATTAGACAGCTAAAAGCTAAATAGCTTAAAATTATCAAATTAACTAATTACTATAATCAAAACTTATAGTCTAATAAGATTTTAAGATTTTCTTATGCTTAAAATTTTACCTTCTAATGTATCTTTGCTCCCTGAAAACATTAAGTAATAATTTAAAAATAAATAACAAAATGACATTAGTAGGAAAACAGTTTCCAGACTTAAACGTGGATGCAATGAACGATATGGGAGATACCTTTAAATTAAACGTTCTTGAAGAAGCAAAAAACAATAAAAAGAAAGTTTTACTATTTTGGTATCCAAAAGATTTCACTTTTGTTTGCCCAACAGAATTACACGCATTTGAAGCTGCAAAAGAAGAATTCGCAAAAAGAAATACAATAGTTATTGGTGCTTCTTGTGATACGCCAGAAGTTCACTTTGCTTGGTTAAACACACCAAAAGATAACGGTGGCATTGAAGGAGTTACATATCCTATTTTAGCAGATTCTAATCGTAATTTAGCTTCAACTTTAGGTATTTTAGATATTTCTAATGAGAAATACAATGAAGAAACTGGCGTTGTGACTGTAGATGGAGACAATGTAACATATAGAGCAACTTACGTCATTGATGAAGATGGAATTGTACAGCACGAAGGTGTAAATAATATGCCAATAGGTCGAAATGTAAACGAATTTTTACGCATTATTGATGCTCTCACTCACGTACAAGAAAAAGGAGAGGTTTGTCCTGCAAACTGGGAAGAAGGTAAAAATGCTATGAATGCAAATAGAGCTGGAGTTGCAGATTATTTAGCGACTCACGCAAACTAAAAACAAAACGTATTTATTACAATCCAAACACCAGTATTACCATTTGGTGTTTGGATTTTTAATATCAAAAAAATAACAACTAATGGTTCAAGAATTAGAGAAAGATAATTTAAAAGAAATTATTGTAGAAAATAGCACAGTAGTGGTTCAATATTCTGCGACATGGTGTGGAAATTGCCGTATAATGAAACCAAAATTTAAGAAACTTGCTATTGAAAACGAAAACGTATCTTTTATAATTGTAGATGCCGAAAAATTTCCAGAATCAAGACAGCTTGCTACAGTGGATAATTTACCGACATTTGCTACTTTTAAGGATGGTAAATTTGTAAACCAAACGCAAACAAATAAGTTCGACGTTTTAAAAGACTTGGTGAGCGAGGTAATCTAAAAAATTTTAGAATTAAATAAATTATATTATGAAACTACCTGTAATAAAGCACCTCACACAATTTATTAAGGAAAATGACGAAGATTATATCGTTGAAACCGTAGAAACTTTAGAAGCCTTAACTGAAGTATCCTCTTTAAAAGATGAAGAGTTAGACGTTATTGGAGAATTAATCTCAAATATGTATGGTGCACTTGAAGTTAATAAAATGATAAAAGAAGGTACGCCACAAAAGGAAGCTGTGAATAGTTTTATGCAACGCGTCCTGGGCTCTATTGACAAATAGAAAGAGATATCTTTAAAAATAAAAACCACTTCATTAGAAGTGGTTTTTTGTTTTATGAGCGTTACTTATTCATTTACTTCAAATCAAACCGATCTAAGTGCATAACCTTTGTCCAAGCGGCAACAAAATCTTTTACAAATTTTTCATTCGCATCGTCTGCTCCATACACTTCGGCAACTGCTCTCAATTCTGTATTAGACCCAAAAATTAAATCGGCTCTGGTACCAGAAAACTTCATTGCACCCGTTTTACGGTCACGCCCAATAAATTCTTTTTCTTCAGCGTTAGCTGTTTTCCAAGTAATTGATAAATCTAGTATCACTTTAAAGAAATCGTTAGTTAAAGAATCTTCATACGAAGTAAAAAATCCATTTTTAGAATCATCGTAATTAGCGCCTAAAACTCTAAGTCCACCAACTAAAACGGTCATTTCTGGTACAGAAAGCGTTAACAAGTTAGCTCGGTCAATAAGCAAATCTTCAGCTGCAATATTAATGTCCTTTCTAATATAATTTCTAAATCCATCTGCTAAAGGTTCTAAATATGTAAAGCCTTCGACATCTGTTTGCTCCTGAGACGCATCTCCTCTACCTCCAGTAAATGGCACGTTAATATTATGTCCTGCATTTTGCGCTGCTTTCTCGACGCCTACAACGCCTGCTAAAACAATTAAATCTGCTATAGAAACTGTGCCACTAAAATTATTTTGAATGCCTTCTAAAACCTCAAGTACTTTATTTAATTCTTTTGGATTATTAACCTCCCAACTTTTTTGAGGCTCTAAACGTAAACGACCTCCATTAGCACCACCACGCTTATCACTATCTCGATAAGTTGAAGCTGAAGCCCAAGCAGTAGTTACCATTTGCGACACGGTTAAACCTGAATCTAAAATTAATCTCTTAAGTGTTGAAATATCTGAATGACTTAAAGTATAGTCTACTTTAGGTATTGGATCTTGCCATATTAATTCTTCTTTCGGTACTTCAGGACCTAAATAACGATCAATTGGTCCCATATCACGATGCGTAAGTTTATACCATGCACGAGCAAACGCATCTTCAAATGCTTTATGGTCTTTATGAAAACGTTGTGAAATTTCTAAATAGATAGGATCGGTTTTTAGTCCAATATCTGCTGTAGTCATCATCAAGGCTTGCTTGCCATTGGCATCTCCAGCTTTTGCTGCCATTCTTGCCTGCGATGCTGCTGTTGGAGTCCACTGGTGTGCTCCTGCAGGACTTTTTATTAATTCCCATTCGTAGTTTAGTAAAACATCAAAGTAATCATGATCCCATTGTGTTGGGTTTGGAGTCCACGCACCTTCTATTCCACTTGTAATTACATCGTCTAAAACACCAGATTTATAGCTGTTTTTCCATCCCATACTCATCTCTTCAATTGGAGCACCATGTGGTTCTTTACCCACATACTCATTAGGATCTGCAGCACCATGTGCCTTACCAAAAGTATGACCACCAGCTACAAGAGCAACAGTTTCTTCATCGTTCATAGCCATTCGCTTAAACGTTTCTCTTACTGTCTTGGCAGAACCCATTGGGTCTGGATTACCATTAGGTCCTTCTGGATTTACATAAATCCAACCCATCATTACAGCTGCTAATGGGTTTTCTAATTCACCATCTTCGTATCTTTCCTCGTTGGCTCCCCATTGTGTTTCGCTTCCCCAATATATATCTTGTTCCGGTTCCCAGACATCTTCACGACCACCTGCAAACCCAAAAGTTTTAAATCCCATAGATTCTAATGCGCAATTACCTGCAAGTACCATTAAATCTGCCCATGAAATTTTACGTCCGTATTTCTGCTTAATAGGCCAAAGAAGCAAACGCGCTTTATCTAAATTACCATTATCTGGCCAGCTGTTTAACGGTGCAAAACGTTGTGATCCAGAGCCTGCACCACCACGACCATCTCCAACTCTATAAGTACCAGCACTATGCCATGCCATGCGAATCATAAATCCACCATAGTGCCCATAATCTGCTGGCCACCAATCTTGCGAATCTGTCATTAAATCTAAAACATCTTTTTTAAGGGCTGCAAAATCAATACTGTTAAAAGCTTCGGCATAATTAAAATCATCTCCCATTGGGTTAGATTTTTGTGCATGTTGACGTAAAATATTAAGTCTTAATTCATTTGGCCACCAATCTCTGTTCTTAACACCTCCACCAGCGGTATGATTATTTGCGCCTAAAAAGGGACATTTACTGGCTGATGAATTATTAATTTCGAAGGTTTCGGTATTTTTGTTGTCCATATTCTTTTCTTATTTAAATTTAGTCTCCTAAATTTAAGTAATAATATAATTAGATTGGAATTTATAAATTGATTGTTCTTATTAGTTTATCGATTTTTACTATATAACCACATTTTAATCCAAAAAATAATTAAAACATTACAAATAAAAAAGCCTCTCCAAACGGAGAAGCTTTTTTAAAATATGTATTAATTTATTAAAATTTACATTTTAGGAAGCACCACTGTATCTACCACATGTATTACTCCATTAGATTGATTTACATTTGCAATAACAATTTTTGAAGCTGTACCGTTTTCATCAGTAATATATAGGTCTTTACCTTTCATCCAGGCTGTTAATGTACCACCTGCAACTGTTTTAATCTCTGCTTTACCGTCCATTTTCTTTACCATCTTCATAATATCTTTCGCTTTAAAATCTCCAGCTACAACATGGTGTTTTAAGATGGTTTGTAATTTTTCTTTGTTTTCAGTCATTAATAATGTCTCAACGGTCCCTTCTGGTAATTTGCTAAAAGCAGCATTTGTTGGAGCAAATACAGTAAAAGGTCCTTTACTTTGTAACACTTCTACTAAATCGGCAGCTTTTACAGCAGCCACTAATGTAGTATGGTCTTTAGAATTTACGGCGTTCTCAACAATATTTTTTGAAGGGTACATTTCTGCTCCACCCACCATTACTGTTTTTTCTTTCTTCATTTTATCTTGCTTCATCTTATCTTGAGCAGTTCCGGTTAGAGAGAATAAAATTGCGATTGCAAATAAACTTGATTTTAAAATGTTTTTGGTTTTCATAATTTGTTTTATTTAAGTGAATATTTCTTATTTGCTTATACAAACGTATACACGCAGACATGGGTTTTAGAGTTATTGTTGTTTAACAATTAATTAACTATAGCGATAATGCAAATAGTTGTTTTTAAAATAAATATGAATACACTATCAATAAATTAGTACTTTGTTATGTATAACTTATTTAAAGAATGTCTATTTTTATCATTCACAGAAAAAAAATAAAAATGACAAAAATAACATTAGGTGGAACGCCTGTTGAAACTTCAGGCAGTTTGCCAAACATAGGAGATAAAGCTCCAAATTTTATATTGACGGTAAGCGATTTATCAACTCAAAAACTATCAGATTTTGAAGGACATAAGGTCTTACTAAATATTTTTCCAAGTGTAGATACTGGTGTATGCGCAAAATCTGTAAGAGCGTTTAATAAAGAAGCTGCCGAAATGGAAAACACCAAAGTATTGTGCATTTCCAGAGATTTACCATTTGCACAACAACGTTTTTGCGCTGCTGAAGGATTAGAAAATGTAGTCATGTTATCCGATTTTAAAGACGGTAGTTTTGGAAAAAATTATGGATTAGAAATAGTAAGTGGCAATTTTAAAGATTTACATTCCAGATGCGTTATTGTATTAGACGAAAATGGTATTGTAAAATATACAGAACAAGTACCTGAAATTGGACAAGAACCAAACTATAAAGCTTCTTTGTACGCGCTTTTAGATGAATAAAAAAGAATCCTTTATATTAAATAGAATTAAAAGTATTGGTTATGCTTTTAAAGGCGCTTATCTTTTAATTACTACAGAAGCAAGTATAAAAGTTCAGTTCTTTATAGGTGTTATAATGACGATTGCCGGATTTTATTTTGGTCTGTCTCCAACAGAATGGTGCATACAAATTTTAGTAATCGCCATGATTATGGCAACCGAAGGTATTAACACTGCTATAGAAGAGATTGCAGATTTTATACATCCAGAATTTCATCCAAAAATAGGTCTAATTAAAGATTTGGCAGCAGGAGCTGTTTTTATTGTCGCCATTGCAGCCGTAATTATTGGCTGTGTAATCTATCTTCCTAAGATTTTTTAAATATAATCACTACACAATTACTCGTTAATAAAATCGTTAACAATAGCGCATAATCATCAAAATAATCGATTGAATTTGTTTATTTTTACGCAATCTAAATTCCCAAAATGGCGAAAGCAAAATCTAAATCTAAATCTAAAACCACCAATAAAAAGAGAAGTTATAAAATGCCAAGTTTTAAGCTATCGAGTCAACAAAAACTTATTTTTGGTAGTTTATTAGTGCTTTTAGGTGTTTTAATTTTTATTGCCTTTCTATCCTTTCTGTTTACAGGTAAAATAGACCAAAGTGTTTTAAACGAATTTCCATCGAGAACTGTAGAAACAAAAAACTGGGCAAGCCAAAGTGGTGCCTGGGTTAGCGATTTTTTTATACAAAGAGGATTTGGCATAGCTTCATTTATTTTTTCGGGTTTAATTTTCTTATCAGGTATTTATATTCTTTTAGATTTAAAAAAAGAAAAACTCTTTAAACATTGGTTTTGGGGCACCATAATAGTGATCTGGCTTTCCATTTTATTTGGCTTTATTATACCCGAAAATGGCTTTTTAAGTGGGACTATAGGTTTTGAGTTAAATCAATTCCTTCAAGACTATATTGGTAAAATTGGTGTTGTTTTACTTTTAATTTTCGCGTTTATAACCTATTTAGCAACGCGCTTTAAGTTTACACCAGAGCGTATTGGTGCTTTATTTAGAAATGCCAAAAAAGATATTAAATCTGAATTTAAAAACGAACATAACGAAGACTTTGTACCAATAGACAATACATTAACAGACGAAGCTGAAGCCATAAAAACAGCTTTCGAAGTTAACAACGAAACACTATCACCTGCTGTTTCAAATACTTTGGAAGTGGAAACAAGTACCATTGAAAATATTGAAACATCCACAGCCACCTTAGAAGTAGAAATCCCTAAAGAAGAGGAAGAGGAACTTGAAATGGAAGTTGAACAGGTTGCAGAGGAAAAATCTGAAACCGATAATCTTTCAGATAAATTAGTTGCAGATTTTGGGCAGTTTGATCCTACATTAGAGTTAAGTAATTTTCAATTTCCACCTTTAGATTTATTAAAGAAATATGACATTGAAGGTATTAAAATTGACCAGGAAGAGCTTGAAGATAATAAAAATAAAATTGTTGAAACACTAAACAATTACAAAATTGGCATTCAAACTATTAAAGCCACTATTGGTCCAACTGTTACATTATACGAGATTGTACCAGATGCTGGTATTAGAATTTCGAAAATTAAAAATCTTGAAGATGATATTGCATTATCGCTTTCTGCATTAGGAATTAGAATTATTGCTCCAATTCCTGGAAAAGGTACTATTGGTATTGAGGTACCAAATAAAAACGCAACCATAGTCTCAATGCGTTCTGTAATTGCCTCGCAAAAATTTCAGAAATCCGAAATGCATTTACCTATTGCCATTGGTAAAACCATTAGCAACGAAACCATGGTGATAGATCTGGCTAAAATGCCACACTTACTTATGGCAGGAGCTACTGGACAGGGAAAATCTGTTGGGTTAAATGCAGTATTAACTTCTTTACTGTATAAAAAACATCCTGCAGAAGTTAAGTTTGTTTTAGTAGACCCTAAAAAGGTGGAATTGACATTATTTAATAAAATAGAGCGTCATTATCTGGCGAAATTGCCAGACGAAGCCGAGGCTATTATTACAGATAACACTAAAGTAATTAACACGCTTAATTCGCTGTGTATAGAAATGGACAACCGCTACGAGATGCTAAAAAATGCGCTCTGCCGTAACATTGTAGAATATAACAAGAAATTTAAAGCACGTAAATTAAACCCAAACGAAGGTCATGCTTTTTTACCTTATATCGTTTTAGTTGTAGATGAATTTGCCGATTTAATTATGACTGCTGGTAAAGAGGTAGAAACACCAGTTGCGCGTTTAGCACAGTTAGCACGTGCCATTGGTATTCATTTAATAATTGCTACTCAAAGACCATCGGTTAACGTAATTACAGGTATTATTAAAGCAAATTTTCCGGCACGTATTGCTTTTAGGGTATCGAGTAAAATAGATTCGAGAACAATTTTAGATGCTGGCGGAGCAGACCAGCTAATAGGTCGTGGAGACATGCTCTACACACAAGGTAACGACATGATTAGAATTCAATGTGCCTTTGTCGATACGCCCGAAGTAGAGAAAATAGTCGATTTTATTGGCGCTCAAAAAGCCTATCCAGATGCTTATTTGCTTCCGGAGTATGTAGGCGAAGAAGGTGGCACGAGTCTTGATATAGATATTGACGATAGAGATAAACTGTTTAGAGATGCAGCAGAAATAATTGTAACTGCACAACAAGGTTCGGCATCCTTATTGCAACGTAAATTAAAGTTAGGTTATAATCGTGCTGGACGTATAATAGACCAGCTTGAAGCCGCTGGAATTGTTGGTGGTTTTGAAGGCAGTAAAGCCAGACAGGTTTTAGTTCCAGATTTAACGGCACTCAATCAATTATTAGAAAACGAAGGTCAATAAAAAATAAAATTAAAATTTCAAGATGAAAAAAGTATTACTAGTATTAGCTTTAATTATTTCAGGAATCACTTTTGCTCAAACTGATGCCAAAGCAAAAACGCTTTTAAAAGAAGTTTCAGCTAAAGTTAAAAGTTATGAAAATATAGCTATCGATTTTAAATATGTTTTAGAGAACACTTCAGAAAACATAAAACAAGAAACACGCGGTGACGTTACCATGCAAGGTGATAAATATAAACTAAACATTCTTGGTGTTACCAGAATTTTTGATGGTAAAAAACTGCATACTATTAGTCCTGAAGATGAAGAGGTGACCATTTCTTCGGAAGATGGTGAAGAAGAAAACACCATTACTCCAAGTAAAATGTTATCGTTTTACGAAGATGGATTTACTTATAAAATGGACATAGTACAAAACGTAAAGGGCAGAAAAATTCAATATGTAAAACTATCTCCTATGGATTCTAATTCTACTATAAAATACATATTATTAGGTATAGATGCGCAGACTAAACACATTTATAACCTTATAGAAATTGGAGAAAATGGTACCAAAACCACGCTTACTGTTAATTCTTTTAAAACAAACGAGCCTATTTCGAAAACCTTGTTTACATTTGACGAAAGTAAGTATAAAGACTACTTCATCAATAAATTAGATTAACAACTATTAGTGAAAATATTAGATAGATACATATTAACTTCTTATCTAAAAACTTTTATCAGCGTGTTTGTAATACTCATGCTGATTTTTGTATTACAGGCTATTTGGCTTTATATTAAAGAATTAGCTGGAAAGGATTTAGATGTAATAACGGTTTTAAAGTTTCTATTTTACATTACGCCAACTCTAATTCCGCTCATCCTACCACTTACTATTTTACTTTCTTCGATTATGGTTTTTGGTAATTTTGCCGAGAATTATGAGTTTGCTGCAATGAAATCTACTGGTATCTCCTTGCAACGGGCTATGGCAAGTTTAAGTGTGTTTATAGTGTTTTTAAGTATTACCACTTTCTTTTTTAGTAATAACGTTATACCATGGGCAGAATATAACAGCCATAATTTGCGTAAAAATATTGCCAAAGTTAAGCCTGCAATGGCTATTGCCGAAGGCCAGTTTAATCAAATTGGTGACAATTTTAATATAAAAGTCGCCGAAAAAACGGGTGATCGTGGTCAGTTTTTAGAAAATGTAGTTATCCATCAAGGTCAAAACCGCAAGCCAGGCAACCATAAAACTATTATTGCTAAAACAGGAGAATTGGTAAGTGCCGAGAAATCCGATGTTTTAAAACTCGTACTCTACGATGGGTATTACTATGACGATACGCCACCAAATACGCACAAAGAAAAACTAAAGCAACCCTTAGTAAAAAGTGAGTTTAAAACCTACACCATGAATATCGATTTATCGCAACTTAATACGGTAGATTTAGATGAAAAAAATACTGATAATAAATACACTATGCTTGCCATAGGTGATCTTAAATATACTACCGATTCGCTCATTACCGAACGTAGAAACGAATACGAGAAATTTAGTACTACGCTTTATAACAGAACGAATATAGAAACTCTAAATCTAACTGTAAATACTAAAAAAGACACTATTTATAATGGTAATATAATTGATTTATTCGATACGAAACGCCAAGTACAATTGCTTGATTATGCCATAAATGCAGCTTCGAGTACTAGCCAGATAATTTTAGCGAAAGAAAGTAATATTAAAGGAAGAACCATTTGGTTAAATAAGCACATTATAGCCTTTCATGAAAAATTTGCTTTGGCCATAGCGTGTATTATATTATTTTTCGTTGGAGCTCCTCTTGGTGCATTAATTAGAAAAGGTGGGTTAGGCTTGCCTATGGTTATTGCAATTGTTCTATTTTTAAGCTATCATTTTATTGGCATATTTGCCAAAAACAGTGCAAAAGACGGCTCTTTTAATCCTGCATTAGCTACATGGTTCTCTACCCTTATTATGCTACCTTTAAGTATTTATCTTACTACTAGAGCCACCAAAGATCGTGGACTTTTAGAAACCGATGGTCTATTAGAACCGCTTAAAAAATTCTTCGGAATAAAAAGTAAAAAAGTAGCATTTAATACAAAGGTATTTAATATAGCTTCAAACGATTATAAAATTATTCAAAATCTTGATGATAATAAGCTCATAGAAATCGTAAGAAATTACCGAAACTTCGATTATACTGTAGAGCATAAAAACACTGCTATTTCTGTGCTTACTTCCAGAGGTATTACAAGACAGGAACTTAAAATGGCTGGGCATCTAAATAATGATTTTTTTGAAGAGGCTACTAATTTAAAAAACGATTATGTTGAAGATTCTAAGCTTTCTATCATTTTATACCTTATTGGAGCATTATTGATAGCTGGAGGAAGCGTTTTAATAAATAATAAATTTCCAGGTATTGGTAATATTGTTGTTTTAATAGGAATTATTATTTTTTTAGTATTCGTATTCGCTTTAATGAAGTCATTTACTAAACACAGTAGCTTGTATAAGCATTTGGGCAAAAATAATAGTATTAATAATATTCTCTTTTTAGTTTTTGGGTTGCCACTCTATGTTGTTATTTATTTTATTCAGAAAATACAAATAAAAAAGGACTTGAATGCCATTGAGTTTAACCAAAATAGTCAGACTGAAGTCGTAAATACAGTTGATAACGTTAGGGATAAAGCTATAAATTCTCCACAACGAAGTAAGAAATTATTTTTAAAAACGGCCTTCGCTCTTTTATTTTTCTCGATACTATTAGTGGTTCTTCATTTTGTATTTGCTAATAATAAATTGCCTGAATTTGCTTCGGCTTCCACACAATTAAGTGTTATTGCTCTAATTGTAAGTGTATTCTATTTTGTTAAAAGCAGACAAAAAATTGAGGACTAAAATTAAGACTATAAACGAATAGAAAAATCAAATCCCATTTTCTTTTAAAATAGTAAATAAGCAATATCTTTGCACATAGAAAAGCAATAAAATGATTACTAAAACCGAACCAAAAGTGGCGTTTAAATTAAATACAATTCAAGAAGCAATTAACGATATTAAAGCCGGAAAAGTTATTATTGTTGTTGATGATGAAGACCGAGAAAATGAGGGTGATTTTTTAGCTGCTGCTGAATTGGTTACACCCGAAATGATAAACTTTATGGCCACTCATGGACGTGGATTAATATGTGCTCCACTTACCGAAAATCGCTGTGAGGATTTAGGATTACACATGATGGTTTCTAATAATACCGATCCAATGGAGACTGCATTTACGGTATCGGTAGATTTAAAAGGTCAAGGTGTTACTACTGGAATTTCTGCAAGCGATCGTGCAAAAACAGTACAGGCTTTAGTTAACAAAGACGTAAAACCATTTGATTTGGCAAGACCAGGACACATTTTTCCCTTGGTGGCTAAAGAAGGCGGTGTACTGCGTAGAACAGGACATACCGAAGCTGCCATAGATTTTGCACGTTTAGCTGGGTTAGAACCTGCTGGTGTAATTGTAGAAATCATGAATGAAGATGGCACCATGGCACGTTTACCACAGCTTATTGAAGTTGCAAAAAAATTCGATCTAAAACTCGTTTCTATTGAAGATTTAGTGGCTTATAGAATGGATCATGATTCTTTAATTGAGAAAAAAGAAGATTTTAATATTGAAACACGTTTTGGAAGTTTTAGACTTAGAGCTTACCAGCAAACGACTAATAACCAAGTACACATTGCATTAACTAAAGGAGATTGGGCAACTAACGAGCATGTGCTAACCCGTGTAAACTCTACTTTAGTAAATAACGATATTTTAGGAACGCTAACTAATAATGCAGATGAAAAATTAGACGATATGTTTCGTGTTATTAATGATGAAGGAAAAGGTGCTATTCTATTTATAAATCAGCAATCACAATCTTTAAACTTATTAAATCGTCTTTCTATTTTAAAAGAGCGACAAAGTGAAGGCGAAATTGTAAAAGCGCCTGCCATTAATATGGATGCTAAAGATTTTGGCATTGGTGCCCAAATTCTTCACGATTTAAACATACACAAGCTAAAATTAATCTCTAACTCGCAACAAACCAAACGCGTTGGGATGATTGGTTACGGATTAGAGATTGTAGAATATGTAAAATATTAATTACTCGGTATAAGTAACTTTTACGCTGCAAATACCAAAATCTGATGTTCCCCAAGTAGAGGTTGGCATCACTCTAACAATATATTGTCTATCACTCACAATTGTAAAAGGTGAGTTATGAGTTAATGTAATACCAGAAGTTGAACCACTAAAAGTAGATGTCGAAAACACAATGCTAAATATTGAAGAATTTTGAAAACCATATAACACACTACACTCTAAATTTACATTACTTCCAGTACTTCCATCTCTTAAATAAAAAGTCATAGAGGTAACTGTAGCACCTTGTGGTAAAGTTAAAGGCGCAACTAAAAAACCATTACTAGATGTTTTTTGAGCAAACGCACCAAAATTAACATAATTAACAAATGTAAGAGCCTGATTAGATGTAAAAGCTACAGCAGGAATAACTATAGTTTTCTCACCATTAGCAGATACTGCATTATCCACATAAGACTTTACAGCTCGTTCGGTTGGTATTGCAGAATTGCTATTACCAGCCATTGTTCCATCCGCAGAAAATTCATTAACTCGTACGCCTGTTTCTAAAGCTAAACCTGTATTACCCAAAGTCATCCTTTCATCAAACCCTGTTCCTGTACTTAAATCAGAATCAATTTCAAACCGTAATAAATCGTTTTGGTTTTGAATTTTATAAAAACTGTGAGCGCCTGTTTCTAATCCGTTTCTAAATTCAATTTTAGAAATATCATTTAAAGAAGGTACAGTAAGTTTAATACCTGCATTATCGGCATCATTAATCTCCAAAAGTTCTGTTGGTGCATTAGTTCCAATACCTACATTTTTTGAAATAACATGTACATTGTCTATTTCACTTTCCCAAGATTTATCTCCTGAAGTAAGTGCGTAAGGCACGGCCTTAAATTCCGTTGTTCCCATATCTACAAGACCTGCACCAATATTAATAAACACTTGCAAAAAATGTGTGTCACTTGCCCAATCGATGGTATCGTAAGCTGGACTTCCGGAAACTAAAGTACCTTCACCTATATTAACAATAATTATCCCGTTATCGTCTGTTGTTGGCGTATGCGATTCTGAATAGACATTGGTTAATGCCGCTCCTTGTAAAATATTAAATTGTACTTGTATAAGATCATTTGTAATTAAATTACCACTTCCATCTTTTACTACGGCTTTGTAATTAATACTTTGTGCTTCGGCAACAGAAAATAGTGTTGAGAGACAAAATATTAGTATTAAAAATATTTTATTTAAATAATTCATGACTGTTAATTTTAAAGGTTTCTAATTATTCTTTAATAATGCGTTTTACAACTGTGCCTGCATCTGCTTTCAGCTTTAAAATATAAACACCAGATGGTAAGTTTTTTAATGATATTTGCGATGGATTAACAATCTCCATAACCTCTTTTCCAGTAATATCGAAAAGCTTAGCTACCTGAATTGGTTTTCTGGATTGAATAGATATAGAATCCTTTGTAGGATTAGGATATACTTTTACAGAAACCTCCAAAAACGTTTCTTCTCCAGTACTTAATGTATCGAACATAATAGAAGTTAAACCAGACTCATAACCACCAAAATAATCTTGTGTGGTTGTATTATCTATATTAGAATTGTAAAAACTATCTAAAACGCCTCCAGCTCCTGTAGCCACTGGATCTGCATTATCTAAAAATGTCATTTCACCAGTTGTAGGCATATTACTAACAGAAAAGGATACCAAATCAATTTGTTCTCCAGCAGTGTGTGCAATTAAGGATTGTCCTGGCGGATTATTAAATAAAAAGGCATCTCTTGTACCATCACCTAAACCTTGAGTTGTTAAAAAAGCGGCGTCAAATTGTTGCATAGTCCACACACGCGCAGGTAATAAACTGTTTACGTTAATTACATCTGCACTGCCAGCTGGTAATGTTAGTGTAAATCCCATGTCTGACGCATCTGTACTGGCACTAAAATCTGGGATGGCAACAACTTTAAAGTTGTAATTATCTGTATGGATTATTCCATAGGTGTAAGCTTGAGAGTGAGCACTAATTGTCACTAGAACGAGTAATAAAATTGAGTAAAAAGTTTTCATAATGTTTGTTGTATTTGAATTAATTAATAGTTGTTGTAGCAGTTAGTTCCCGACTGGAACTGTACTGTTTATGGTAAATGTTGGTGAATTAAATCCGTTATTTGGATGCTGTAAGACATTGTCTTTAATAATGTTACTGTCGTTGTCCGAGCCCGAAAAGCGTCCGCCTCCAGACATATCGACATCTATAAGTAAATAACCTACAGACGTATATGTAGCTGAATTAAATCCGTTTAAAGGATCACTTAAAACATCATCCTTGATAATATTGGCATCATTCTCAGATCCAGAAAAACGTATTTGTCCGTTTGCATTGGTATCTCCAGCCCATAAGGCCAAATCACCATTTCCTAAAGCCACTTGTGCGTTGCTACCAAACGTAGCCGTTGTGTTTTCAGTAAAATTTATAGCTGTACCTGTTTCGGTTACTGCTACAGGATTAGCACTCATAACACCTAAATGGTTTCGGTGTTGTAATACGATGTAATAATTCTTGGGTACAATGCCTAAAGAAACATCCGAAACACCATCCAAAGCCACCACATCGCCATCGCGTTGTAATAGAACTGACGTACCTTTGATAATGTTAGACACATCATTTTCATCTCTAAATTCTAACCAAATCCAATCTACAATGTCATCTTCAAAAGCACCAAGACTGGTTGTGCCTCCAAGATTAAACACACTTGCATCTACGGTTTTACCATCACCAAAAGGAGATGTTGTTGGTAGTAAACCTAAATCTCTTAAGTCGTCATTCATTAATCCTGTTGTTTCAGGATTTAAGGTTGCTCCTTGTAGAAATACTTTAGGATTAATTTTAATTTTAATAAAGCGAGATAGAAAGCCTTCAGAAATTTGAACAGTTGCCGAAGTACGTTCTGCGACATTAACCTCACCAATGGTGTAAACCATTTCAATTGTTGGTGTGCTTACTGTAGCACCTCCATTGTCGATACTAAATTTTTCGATAGTTTGCGCAACACTACTAATAGCACTACTACAAATAAGTAATATGAATAAAATTGTTTTCATGATTTAAATGTTTAGTTGATTATTATTTATAAGTGGTAAATTGAAAATTCCCTTGAATTAGTGTTCCAGTTGAATTATAGAGGTAAACCACTAATTTTCCTCCCGAACTGCTTGTGCGTAATCTATAAACTGAAGAAGAAGCACTCGTAACATTAGTAGTATAGTTTGTCCAGAAATAATTTTCTCCAGCAATTGTAATTTCATATCTATCGTATGTAGCGTTCCAGACTACACTAAAATTCCCTGAGCCTGAAGATACAGTACTCGAAGATTGCACTAAGCCATAAGCTAAAGGTCCTACAGCTGCTGTGGTTTGTACAGAAAAATCTTCGAATTGAACAGACTTAAATATTGCAGAACCATCACCATTTACAGCTGCTACAATAGTGTTACCATTTTGCATTTCTATAAATTGAGAACCAGCTGTAGAACCAGAAGGAATAACAAGTTCTATTAAGTCTTTTCCTGAAGGATGCACCAAGCTTTCAATACGTACTGTATTCTCATTGCCAGATGACTGTAGTACAGAAAAAGGGTTTACAGGTGAAAAATCACCTATACCTACTCGACCTTCATTTTCTGCCATTATTATGTCGCCATTAGGCTTTAATCTTAGTCTTACACTACCTGTAGCAAAATTATTATCTGAACTTCCAATCTGAAGCTCATCTGTAGTCACACCACTGTTGATAGACCAATCTATTCTTGCAGGATCAGGATGAAAAAGTTGAAGTGAAGAGGTTCCTGTTGGAGATGTAACACGCGCAGCGGTACTTCCGGTTCCAGAGCCTACAATGTCTAATTTAGCAAGTGGTGAATTTGAGCCTATACCAACATTACCTTCATTATAAAACGTGCTGGTACCATTCGTGTCCCAAATGGCATTTTCTACATCCTTAGCTACTAAAGCATAGGGTACCGTTTTAAATTGGGTGGTTCCTAAATCGACCAAACCTGCTCCAATGTTTACTTGTACATTTAAAAAGTGATCATCATTTTCCCAGGCAATTGAAGAAAAATCATCAGCTGTTGTGCCCTCGCCAATGTTTACGATAATAATACCGTTAGCATCCGTATTTAGAATATGGCTTTCCTGGTAAACGTTATTGGTAAGCGCAACACCTTCATATATTATAAATTGAATGCTTACTGGAGCAGATTCCATAATGTTGCCTGCTGCATCTTTTATTACTGCCTTGTAGTTAATGCCATTTTGAGTAAAACCACTAAAAGCAAGTAATAATGTAACTAATAGAGTAATTGTTTTTTTCATGATTTTTGGTTTTAAATATTTAGATTAATAGCGTTCTATTTCTCTTTTATATATTTAAAACCAAAAGGTTAACATTAATTCCTAATTTTTTTTAAACAAAAAAATCCCTTTTAAGCCTAAGCCTAAAAGGGATTTATAATCTTTTATTTCATTTTAAAGTGAACTTAAAATTGCCGCTTTCATTTTTTCAGCTCTATTTTTCACTTCTTCTTCTGTCCATGATAATTTTATAAGGCAAGAGATGTTTCGACCTATGTAATGATCACTTTGAGAAAACGTAACACTATTTAATTTGTTTAACGAATCTTTTATTTCCTGAGATAATGGAAATAAAGATTTAGCGTCTTTTAAATGATTCCATTTGCGTACATAATGCCAGTTATTATCGTAGTAATGCCAACAGGCATCAATACCAGTGTCTTTAAAGGAATCAATGGTTTTTCTTGTAGTTTCTAAATCTGGTAAAAAGAAGTTTAAAAAAGCGTAGCTTTCTTCGCCTCCTTCTGGAACAGTTCTAAAAGTGACTTCTGGTATTGTTGTTAATACGTGCCTAAGTATAGTATAGTTTTTTTTCTGAACAGCTAAAAACTCTGGCAATCGTTTTATTTGTGCCAAACCAACAGCAGCATGTAATTCTGAAATTCTAAAATTATAACCTAAAAACGGATGACTCTCAGCACCTCTATCATACCCAATATGATCGTGACCATGGTCGCTAAAACCATCTGCATTTGTATGATATTCTTTATTGTTAGTTATTACAGCACCACCTTCACCACAGGTAACGGTTTTTACAAAGTCGAAAGAAAAACAACCTAAATCGCCAATACTACCTAAAGGTTTGTTATTGTATCGTCCCCCTATGGCTTGGCATGCATCTTCAACTAACAATAAATTATGTTTATCACAAACACTTTGTAAAGCATTCATATGTGCCATGCTGCCACACATTTGTACTACCATAACTGCTTTGGTTTTTGGAGTAATAGCAGCTTCAACGGCTTTGGCATCAAGACCTAAAGTATCGTCTATATCAACTAAAATTGGTGTTGCACCAAGCATAAGTATGGCCTCAAAACTTGCCACAAAAGTAAAAGTTGGCATAATAACTTCGTCTCCTGCTCCTAGTCCTGCACTCGCTAACGCCACAGAAACTGCAGATGTGCCGTTGGCAACTAATTGTGCATAATCACACTCTAATGTCTTCTTTAGTGCTTCTTCAAGTGCTTTGGCTTTCCAATGTCCGTTACGCATACCATCGAAACCGTAGCGCATTAATACGCCATTGTCTAATACATCTTGTAATTCTTCTCTCTCTAAATCTCCAAAGCGTTCAAATCCTGGCATGCTATTATTTTTAATTCGGTCAAAAATAGTTGAATTTAAGTGAAAAAAAAAGCCTCTCAAACCAAAGTTTAAGAGGCTTTTTAAGAGTCTATGAACTCTAAAATTTTTGGATTAATCCATCTACAAAAGCAAAATGCCTGTCTGTTTCTCTTAAAAACGTATAGCCAGATAATTCGCCTATAACATTTAAATTAGAACTTAATGCTACTAAATTAGGGTAACCTCCTTTTTGGTTATACTTTTTAACTAATGCTTTATTTTTCTTCTTTTGCTCTGGTGTAATTATATCTAATCGTCTTGGCATATCTACCATTAACAGAACAAAATTATCAGATTTTTCTTCAAAAGCTTCAGTATTAAAAAAGTCTTTCTTCAACATTTTGCATGGTCCACACCAATCGCTTCCTGTAAAATAAATTAATATTGGTTTTTTCGAACTTTCAGAAACTCTTTTAGCCTCTTCAAAGTCGGTTAACCAGTTAAGGTTCGAAAAATCTTCGTCTTGAGAGAATCCTTGTATTGAAACACACAGGAAAAGTAATAAAAATAGGTTTTTCATAATAAAACAGGACTTTAAGCTTTACAATAATATAAAAAATTTATTATATAACAATAATCTTGCCAACTTATTGTATTACAATACTATAACACTGTCTTTTAGTTCTTTACGTACTTTTTTAAGTTCGGCCATAAAATCATCTTCAGCCCTGTATCCTATAGGTAAAACTAAAACAGATTGTAATCCTTTAGTTTTTAAATCTAATAGCTCATCGTATTTCTCCGGAATAAACCCTTCCATTGGGCAAGCGTCTATACCTTCTACAGCACACACCGTTAAAAGGTTACCCATAATTAAATATGCTTGGTTTTTAGCCCATGCCATCTTCTCTTCATGAGATCTGTTTTCAAAATCTTCAATCAAGAAATTTTTAAAAGGGTCTAATATTGCATCAGGAGTATGTCTTACAGATTTTACAAGATTAAAATAAGACTTTATATAACTTGTATTAATCGTGGTGTCGACACACAAAATCAAGATATGAGACGCTTGAGCAATCTGCTCTTGTTCCATAGAATGCTCAACCAACATGTTTTGTTTTTCAGTATCACTTAAAACCACCAATTTAACAGGTTGTAAACCATAAGAAGTTGCTGTTAAATTAAAAGCAGAAAGTAGGATATTAAGCTTAACTTCCGACACTTTTTTATTGGTATCAAATTTTTTCACGGCATAACGCCATTTTAAAGAATCTATAATATTCATAGCGAGTTTAATGGTTTTGCAAAAATAGAATTACATTCGCTATAAATACTAAGAAGTGTAATAAATTTTAATGATACAACCATTTCAATGAAAACTATCGAAGAATTAATAAACAACTCTGAAACCAGAATTTTTAAAGCCATATTTCCTAATACAACAAACCATTATAATACCCTTTTTGGTGGTACAGCACTACACATGATGGACGAAGCATCATTTATTTGTGCCACACGTTTTAGCCGAAAAAAAGTGGTAACAATTTCTACTGATAAAATTGATTTTGAAAAACCCATACCAGAAGGCTCTATTGTAGAACTTATTGCGCGCATTTACAAAGTTGGAAATACAAGTTGTACTGTAAAAGTGGATATTTTTATGGAAAACATGTATAGTTATAAAAGGGAATTAACTGTTACAGGCTACTTTAAGTTTGTGGCTGTCAACGCACAAATGAAACCTATTTCTATTTTGGGCTAAATTTTTAAAAAAATCCTATTTTTTATTTGATAAGAATGAAAAAGGACACTATATTTGCAGCCGCATTCAGGCAAATAGCTTGATAAGGCACTCAAGGAGAATTGGCAGAGTGGTCGAATGCGGCAGTCTTGAAAACTGTTGAGGGTCACACCTCCGGGGGTTCGAATCCCTCATTCTCCGCAAAAAAAACCCGAAACGAAAGTTTCGGGTTTTTTTATGCTTCATTTAAGCGAAAGTGGGTGGTATTTTAATTAGTAAAAAAAATCAAAGACTTAACATCTATTAAATTATTATAAGCCATACTTACTTCAAGACAACCGACTATGCTTTGTTAAAAATACACCTACTAAAAATGGTTATTTACTTTCGATAATTTACTTTGCACCCTTAAATCTTACTATAGAAATGGCAAATAACAAAACAGAATTTTAAAAATTAATTTTCTAATTAACTTATTGATTATCAAATATTTAACGCCATTAAAAACCTTTCGAATTTCAGTAAATATTAAAGGCTTCTTCTTTATATATTGAATACTTGTATCTATATTTAATAAAAATTTACAATTTAAATGTGATTTAAAACTCACAGATTTTTAATTAATTAAAACATTTAAACCAATGAAAAAAATTACAATTTTTCTTACCATGCTAATTAGCATGACCGCATTCTCCCAAATCGAGATTATCGAAGATTTCGATAGCACTCCCAACAATCAGGTTCCTGCTGGATGGACAGGTAACAATATGGCAGCAACTACCAACTTTGCTTGTGGAGGATCAGGAAGAAGTATTTTCGCTTACGCTGAAGCTGGTGATACAGACTCAATAACAACGCCCAATTATACAGGAATATCGAACGGTACCAATTTAACCGTTAGCTTTTCTTATAATATATTCGAACAGGTTAGTCAATTTCCACCACAAACATTTACTGGTCCAGCATCAAATTGGGGAAGTTTGGTATTGGAATACTCGACAGATGGAGGTGCAACCTGGACTAACATTACTACAATAGACGATTCTAACTACACTTTTGTTGACACAAATACTTGCCAGGATAGCGCAGAAATTAGTGTAGGCACCATTGCTAACGGCAGTGATTTTCAAGCACGATTTGTTTCAGATGTTGTTAATGTAAGCGGTTTTAGACTACTTGTTTTAGTCGACAACGTATCTTTTTCTCAAGTGGCTACAACAGTTCCAAACTGTGATTCTACTTTAATATCTCCTGCAAATGGTTCTACAGATGCAGATACAGATACTAATTTAACCTGGCAAGCTGCTACAGGTTTACCAACTGGTTATACAGTATCCGTAGGTACTACAATGGGTGGAACAGAGATTGTTAATGCAGCTACAACTACTGAAACAAGCTACCCTTTAACAGGGCTATCATATAACACATTATACTATGTAAATATAGTTCCTTTTAATGGTGTGGGTAATGCAACAGGTTGCATAGAAGAAAGTTTCACTACAAGATTAGAACCTATACCTGGTGCTACGTGTTCGAGCCCATTAGTTATTTCTTCTTTTCCGTATATAAACCAAAACGATACAAATAATTTTGAAGACAATATCGACTCAAGTCCATGTAGTAACACATACATGAATGGTAAAGATGTGTTCTATGAAGTGACACCAACAACCGATGTATCTATAAATATTGATTTAGCTAATATTTCTAACAATGGTCCGAGTATTCATGTAGTGGACGCTTGCCCAGATGCAGCAACCGAATGTGTGGCTTATGTTGGCACATTTAATAGTGGAGGTTCTCTAAATTTATCGGAAGTCGTTTTATTAGCAGGAAACACCTATTTCATCGTTTTAAGTAATTCTGGAAATACAAGAACTTATACTTACGATTTAATCATCACACAAAATAGCTGTATTAATCCAACAATAGACACTTTAACACCTGTGGCAGACTGTGGTAACGATCAGTTTTTTGTAGATGTGGATATCTCTTATTTAGGTAGTGCAACTTCATTAACTTTGTCGGACGATGATGCTACTTCTGCAGACATTACCAATATTACTTCAACCGGAATTGTTACTGCTGGACCTTACGCAAGCGGTACATTAGTTAATTTTACATTAACTAACGATCAAGATGGATCTTGCTCTTTCTTAGACTCGGCATATTTTTATTGCCCTCCAACTAACGACGAATGTGGAGCTCCAATAGATTTATCAAGTTCTATAAATACCGATGGCTCTTGTACTTTATTTACAAGTGCTACTAATGCTGGTGCAACAGAATCTACTACAGATCCAGATACTTGTGCTGATGCAAATAACAATACCAATGATGTTTGGTTTAGCTTTGTAGCATCTGCTGAAACAATAATTTTAGAGTATTTAAATATTGTTTCGACTCCTGGATATAATGGAGGAGGTACAATACAAGCTACACAATTACTTGAAGGTAGCTGTGGAGCGCTTACTAGTATCGATTGTTGGACTTCAAACTATGTAACGCTTAGTAATTTAACTATTGGCAACACCTACTATATTCGTAACAATACAAGGTTAAATGGAGAGTATGCTCAAAATTATGATATTTGTTTAAAAGTTGCTCCTACAGCACCTGCAAACGACGAATGCTTAAACGCAGATACCTTAACAGTACCTACAGCTGTGGCTGGTACAGAATTAGTTTCTGGTACTACAGCTGGAGCTTCTTTATCGCTTGATAATTCTTGTGAAACATCTAATTTTGGCGATGTCTGGTACGTATTAAACCCAACTGTAACTGGTGTTTACGAGTTTTCAATTGCTAAAAACCCTACAGGTCAAACAGGATCAATAAGTCATTCTGTATACGAAGGGTCTTGTGGCGCATTGACAGCTTTAATTCCATCATGTACTTCTTCAAATACAATTGTAAACTTAACAAGTGGCTCTACTTACTATGTAATGGTGCAATCGAGCTTAACAAACCCTGGTATTACTTTCGATTTGGATGTAACCAGATTACCAGATGCTGTTTCAAATAGCGATTGTTCTTCACCTGATGTATTATTGGAATCACCAGACATGAATGGTACCAATTCAATATCAGGAAATATAAACGTTACAGATGTGGCATATTATTCTCCAGAGGGTTGTGCAAGTTCAAGTAACGAATCTGTATGGTTTAGTTTTACACCACAATACACTGGTATTTACAATTTTGATTATACAAGAGACAGTGGCACAAGTTACTATAAAGTGTATAATACAGACGATTGTAGTAGTACAGCAACAGCTCCAGAAGTTCCTATGTTTGGAACCAGTTGTTTTAACTCTGCGGATAAAACTGGAGAATTAGTTGCAGGAAATACTTATTTAATTATGGTATTCGCAAGTGGTGCTGCAGAGTTTACTTTATTTGCTTATCCAGATCCATCGTTAAGTGTAGAATCTCAAGATTTTGAAACGTTTAGCTTCTACCCTAACCCAGTAGCAAATATTTTAAATATTAAAGCAAAAAATACTATTTCAACTATTAGTGTTTTTAATGTAATGGGCCAAGAAGTTAAAAATTTATCACCAGATAACTCTGAAACTACTTTAAATATGAATAACTTAAACAAGGGTATTTACTTTGTTTCTGTTACGATTAATAATTCTCAAAAAACCTTTAAGGTAATTAAACGATAATTTTTAGATTCGATTATTAGCTATTAAAAGGGCAACATGAAAATGTTGTCCTTTTTTCTTTATAAAAATATTCTTTTTGTCACTAATTCTAAACCAAAATCATCACTTCATTATTCCTCTTTGTTTCTGCAAACCAATTTATTAGACCTTTATTTTTATATTTAAAACACAAAGTAGAATTGAAATTAGAGTTTCCATTGCTATAAATTCTTATACAAAGTTTATTATATTTACTATCTCTTATATCTAAATAGCTTAATTTACAGAACATAATCTTGTTTTTAATAATAGCTATTTAAACAAGATTTAATGATTTATAAACAATGAAATACCCTAACTCCTATTGTAATAAAATTATTTCGGTACTGAAATTTTGGGCATTTTTTTTGTTTATTACTTGTTCTTTTGCGCAGCAAAATGACCTGATTTTAAAAGCACAAGAACTGGTTTACTCTAATCCGGACGAAGCACTTAAAATAACCAAACACATTCTTAAAACAAGTCAAGACGATCAGGCAAAAGCGGTGACTAATCTTCTAATTGCAAAAAGTTATTTAGTAAAAGGTGACTTTAATGAAGCCATGAAATATGCTTTTTACGATGATAACCTTTTTAACAAAGTAAGCGACAAAACACTAATTGAACTCAATATTATAAGGGCTAAACTTTTAAGAAAAGTTTATTTAGATAAACAATCTCAAAAATACTTAAAAACAGCAACCACTTTAACTAAAAACCTCTCTTATAAGGGTATTGAGAAAGATTCCTTACAATGTCTCATTTTTTTAGAACAAATTAACCGACAAATTAACAGACTTGAAGACCAAGAAGCCTTATTAAAGATTGATAGTGTCGCAAATACATATAAATTATTTTTAGAAAACAACGTTACCGAGAAACAAAGTTTATTCCTGGCAAAAGAAAGGGCTTATAGCAATTTAGCTAAATATGATTCCGCAGCCGTATATATCGACAAAACCCTTAAAATGATCGATTCGGCACAAATAACTAATTTGTACCAAAAAGCCATTATTTATAAAGAATTAGGCCATTTATTTCTTCAAAAAAAAGAATTTTCAAAATCTGAAGAAACACTTTTTATTGCTTCAAAATTTGCAGAAATTATAAATAATCCCATTTTATTAATGGAAATTAATAATGAGTTGGCTATAAATTATTTAGCCACTAATAAAAAAATACAACATAAAATATATAACGATAGATTTCTAACTTTAAATAATCAAGTTAAATTAAATGAACAAGAGGCTGTAAATACGCTCTACAATATTTTATCGAAACAAGAAAAGCAATTAATTAACAATGAAAAGCAGTTACATAATAAATACCTCTATTTTTTATTGGCCTCTATTTTATTAATTGTAATTATTGGTGTTTATTTTATAATAAAAAGCGAAAGCAGAAAAAAAAGACTTAGAGAGATTATTAATTATTTAAAAGTTAGTAGAAGTAACTATCTTAATGCTAAACCCACCAAAAAACCGAAACCTAAAGGCATTGTAATTCCAGAAGAAACAGAACAGGCCATTTTAGTTAAATTGAAAAAATTTGAAACCACAAAAAAATTCTTAAACAAAGATATGTCTTTAGCCGTTTTGGCAGGACAATTTGAAACAAATACAAAATATTTATCTGGTGTTATAAATAAACACTACGATGATAATTTTAACACCTTCATTAATAAACTACGTATAAACTACATTATAGATAAATTACAAAACGATGCTAATTATATTAATTATAAAATTAGTTTTTTAGCCGAAGAAAGTGGTTATTCTTCGCATAGCAGTTTTGCTACAGTTTTTAAAAGTATTGTTGGCATGTCTCCTGTAACTTTTATAAAACTAATTCAAGAAGACAGAAAAAAAATAAATTTAAAAAAAATAGTTAATTCCTAATGAAGCATTTTTACTATTTAATAATTTTATTCTTTGGTCTGCAAACAACTGCCAATGCCTTTAAGCAAGAGATAAACACACAACAAATTGATAGTGTTTTATCTGCCAGCATGGTTAGGGTATATGAAAACCCAGATGAATCTATAGCAATAGGGCAAAAGGTTTTTGAAGACAGCAGTTATACGCTTAAAACAAGAACAAAAGCATTAATGTTGTTGTCTTTAGCACACACCTCGAAACGTAATTACCAAAAAGCTTTAGAATACATTTTAAAAGCCGATGAATTATCTAAAAACCTTGACGATAAAGTTTTACAAACAGAGATTTTATTTAGAATTGGAATTTTATATCAACAACTACGCATATTCGACAAATCTATAGAATATCTTGAAAAAACAGAGCAAGCAGCATTAGTGTATCCTATTCGAAATTCTGTAGGCAAATACTTGGCAAACAGTTATACTGTAAAAGGCTTTATTTATAAGGATAATTTAAATTGCGACATTGCCTTAGAGTTTTTCGATAAAGGTATAGCAGAGTATTTAAAACTAAAAAACATAGAGGTTAATACAAATTTAAGCATCGCTTATTATAATAAAGGTAATTGCTACATACAACTTTTAGAATATGAAAAAGCCAAAAACAGCTTTAACAAATCTCTATCACACGCAAAATTAGAAAAAGCTAACAGTTTAATTGCCTTTGCTAAAAAGGGACTGGCTGCTGTTTATAAAGAAGAAGAAAAACATCAACAAGCCATCAACTTATTAGAAACCGCATTAAAACAATCTGAAAAAGTTGGAGATTTAGTTTTAAATTCAAGTTTGTATGTCGAGTTATTCGAAAACCATTTGGCACTAAACCAATGGGAAGACTATCAAAAATATTACAATCTATATTCTATTACAGAGCTTAAAATAAAAACCTCCGAACGGTATTCGATAGATGATTCCCTTGCTGATAATACCAACAATGTTGACAAAGAAATAAGGCACATAGAAAAGCAATTTAATAATAGGCTTAAATGGTTCTTTATTGTAATTATTATAATTGTTTTAGTTGTGTTTTTTATAGAAAGAAAAAATAAAAAAACAATCAAATCACTAAAAAACGAGATTAAAATCATTCAAAACCAAAAACCTAATCCGTAAGTTTAAATCCTTAATCGGAAACACTTAACCTGGTAAAAACCAATTACTTACCAGCGTAATCCGCCTTTCAAATTTCAGTAATTATCAAAGACATTGTCTTTATATAGGGTACTTCTTTTTGTATATTTATAATGTTAAATCTAATCTAACAGAAAATATCACAATATGAAAACAAAGTTACAAACCGCTGTAGCAATCCTTCAATCTATTTCGTTGGGTACTATCTCAAAGTCTAATACCAAAGTATTGAATAATAATTTAGTAAAAGCAAACATTAAATTCGCTTTTATACTCTTATATGTTCTGCTTTTTTCTGGAAAAAGTTTTTCTCAAGTATCTGAAGATTTTAATAGTGGTATTCCAAGTACATGGACAGTATTTGGTAACATATCAGCCAATATAGATTGGTCATCTACCACAGATGGATACTTAGGCACAAATGGTGCATCCATAGACCCAAGTGCAGATAATATAGGCGCTGGTAATACTGGTCAATATTTTTTAGTTACACCGCAATTTGCTGTGCCAGATAATGGAGAAATTCACTTCTTTACAAAACAAGGGAGTGATACGGATAATGGCTCGCAATATGAAATAAGAATTTCTACTGCTACACAACCTGATATTACCGCTTTTACAACTGTTTTACAAGCTTATAATGAAACCAATTTAAATAATGGGTCTCAAACAACATACGAAGAAAAAATTATAGAAATACCAACTTCTATTCCTGCAGGATTAAACGTGTATATCGCTTTTGTCGCCATTAATACACAAACGGGAGCAACACCTACTGGTGATGAGTGGTTTGTAGACGATGTCTCTATTTTAGAAGGCTGTATAGAAATCGATGATAATGATGTAACTATCGATGCTATAACCGTAGAAGGCGCACAAGTAACGTGGACTCATCCTACAGCAACAAATTTCGAAATACAGGTTTTACCTCAGGGAGGAGTTCCTGCAACCAGTGGTATTCCTGTAAGTGGTACAACTTACACATTATCCAATTTAGATGAAGACACCGATTTTGATATCTATCTTTCTGCAATTTGTGATAATAACACCCAAAGTGCTTTTACAGGACCATACACCTTTAGTACATTAAAATTTGGACTCTCTTGTGATGCTCCAATACCTATTCCAGATATTTCAACGACACCATATATTTTAGTCGATAATTTGGATAACTGGGAAAATCCAGATGTTACTTACACAACACAAGGCAGTAACTGTGTTCCAGGTACAACCAGTACTAATTACCTTAACGGAAACAAAATATTTTTAAGCTATACACCAACTCAAGACGGTTTACTTACTTTAACTCAAACTGTAAATGTTGAAAATGGTGGTGGTACAGATAATTGTTTTAATAATAGAAGTTCACTCTTTATTTACGATAGCTGTGCGAGCGTTGGAGTTAACTGTGAGGCTGGAGTAACGACAGATACTAACAACACCCAACAAATTATTCCTAATTTCTTGGTTACTGGCGGACAAACTTACATTATCGTTGTTTCATCAGAGCTTTCAACTACAGCAGGCATCTGTTTTTCTTTAGAGATAGAAAGCCCTACCTGTGCGCCTCCTGGTGATATAATTTATAATGATTTAACAGACAATAGTGTTAGCTATACTTGGGATAATATTGGCGGTTTTGCAGATTCTTGGGAATATGCAGTAGTACCAACAGGATCTGGTGAACCTACAGGTAGTGGAACACCTACAAGTACAAATACCGATAACCTTATTAATACAGGATTAGCTCCTGCAACAACTTACGATTTTTACGTAAGAGCTGTATGTAGTGGAACGCCTGGAATCTGGAGTGATCCTTCAACTTTCACCACGCAATGTCTTGCATTCGACACACCATATTTTACAGATTTTGCTTCGGCAACCAACGCAACTCCAGAGCCTTGCTGGACAACCTTAGATGCTAATAACGATGGTATTTCATGGGCATTTATTGGTGGTTATGCAACTTTATTAACTCGAATTAATAATGTGAATGGTATAAGCAACGATTTTTATGCTTCTCCGCAAATTAATTTCGATGGTGTAACACAAAAAAGATTACGCTACAAGCATAGAACCACACAAGGTATTTCAACATATTCTGTTAGACTGTCTACAACGGGAGTTGGTCCAGATAATTTTACAACTGTAGTTCTACCAACAACCTCAATTAATAATACCACCTTTCAAGAAATTATAGTGGATATTCCACCAGCTATTAGTGGTCAGGTTAATATAGCTTTTATAGTCGAGCCTAACACAACTGAAACTGCACTAAGGCTTTCTATTGATGATGTTTATATTGAAGACAAGCCAACTTGTCCAAATCCTTTAAATCCATTTGTACTTGAGTCAAGTATTACAACAGATTCTGCATGGTTATTATGGACTGCAGGCGACAGCGAAACGCAATGGGAAGTGGCTATCCAAGACGAAGGCACAGGTATTCCAACTGGAAGTGGCACATTAGTATCTTCAAATTTTCCTTATATAGCAAGTGGTTTAAATTCTGGAAACAGATACGAATTTTATGTTAGAGCTTATTGTGCTGCCAACGACCAAAGCGAATGGGTTGGTCCAGTATTCTTTACAACCTTATGTGAACCTTACGATTCTCCATTTTTTGAAAGTTTTAATGACGACGACGCGAACACACAAAAATTTTGTTGGGAAATAAACGACGCTAATAACGATAATGCTACTTGGACAATAGACGAAGATCATGCGCTTTTACAAACATCGGCTTTTTCTCCACCGTCTGGTTTTGATGATTATTTAATTTCACCAGCCATAAATGTAGATGGCGTAAAGGAGTTAAAGTACAAATACAGAGCAGATTTTTCATTTTTTACTGGCCCTCCACGATTTGGATTGGAAGTGTTAATGTCTACAACAGATACAAACCCTTCAAGCTTTTCTGTAATTTCTCCACTGGAAATATTTACAAATTCAAGTTATTTAGAAAAATCTATAATAATACAGGCAACAGGTACCATTTATATAGCATTTAGAGTACCGCCAGAATTTACAGGTGGTTGGTCTGTACTTAGTTTAGACGATGTTAGCATAACCGATGCTCCTGCATGTCCTAATCCATCAAATTTAACAGTAGACACTACTTTTACAGATGGTGCAGATCTGTCTTGGACAGCTGGATATACTGAAACAAACTGGAGTGTTATGGTGCAACCTGTAGGTTCAGGAATTCCTACAGGAACAGGAGTTCCTGTAACAGCTACTAATTATTCGGCTACTGGATTATCTCCAGATACAGAATACGAATTTTATATTATGGCTAATTGCGGCACAGATGATAGTGAGTGGGTTGGACCAGTTACTTTTTCTACCCTATGTTCGCCATTTACTACACCTTTTGTAGAAACTTTTAATACAGATTCCACATCCGAAAGTTGTTGGAGCGTAGTTAACGATAATAATGATGGTGAAACCTGGGAACTTAACAGTGCGTCTTTTCCTTTTGAAGGCGATCAAGCTGCTGCTATGTTTACCGGAACCAATGGACAGAATGAAGATTGGTTAATCTCACCAACTATTACCATTACAAACAATCAAAGGTTACGTTATTATTACAGAGTTAACGACAGCTTTTTTACTGAAGATTTAGAGGTATTATTATCAACTAATGGTACAGGTTTAGATCAATTTACAACGGTTTTATATGATTCGGATAACGATCCTGTATTAATTAATAATGTAGAGTATAAAGTTAAAATTATTAATCTTCCAGCTGGCATAACTGGAGATGTAAATATTGCTTTTCATGTACCATTTTTTCCAAGTACTTTACCTTACAGAGGTCAAACATTGGTTATTGATAATGTTAATATTGAAGACATACCTGATTGTCCGGAACCAACTAATATTTTATTAAACAATATTACAGATACTGCAGTTCAAGTTGCTTGGGATGCTAACGGAGCAGAAACAGCTTGGGAAATATCTGTACAACCAGCTGGTACACCAGCTCCTGTGGGAGATACAGATCCTAGTTATTTATATAATGCAACTACAAATCCATTTACAGTAACTGGCTTAACTGCTTCAACCATGTACGACATCTACGTAAGAGCTGTCTGTTCCGGAAATAACGGAGAATGGACAGGTCCTGAAGAAGTTACAACAAAATGTAGTTTCGATAATTTATGTCAATATACCTTTGTACTAACAAGTGATTCCAGTATTTCTTCAGAATTAGAGATTACTCAAAACAATCAAGTAGTACAATCGCTTCCATTCAATGGTACTACAAGCGAATCGTTTAATGTGTTATTATGCAACGGTGTTGAATTTTCGGTTTATTTCGATACCTTAGGTAGCTCTGCACCTCAATATGCTAATTACCAATTCGATATCCTTGATTCTCAAGGCGCTACTGTGTATTCAAGTCCTACAGGTTTATTACCTAAAACGACGGTATATACAGGTGCTGCTCTTTGTGGTACTGTTACTTGTCCGCAACCAACAAATTTAAGTGTAAGTAATACCTCTGTTTTTTCATGGACGGCTAACGGTAGTGAAACACAGTGGGAAGTGGCAATACAACCATTGCAAAACGGAACTATACCACAATCTGGAACCATAGTTTCAACAAATTCATACACACCAACCGATGCAGACTTTAGCGATTTAAATGCTGCAACTTATGAGTATTTTGTAAGAGCCGTTTGTGGTACAGATGATAAGAGTTATTGGTCTGGACCTTACGAGTTTGTTAGAAACGATGACATTTCCAATGCTATCACAATTCCAATTAATACAAATGAAGTCTGTACAGATTCTGGAACAGTAGTTTCGTTTATCAATGCTACTACATCTTCAGAAGCCATGTCGTGCAATGGATTAAATGGTGGTGACGTTTGGTTCGATTTCACAGCGCAATCATTAATACACATAATAGAGATAAATAATTTTAATGGCAGTTTACGCGATAGTAATGGAGACCCTGCTTATCCGGAAATAACTACAACTTTATATAAAGATAATGGTGGAGGAAATCTTGATGAAATAACCTGTAGTTACGATAATCTTATTGTTGCTATGTACTCTTCAGAATTAATTATAGGAGAAAACTATAAAGTGAGATTAACCTTAAATAGCACAGATGCAACAGAATACTTATTTAATGTTTGTATTAAAACACCAACAGATCTTTGTTTTGTAGATACCGTTAACGGTAACTTTGAAGAACCAAGCTTAAATGGTTTAAGTGGTGTAAATACTATTATCTCAGTAAATACAATTCCTGGATGGCGCTCCAACTTAGATTCATCTAATAATATTTTCTATTGGGAATCACTTAATGCTCCTGGTTTTGAACCTTATGAAGGCGGCCAATCGCCTCAACTGCTGTCAGATCAAGGCACAACAATAGATCCTAACGATCCAAATATAAAAGGCTATTACAGAGATTTTGATACTTCAGAAATAACTTTATTCGATTATAGTTTTGCTCATCTTGCTCGCTTTGATGGCAATACCCTTCAATTATTCGCTGGACCTCCTGGTGGCCCTTACACTATGGTTAATAGTCATTTAGGCGCTACACAAGCATGGACGGTAGTAACTGGAGAATACCAGGTACCAAACGGTCAAAATACTACACGATTTATATTTAGAGCCAGTGATGGAGATGACATAGGTAATGTTTTAGACGCTGTAAACTTTCTGCCAAATAACGAAATTATTACAACTCCATTTACTTTAGATTGTGATAGTGCAAATGCTACTGTAGAGGCCAATGGTACTGGAACATGGGTGGCAAGCGACACAAATCCTGGAATGGTTACCATAGCAGATGCTAATAGTAATTCAACATCAATTACTAATTTCGTGCAGCCTGGTGTTTACACATTTACCTGGCAAACACGCTATTGCTCTTATAATATTGATATCACGTATAATGGTATCGCAGATGTGCCAACAGTACAAACACCTGTTACGTATTGTCTAAACGATACAGCACAACCACTCACGGCTTCAACTTCTGGAACCCATACCTTAATTTGGCATACTCAACCTGTAGGTGGTACTGGTAGTGCAACCGCACCTACACCAGATACTTCTGTAGTGGGAACCACATCGTACTACGTAGCGTATGTTGATAATACTGGTTGCGAAGGCCCTCGTGCCGAAATAGAAGTTATTGTAAGCGACTCGATTACACCAGAATTAACATTTAGTTATGCAGATACATGTGTCGTGGCAACTCAAAACCCAACTCCAACAGCTGTAAACGGATTTGAAACTGGTGGCACATACACATCATCTACAATTACTGTTGATGCAACTACTGGTGAAATTGATATGGCTTCGGCATCAGTAGGACTTCACGATGTTACATATACTTTTGATGGTGACAGTGCTAACTGCTTGGCAGCCGGTACATTTACTGCCACTATAGAATTTACAGCAGCCGCTGTTCCGGTTACTATGTTTAATTATGGTACTCAACCTTACTGTATATTACTAACCACCAATCCTTCACCAACATTAGATGCTGGTTTTACAACTGGTGGTACGTTTAGTTCTACAACAGTAACGGTAGATGCAAACACTGGAGAGGTAAATCTATCGACTGCAACAGCAGGTACACACGATATTACTTATACTGTAGATGCAGATACTACTGCATGTGCGGATGATGGGACATTTACAACGGCAATTGAAATTACATCAAGCACAGCGCCAATTACAGATTTTACTTATGTAAACGAAGTGTATTGTGCAGATAGTAATAATGTGTCGCCAGATTTAGCAAACGGATTTACTACTGGAGGTACTTTTACTGCTGAGAACGGACTCTCTATTAATGCCATGAATGGTGAAATTAATTTAACAGCAAGTAACGTTGGAGATTACGTAGTTACTTATGAAATTACAGAAGATACCAACACCTGTACAGAAGGTAGCATGAGCACTTTCGCTGTTACCGTTTTGGATACTATTCAAGTATTAGTTGAAGGAGCTTGTAATGATAATGATTACATTTTAACGGCATCTCCATTTAATAATTCCTATAATAGTAATGACGCAACTTACACATGGATGGATGCAAATGGGAATACGGTTGGAGACAATTCAGAAACCTTTAACGTAACAAATTATGCACAGGGTAATTTAAATATTTCTGCGCCATTACAATTTTCTGTTACTGTAGATTTTGAAGGATGCTCAATTACAGAAATAGTTGTGGCTGAACAGTTAGAATGTATTGAAAAAATGATTCCTAAAGGTATTTCTCCCGATGGAAACGGTAAAAATGACACTTTAGATTTAACTGGTCTTGGAGTTACAAATATTATAATTTTTAATCGATACGGTAGTGAGGTATTTACCTTTAAAGGAAATTATACTAACCAATGGCACGGACAATCTAATAAAGGTGACAATCTACCAGATGGTACCTATTTCTATAATATAGAAAAACAAAATAGCAGCTCGGTTACAGGGTGGATATATATTAATAGAGCACACTAACCAATAACGAAATACTATAGCACATTAAGATGAAAAAAATATATTTCACAATAGTCTTCGCACTCACTATTTTAATGAGTGTAAATGCACAACAAGATCCACAATACACGCAGTATATGTATAACATGAACGTTGTCAATCCTGCCTACGCAGGCTCAAAAGAAAATTTAGCTATTGGTTTGCTTTACCGCTCACAATGGGTAAATATTGACGACGCCCCAAAAACAGCTACACTTTCGGTACATAGTCCTGTAGGTAAAAACGTTGGTTTAGGTCTGTCGGTAGTTTCAGATAAAGTAGGTCCTGTAGAAGAAAATAATATATATGCAGATTTTTCATATACATTAAATTTAGGTGGAACCCATCGTTTAGCCTTAGGACTAAAAGCAGGTGCAACATTTCAAAACATTGGGCTGTTTAGCGACATAGGTAATGGGTTTGTTAATGATACAAATGATGAAGCCTTTAGCCAAAACACGAACAACACACATTTAAATCTGGGAACAGGCGCATTTTATTATACAGATAAATATTATATCTCATTTTCTGTACCCAATATGCTTAAAAACACGTATTTAGATGTCACCAATAATGGTCAGGAATTTGCCTACGGAACAGATGTTTTGCATTATTTCCTTTCTGCTGGTTACGTATTTAATCTTTCAGAAAACACGAAATTTAAACCTTCATTTTTAATGAAATCTGCATTTAATGCACCAACATCTTTGGATGCTTCGGCTAACTTTCTTTTCTTTGATAAGTTCGAGATTGGAGCAACCTATCGTATAGACGATTCTATTGGAGCAATGGCTAATTTTGCCGTAACTCCTGATCTTAGAATTGGTTATGCATACGATTATGTTACTTCAGAACTTAACGCAGCAACTTCAGCTTCGCACGAAGTAATGTTGTTATTCGATTTAAATGCAGCTAAAAAAGTATCTATATCACCAAGATTCTTCTAAATAATAAAAACCAATAAAATGAAAAATATAATTAGCCTTTCTTGTTTATTTTTATTCTTTAATCTAAGTTTTGGGCAAAACAGCAAAACAGAAAAAGCAGATAAACTTTTTGAAACTTATCAATTTGTGGACGCTATAGAAGCGTATCAAAAATTAGTTGATGATAGAGACGCAAACGCTTATGTGTATAAACAATTAGCCGAAAGTTATTACAATGTTTTTAATATAGATGAAGCTGCAAAGTGGTACGAGAAAGCCATAAAATCTAAGCAAAATGCTGAAACTTATTTTCGTTATGCGCAAGTTTTAAAATCGCAAGGAAAATATGAAGAAGCTAACAGGCAAATGGATACCTTTTCTAAAATGATGCCTAAAGACCAGCGCGCCATCGCCCATATGGAAAACCCTAACTACGTACCTCAATTGGCAGATAAATCGAAATTATTTAATGTTGAAAACACGAATATTAATGACGCTAAACAAAGTGATTTTGGTGCTGTCTTATCTAACGATAATATTTTATATTTTGTAAGTACCAGAGAAAATTCTAAAAAGGAGGACAACTGGACAAAGCAACCTTATCTTGATATTTACAAATCTATTAGAAATACAGACGGCACACTGTCTGAACCTGAAGAAGTTAAAGAACTCAACACCGTGTACCACGATGGACCACTTACCATAAGTGCAGATGGAAAAATCATGTATTTCTCTAGAGATGGGCATAGTGAAGGTGCGTTTAAAAAAACCAAGAATAAAAAGGTAAAATTAGCGCAACAAGGCTTATATAAAGCAACTTTAAATGATGGGAAATGGGGAAACATACAAGCGTTACCCATTAACAGCAATGATTATACAGTTAGTCACCCAAGTTTAAGCAGTGATGGAAAAACCCTGTACTTCGCTTCTAACATGCCAGGAGGAATAGGAGATACAGATATCTGGAAAATTAGTATTAATGGTAATAACTACGGAAAACCAGAAAATTTAGGAAAAAACGTAAATACCTCTGGCAAAGAAGGCTTTCCTTTTATTAGTGATACTATACTTTATTTTGCATCAAGCGGAAGACCAGGTTTTGGAGGTTATGATATTTTTAAATACTCCATTACTACCAACGAAAAAGCCGAAAACTTGGGAAACGGTATCAACACTAAAAGAGATGATTTTTCTTTTAGTGTTAACAGCGCAAAAAAAATAGGCTATTTTTCTTCAAATCGATCTGGAGTAGATAATATCTATATGGCCATACCTATTTGTCAATTTGAGGCGGTTACTTTAGTTACAGATGCTAACACTAAAGCAAACTTATCTAATGCTGTCGTTTCAATCTACGACCAGGAAAACAACATCATCACCACGCAAAAAACAGGTCGTGATGGAAAAACCAGTTTTAATATTACCTGCGACGATAGCTATACGATTAATGTTGCTAAAGATGGATACGAAACGGCTTCCTTTCCGGTAGAAAATTCTGATGGTATTCAAATAACTGTAGATGCAGCTTTAAAACCTGTTGCTGAGGTAAATGAATTAATAACCGAAACCGAGGTAAAACTTCAAAATATTTATTTTGAATTCAACAAAAGTAACATCACACAACAAGGTGCACTTGAATTAGATAAATTAGTACGAATAATGAAAGATTATCCGGACATGGAAATTTTAGTTAGGTCACATACAGACTCTAAAGGAAGCGCTGCATACAATAAAAATCTTTCTGAAAAACGTGCCAAAGCAACTGTACAGTATGTTATTTCTAAAGGCATAGACAGAAACAGGTTATCATCAGCAGGTGTTGGAAGTAGTGAGCCAAAAATTGATTGTAAATCTAAATGTACAGATTACGAAGATGCACAAAACAGACGTTCAGAATTCTTAATTGTAAAAAAATAAATTTAAAGGTTTTACTATAAGAAAATTAATATTTATAGTAGGAATTTATTAACTATAATTGTTTTATGTTTAAGCACATTTAGACTATTAAACTAAGAGTTTATAAAGGTGTCGCAGTATTTATTCACCACAAAAGAAGCAGATGAAGAAGTCCTTAATTTTAGTTTTTTTAATACTACTATTTTCCCATGCCAATGCGCAAGAACCTAACGATTGTATAAATGCCATTACCGTTTGTGGAAATGGTAATTTTATGTCTAATGCAAATGGTATTGGCGCAACTCAAGAAGTGTCTGCTTGCGGTGGTGGTGAAAATAACTCTTTATGGTTAGAAGTTAATATTGTACAAGCTGGAACATTGGGCTTTGAAATAATTCCTGACAATCCAGATATTATGGTAGATTTCGATTTTTGGGTATTTGGTCCAAATGTTAACTGTGGTAACTTGGGTAATCCTATTAGATGTGCAACCACAAATCCTAATGATGCTGGATTAGCAAACAATCATACAGGTATTAATGGAAGTACTACTTTAACTCAAACTGGCCCAGGCGCTAATGGTAACGGTTATGTATTTTGGCTTAATGTAAATGTAGGAGAATCTTATTATATAGTTATAGACAGGTTTTTTGGTGACGACGGATTTGAAATCCAATGGACTGGTACTGCTACTAATGGTACTGGTGCCTTTCCTTCTCCTCCAACCGCTAATGCTATTGATGATGTTTTACAATGCAGTAGTAATCCTAACATAGCAATATTCGATTTAAGCAGTTTAGAAAACAGTATCAATTCTAATCCAATTAATACTATAGAATTTTACGAAAGCTTAGCCGATGCAGTAGATGATGTTAATGAACTTCCTGGTATTTATGCCAATACTTCAAACCCGCAAACCATATATGCTAAAGTTAAATCTTCGGGCACAAATTGTTATACCTTAATAGACTTCGATTTAATTGTTACACCTATTCCAGATGCAACATTAACGGTTTCAAGTAACGCAATATGTGATGGAGATTCGGTAACATTCACCATAACAGGTACACCAGATGCTGCTGTTAATTATAATATAGATGGAGGTGCAACGCAACAAATTATATTAGACGCAACAGGAGTAGCAACCATAATACAATCACCAACAGTTAACACAACACTTAACTTAGAAAATGCTCAGGTACTCAATAATTCGGGAGCTGTAGTCTGTACGCAATCAATAACAGACAGTGAAACTGTAACAATATCTTCAATCACCGCACCAACTGTAATAAATAATTCACCAGTATGTGAAGGTGAGGATGGCATATTACAGTTCTCTGGAGACCCAAATGCCACTATTTCTTATACCATTAATGGAGGTGCAAATCAAACCTTAAATTTAGATGCTGCAGGAAATTTTACATTAACTATTCCTGCATTAAATACAAATACCACTGTAGAAATTATTTCAGCTACAAGTGCCACACCTCCTAACTGCGTACTTGCTATTAATTCAACCGAAACCATTCAAGTTAACCCATTACCAACCGTCATACCTCCTAACCCACTTTTAGCCTGTAATAATGGAACTAATCCGAATTCTGCTCCCTTTAATTTGGATGCCGAAAGTGATGCCATTGCAAATAATGCTACAAATGTTACCGTTACGTATTACGAAACACAAATAGAAGCTGAAACAGGAAATCCAATTGATGCATTGGTTTCTCCTTATGATAGTACATCTGCAAATCAAACTATTTATGTTCGTGTGGAAACAAATTTAGGCTGTGTCGCTTACACGACAATGGACTTGCAAGTAGTTGGAGCTCCCATTGCTAATATTGCAACACCTTTACAAGGTTGCGATGATAACAATCAGGGTTTTGATATTTTTGACTTAACACAAGCTGAAGCTGAAATAATAGCAGGAAACACACAAACGGTACAAGTTTCCTTTTACATTTTACAAACCGAAGCTGAAGCTGGTACACCAGAGATTGCAAATTCTACTACATTTCAAAATACCATGGCATACAATCAAACCATCCATGTACGCGTAGATTCTGATGCTACCGATTGCTATAGTGTTACCACTCTTGATTTGGAAGTTTTTAACACGCCAATGGTAACCACAATTCAATCTTTTGATGTCTGTGATGATGCCAGCAATAATGGCTTTGCACCATTTAACTTAGACTCTCAAACGCCAATTTTATTGGGTGGCGCTACAGATGTTACAATTTCTTATCATGCATCTCAATTAGATGCCGAAAACGGAGCAACTCCTTTAACCAGTCCTTTTACCAATACAAGTAATCCACAAACAATTTTTGTACGTGCAGAAAACGATTTTAATACGGATTGTTATGAGGTAACTACGCTTTCTTTAAATGTTACCCCACTTCCAACCCTCATCGCACCCACACCATTAGAAGTTTGCGACGACGGCACACCAGACGGTTTTACAGCCATCGATTTAACCATAAAAAACAACGAAATAACAGGCAGCAATCCAGCCTATAGCGTTACGTATTACCTAAATCAGGCAGATGCAGACGCTCAAACCAACCCATTACCAAATACCTACACTAATATAAGTAACCCGCAAACCATAGTGGCAGGTGTGCTCAATACCAACACCAGCTGTTACAATACAATCACATTAGACCTGGTAGTTGAG